>JACOUI010000237.1 GCA_016177915.1 Planctomycetia bacterium
AGCGGATCGAACGTGGGGACGGCCTGCCGCTCGGCCTCCTGGATCAAGGCGCGGCGGACGGGCGGGGCCACGAGCGTATGGCAGATGACGCCGCCGGAGCGCGCGGCCTCCTGGACGACGTCGCGGGCGGCCTGGGCGGTACGGGTGCGCGGGCGGATTTCGACTTTGACGGCGGGGTTGTCGAACTGGGAGAGGGCGGCCTCGACGACGAACTGCGCGGTGCGGCCGGTGCCGCCGGAGACGGCGTACACAATCAGCGCGGCAGCTTGATCGACGCCTTTGCGCGCCGCGTCGCCGGGGCGGCGAACTTGGGAGTCGTGAACGTGGCGGGGTTTGGCTTTCATGGCGGCAGCACAACCTCCCCCCCTTCCGCATTGCATTCCACATTCTCGCGTGCGGCGCGTGCCCCGCGCGGGTACGCGGCCCCCACCCCGACCCTCCCCGCGAGTACACGGGGGAGGGGGCGAAGGAAGGCGAGCCGCCCGGCGACGACGAAGGGCAGGCGGGCCGCCTACCCTACGAATCGAGTCGCACGGCCTTCTCCCCTTCCTCGATCCGCCCGATGATCCAACTCGCCAGATTGTCGTCGGCGAGCTGGTGGCGGATGCTCTCGGCAAAGAAATCGCTCACGACCAACACGAAGCCGATGCCCATGTTGAAGACCCGCTCCATCTCGTCTTGATCGACGTTGCCCAGGCGCTTTAGCCAGGGAAAGACGGACGGCACGTCCCAGCTTCCGCGCTTTACGACGGCGCAGCACGTCTCCGGCAAAATGCGGACGAGGTTGTCGGCCAGGCCGCCGCCGGTGATATGCGCCAGGCCGTGAACGACGGCCTTCACTTTGTAGTGCGAGAGGACCTTTCGCAGGGGCCGGGCGTAGATGCGCGTGGGGGTGAGCAGCACCTGGCCGACCGTCGGCGGCGGATCAAGGGGCAGTTCTTTTTGCCGGGCGGGTGGACGGAGTTCTTCGACCTCGTCGGTCACCTTGAGTCCGGCCATCTCGAAGACGATTTTTCGCACCAGGCTGTAGCCGTTGGAGTGCAGGCCGCTCGAGGCCACGCCGACCACCAGGTCGCCCGGCACAATGCCCGAGCCGTCGATGATGCGTCTTTCCTCGACGACGCCGACGCAGAAGCCGGCCAAGTCGTAGTCGCCGCGGGCATAGAGGTCGGGCATGATGGCCGTCTCGCCGCCCAGGAGGGCGCAGTCGGCCTCGAGGCAGCCGTTGGTCACTCCGCGGACGATGGACTCCAATAGGGGCGGGTCGTCGTGCGACATGGCGACGTAGTCGAGGAAGAAGAGCGGCTCGGCGCCCAGGCAAATGCAGTCGTTGACGCTCATGGCCACCAGGTCGATGCCGACGGTGTCGTTGACGCCGGCCATCGTGGCCAGCTTGAGCTTCGTGCCCACGCCGTCGGTGCAGGAGACGAGCACCGGGTGCTTGTAGTGGCGGGAGAAGAGGCGGTTGGCGAAGTCGAGGTCGAACAGGCCGGCGAAGCCGTCTTCCAGCTTCCGCACGCGGGGGGAATAGGTGCGGGCGGCGAGCTTCTGGATGCGCTCGATCGCATCGTCGTAGAGCGCCAGATCGACGCCGGCGTCTTTATACGTGGCTTTCGTCATGTGCCCCCTCCCCCCTTTCCGGGGGAGGGTCGGGGTTGGGGGGCGTTTTGACGCGATTCTACTGCATGGGACGGGCTGAATGAACCGGCTTGGCATTCTGGACTTGCGCCGGTCGAGCGTCTGAGTTTCGTGGGATCGCGCTGGCGAGCCGGCGACAAGCAAGCAGCCGCCGGCGGTGCACGGTAACAATCTCACAGTTTTGGCTGCTCTTTGCAGACAAAACTTTCAGGCAAGTCGCCGGAGAATCTCTTCGATGGATTGTCTGGCTTTCGTCTTTCCGCGTCGTCGTGGCCGCGTAGAATCAACCTGCCGGTCGCAAAACACACGCACGTCCCCAGTCACAGGAGGCCCTTTATGTTTTTGAGCGCTCTGGCCTGTTCGGCGCTTCTGGCGCTTTCGGCCGATGAAGCGGCGGCCAAGTCCGCCTATGGTTTCCGCGCGCCCGAAAAAATCCTCGCCGACGGCAAGGCGATCGACGTGGAGATCGGTCACGCGGCCCCCTGCTATGCCGACATCGACGGCGACGGCGCGAAGGACCTGCTCGTCGGCCAGTTCGGCGAGGGCAAGCTCCGCGTCTACAAGAACCACGGCACGACGGCGCAGCCCAGGTTCGCCGACTTCAAGTTCCTTCAGGCCGGAGGGAAGGACGCCATCGTCCCCTCGGGCTGATGCATCGGCTTCGGTCCACAGTTGGTGGACTTTGACGGCGACGGCCTCGTGGACATCATCTCCGGCTCGTACAGCCCGGGCGACCTGTACCTCTTCCAGCGGCAGGCGGACGGGACGTTCGCCGAGGGGACAATCATCAAGAACGACCAAGACAAGCCGGTGAACGTCGGCGCGGCGGCGGCGGTGTACGCGGCCGACTGGGACAGCGACGGCGATCTGGACCTTGTGATCGGCAACATCAGCGGCGAGGTGTATCTTGTCGCGAACGAAGGGACGCGCAAGGAGCCTTCCTACGGCAAGAGCCAAAAGCTCTCGGCCGGCGGGAAGGAAATCCGCGTCGGGCACGGCGATGCCGGGCCGACCGTGGCCGACTGGGACGGCGACGGGCGGCTGGATTTGGTCGTCGGTGCCGGCGACGGCAGCGTGATCTTCTATCGCAACCAAGGCTCGAGTCAGGAGCCGGCGCTGGCCGAGGGCGTCGTGCTCTTGGCGGCCAACAAGGACGGCTTCAATCCCGACAAGGCCAGCGCCGCTGCGTGCGGCACGCGGACGAAGGTCTGCGTGACGGATTTCAACGGCGACGGCAAGCTCGACCTCTTGGTGGGCGACTTCTCCATGGCCAAGGAGCAAGAGCCCGAACTGACGGCCGAGGAGAAGAAGGCCCAGGAAGAGGCGCAGAAAAAGTACGAAGAGGCGCTGGCGCGCTATCAAAAGGCCCTCGAGAATCTCGGCGCCAACAAGCTCCGCGAGGAGTGGGCGAAGTTGCTCCAGGCGCCGGAGAACGAGACCGACGAGCAAAAGGCGGAGCGCGAGGACCGCATCGCCGAGCTGCGCCGCAAGATGAGCGAAATGAGCCAGAAGGTCAGGCCGGAACTCAAGGAGCTGTCCGAGGCGGCGTCGAAAATCCGCCGCTCGCCGTACAGCTACCACGGGTTCGTGTGGCTCGTGGCGCAGGAAGCGCCCGCGACGGCTTCGCCGTGACCTGCCCGGACGACTTTGGGTGACGTGGCAATCTCCCAAGCCCACGGGTTGCATCGTTGCATCCCGTGGGTTTTCTTTTACTTGGCAGCGAGTGTCCGCCGCGCAACAAAAACTCCGCCCGAAAGTGCTTTCGGCGGAGCTTTCAGCGAGGGTGACGGGACTTGAACCCGCGGCCTCCAACGTGACAGGCTGGCGCTCTAAACCAACTGAGCTACACCCCCAAGCCGGCCGTAGTCGGCACTCCGTGTGCGTCGTCCAGGGCACAAACGCTTCGTTTGTCGTGTGCCGTCTGGCGGCAAGCATCGCATTATACGCAATCCGACCCTCCCCGCCAGCGGCATTTGAGGCTTGACGCGCGGGCGCAAGAATCGCCTTGTGCGACGCCGGCGGTCCCCTCGGCAAATGCCGTGGCTGCGGGGAGTTGCGCGGCCTGCGTAACAATCTTCGTCTGAGGATCAATTCTCTCGTGCGGGAACCGGCAAGCGACGAGAAAACGTATCGGGGGATGTTGATTTAAGGTCGCCAGACCGCTAAGCTCAGAATCGGCTTGGTCTGGCCGTCGGCGGAGCGGCTGGGGGCGGACCCAGACCCGGAGTACCGGGTGCCCCACCGACCCAGCCACAGCCACAGCACAAGACAAGAATACGGATCGCTGATCGAATGCGCTAATGAGGAGCCCGCCATGTTCACGATCTTCGGTCGGTCGCAGCAGTTTTGCGACGGCGTTTCCCGCCGCGGGTTCTTGAAGATCGGCGCCCTGGGCGTCGGCGGCCTCACCCTGGCCAACTTGCTGCGGGCCGAGGCGCTGGCCGGGAGCGTCGGCGAGCGGCCCTCGCGCAAGTCGATCATCAACATCTACCTGCCGGGCGGGCCCTCGCACCAGGACATGTTCGACCTCAAGCCGCAGGCCCCCCTCGAGTTCCGCGGCGAGTTCCACCCGATCGCCACGACCGTGCCGGGCATGGAAATCTGCCAGCACTTCCCCAGGCTGGCGGAGCGTGGCGAGAAGTTCGCCGTCGTCCGCTCGATCACCGGCGTCCGCGACGAACACTCGCAGAACCAGTCGGACTCGGGCTGGTCGGAGAGTTCGCTGCGCACGATCGGCGGCCGGCCGGGCATCGGCGCCGTGCTCTCAAAGGTGCATGGACCCAGCAACGGCAACGCTCCGACGTTCGTCTCGCTGACGGGCTTCGGCGAGCCGGGCTTTTTGGGCTCGATCCACGGACCCTATCGCCCCGACGGCCCGGGCCGCGAGAACCTGCGCCTGCAGCGCAGCATCACGGTCGATCGCCTGAACGACCGCAAGAAACTGCTGGAGGGCCTCGACGCCCTGCGGCGCGACGTGGACGCCAAGGGCATGATGGACGCGATGGACTCGTTCAACCAGCGTGCCGTGGACGTGATCACCTCGGCCGAGCTGGCCAACGCGCTCGATCTGTCGAAGGAGGACCCGCGGCAGGTCGAGGCCTACGGCACGAAGAAGTACGACGAGAACCGCCGCTTCCTGATGGCGCGGCGGCTGCTGGAAGTGGGCGTGCGGTTCGTCGGCCTGTCGTGGGGCGGCTGGGACACGCACGGCGACAACTTCAACCAGCTTCGCCGGCAGTTGCCGCCGCTCGACGCGGCGCTCGCGGCCCTGATCGACGACCTCGATTCCCGCGGCATGCTCGAGGACACGATCCTCATGATGTCCGGCGAGTTCGGCCGCACGCCGCGCGTCAACAGCGGCATGGGCCGCGACCACTGGCCGCGGGCGACGTTCTTCTTCTTGGCGGGCGGCGGCCTCAAGACGGGCCAGGTCATCGGCTCGACGAACCGCCTGGCCGAGGAGCCGAAGGACCGTCCGGTCCACTTGCAGCAGGTGTTTGCGACCGTCTACCGGCAACTTGGGGTGGACGTGGGCGCGACCTTGATCGATCCCAACGGCCGCCCGCAGTACTTGCTCGATCACCGGGAACCGATCGGCGAGCTGCTGTAAGTTTGCCGGGGCACCCAATCCATATTGGCAGGCAAACCCGTCCCGGTGCGTCCGCGAGATGCACCGGGACGTTGTTTTTGTGCTGGCGGCCGACTCGGGAGCCGGACTTGCCAGGCGGCCGGCAAGTAGCTACATTGTAATTACATGGTCAATCGCATGAGAACTCGCATCGTGGCCATCGGCAATTCGCGGGGCATCCGCATCCCCAAGCCCCTCCTGGAGCAGACCGGGCTTTCCGGCGAGGTGGAAATCTGCGCCGAGGACGGCTCGCTGGTGATTCGCTGCGCTAGGCGGCCTCGCGCGGGTTGGGCCGAGGCGTTTCGCCACATGGCCGATCGCGGCGACGACGCCCCGCTGGATGCGCCGCCCTCGCTCACGCGATTCGACGAGGAAGAGTGGCAGTGGTGATCGACCGTTTCGACGTCTGGCTCGTGAACCTCGACCCGACGATCGGCGCGGAAATGCGGAAGTCGCGCCCCTGCCTGGTCATTTCGCCGAACGAGATGAACCAGTACGTGCGCACGGTCATTGTCGCGCCGATGACGACGCAGGGCCGCCCCTACCCGACGCGAATCCCCTGTAAATTCAAGGGCAAGTCCGGGCAGGTCGCGCTGGACCAACTCCGCGCCGTCGATCGCGCACGCCTCGTGCGCAGGCTGGGCCGATTGGAACCGCGAACATCGGCCCGGGTGTTGGACGTGCTGCACGAGATGTTCAGCGCCTAACACTACAGCGCGGGTTCACGAACCATGACAACATGGGGAAGATCGCCCGTCACCCACAGCCCCCAACTTGAGAAACGGTCTTACCCAGATTCACGTCAGCTCCAAACCCGCGCTGTAGTGCTAACACGCTGGATTCTCCGCAGGCTTTGCTTTCCCTTGCGCGCAGGAGTAGGTTGAGCAGGAGGAACGAGCGATGTTCCGCCGAGGAGGTAACGACCATGTCTCTCGCGTACGAGGAATTCGTCGACTTCATCGCGGCCGGCACGACTCCCAGCAGCCTGATTGCGTTTCAGCCCTCCGCGTTGACCAAGGAGAAGGTCGCCGACTTGATCCGCCGGCAGAAGACAGACGGCTTGTCCTCGGAGGAAGCCGCCGAGCTCGACTACTTTCTGAAGATCGAGCACTTGATGCGGCTGGCGAAGGCACGCGCGCGACAACACTTGCCGCGCGAGTAGCAGGCAAATGTCAATGAGAGGTCCGATTATGGGCAAGGTCGCCGTTCCTGCTAAGATCGAGAATCTCGAAGATCTGTTTGAGGTGCGCCGCGGGCTGCGTCCGCCGGACCAGGTGCGGAGCGTCGATTTACGGGACGCCGTCGTCGACACCGGGGCGACGATGCTCTCGCTTCCGAGACGATTGATTCAACAATTGGGCTTGACGTTCGTCCGCAATCGCCAGGGCCGCACGGCGATGGGCCTGGGCACCTTCGGGGTCTATTCCGTGGTGCAACTCACCGTGCAGGGCCGCGACTGCAAGGTCGAAGTCACCGAGGTGCCGGACGACTGTCCCGCGCTGATCGGCCAGGTGCCTCTGGAGTTGTTAGACTGGGTCGTCGACCCCATCAACCAGCGGCTGATTGGCAACCCCGAGCACGGCGGACAGCAGATGATTGACCTGTTCTGACTGCGCCGCCATGACCGACGTCACTCACATCCTGGCGCGCATCGAACAGGGCGATCCCCACGCCGCCGAACAGCTTTTGCCGCTCGTTTACGAAGAGCTCCGCAAGCTCGCGGCGCAGAAACTGGCCCACGAAAAACCCGGCCAGACGCTGCAGGCCACGGCCCTCGTTCACGAGGCCTACCTGCGCCTGGTGGCGAGCGGAGCACGTGACGCCCCCAGCGATTCCGATGACGCATTGCCGCCGTCTGCTCAGCAACTCGCCGGCGATCCGGCCCAATGGAACAGCCGCGGGCATTTCTTCGCCGCCGCGGCCGAGGCCATGCGCAGAATCCTTGTGGAAAACGCCCGGCGAAAGGCGCGCATCCGCCACGACGGCGAGGTTAAGCGGATCGCGCTTTCCAACCTGGACGTCGCCGATCCCCGGACCGCCGCCGATCCCGACGAAGAGCTCCTGGCGCTCGACGAAGCGCTTTCGCGATTCGCCCAGGAAGAGCCGGCGGCGGCCGAAGTCGTGAAGCTGCGGTATTTCACCGGCCTGACAATTGAACAGGCCGCCGCGGCCCTCAAGATTTCCGTCCGGACCGCCAACCGGCACTTCGTCTATGCGAAGGCCTGGCTGGCGCGCGAGCTTCGGGCAGCCGGTCAGGATGTACACTAACCCGAAGCGCCAGCGAGGGTGCAATCCCCGATGCTTCACGCGACATCTAACCAGGGTCTCCCTCGCTCGCGCTTCGGGTTCGTGTGCTGGAAAATCAGCGGAATGGATGGCACAACTAGGGTTGAGACGTCGCACTGTAAAGTGGAGGCAAGCGATTTTTTTTGGAATTCCGGCCGTGACGAAGCCCGCCATCGACATTCGCGCCGTCTTCGATCGCGCCCTGGAAATCGCGTCGCCCGCGGAGCGAGCGGCCTATCTGGATGAGGCCTGCGCCGGCAACGACGAGGCGCGCCGCAAGATCGCCGAATTGCTGTCGGCCCTGGACGGTGCCTGGCTGCAAGTGACGCTCGACACGGGCAACTTCCTGGAGGACCCCTACGAGAAGCTGGAAAAGCTCGCCGCGAAGGCCGTGCTCGTGCAGGCCAAGACCTATTACGGCGGGGGACTGTGGTATTCGCTGGAACTCGACTACGACCGCATCGCGGCGATTCTGCGCAAGCACCACTACCGCGGCTACGTGTCGCTGGAGTTCGAGGGGAAGGAAGACCCGGCGACGGCGCTACCGAAGAGTTTGGCGATGCTGCGGGGGGCGTTTGGGGCGCGGGAGCAGTAACGATCGATGCGCTGGAGTCGCGACACGCGGCCGCATCACGCGGTGCGTGATGGCTACATGCGCCACACCGACACCATCCCGCTAATGTCCGCCGCGGCCACGTGCGTCTCGTCGGGCGAAAGGGCCAGGGCGGCGAGCCAGTCCTTGAACTGCCCGCCGCGCGGCTTGCCCAGGATTTTTAGCTCCTTGCCGTCCTCGACCTGGCAGACGCGCAGCGTCGTGTCGCGGCCGCAGGAAAGCAGGTGCTGGCCGTCGGCGGAGAATTTCACGTCGGTAACGCCGTACTGATGGCCGGAGATCGTCCGCAGCAGTTTCCCTGCGTCGACCTCGACGACGTGGACCTTCCCGGTGTCGGTTTCGCCGCCCTGGCCGAGGGCCAGGAGCTTGCCGTCGGACGAGAAGTCGGCCGCGACGAGTCCCCCGGCGACGAACTTCCGCCAGCCCTGGGCGCCGCCGTAAGAAGTGTCGGCCGGGTCGAGCTTGGGGAACTGCACCTTCAAGAGGTCGAGCTTCAGCGACCCGTCCTCCACGTTAGAGAGCTTCAGGCCGGCCGCCGGGATGTCGAAATCGTCGCGCTTGTAGCGGTATTCGGACAGCAGGGCCGTTTTGCCGTCGGGCGAAAGGGCCGCCGCCACGATCCAGTTCCACGGGTGGCCGGCCAGCCGCGCGATTTCCTTGCGGCCGGCCACGTCCCACACGATCGCCAGCGACTTGCCGTCGCCGCTGATCAGCCGCGAGCCGTCGCGCGACAACGCGAGCGTGTTGACCCAGTCGTCGTGGCCGGCAAGGACATGGCAGGCGGTTTGCACTTCGACATCGGCGCCCGGCGTCTCCAGGACCTCTTTCTTGCGGTTGCGTTTGAAGTCTTCCTCGCGCGACTCGGCGTCCATCACGGCCTGGGCCTTGCCGGACGCTTCAGCCGCGGTCTCCCAGATGCGGACCGAGCGGTCGAGGCTCGACGAGAACAACAGCTTTCCGTCGGCCGACGCGGCCAGCCGCGTGACGCCGTTCGTGTGGCCGTCCAGCCTGCGCACGGGCGGGACGTTCAGCTTCTCGCGTTCCTTCCCGGAAAACTCTTTGTCGGCCGGCTCGCCTTCGGCCTTCTCGGGCAGGTCCCAAACGAAAATCTGCCCTTCCCGGTTGGCGGCGGCGAGCTTTTGCGACGAGCCGAGGAAGGCGACGGACGTGGGCCAGGCGCCTTGGAAGAGGAGCTGGTAGAGGAGGGTCGGTTTGTCGGGGTTGAGGGCGGGCATGGTAAATTCTGATTGCAGAGAATACGGCAGGCGAGACGCCTACCCCACGAAGTACGGCAGGCGGGCCGCCTACCCTACGACAGAAGCTCGCTCACCACCTTCGACCCAAACGGCGCCAGCGGCACCGGCCGCACTCCGGCGTAATTCTCGGTCTTGGGATCGACGCCCAGGGCTTGGTAGATCGTGGCAAAAAAGTCGCCTTCGGTCACGACGTTGTCTTTCACCTCGACGCCGTCGTCGTCCGACGAGCCGTAGACGAGCCCGCCCTTGACGCCGGAGCCCGCCAGCGCCGTGCTCCAGCAGCGGACGTAATGGTCGCGGCCGGCGCGGTTGTTGATGCTGGGCGTGCGGCCGATCTCGCCCATCCAGACCACAAGCGTGCTCTCCAGCAGGCCGCGCTCGGCCAGGTCCACCAAGAGACCCGCCCAGGCGTGCTCCATCGGCGGGACGAGCCCCTTGTGCCACTCGAAGTTGTCGGCGTGCGAATCGTAGCTGCTCTGGCCGACCTCGATGAACGGCACGCCGGACTCCACCAGCCGCCGCGCGAGCAAACACCGCCGGCCGAAGGCGCTGTCGCCGTACAGCTCGCGATATTTGTCCCACTCCGGCGAGATGTCGAACGCCTTCCGCGCCTTCTGCAAGCGCCGGGCGGCCTCGTATGACTCGCGGTGCATTTTGGCGGTTTGTGCCTTGTGCTCGCGCGTGTACTGGTCTTCGACGAACGACCGCAGCTCGTGGCGGCGCGTCTCGCGCTCCGGCTCCAGGCTCGAGGTCGAGAACGGCGGCAGGCCCCCCTCGGAACCGATGCCGAACGCCTGGTGCTTCGGGCCCAAAAAGCCCGCCCCGGCGTCGCCCTGGGACGAGACCTTCACGAAGCCGGGCAGGTCCGCGCCGTCGCGCCCCAGGTACTTCGCGCAGATCGCCCCCAGCTCCGGAAAGCGGACGTTGGCCGAGGGGCGGTAGCCGGTGTGCATCAGATAGATGCCGCCGGGATGATCGACCTCCGACGTTTTCATCGAGCGGATCACCGCGATCTTGTCCATCTGCTGGGCCATCTTGGGCATCAGCTCGCAGATTTGCGTGCCGGCGACGTTCGTCGCAATCGGCCGGAAGAGACCGCCGGTCTTGCGGCCGGGCTTCATGTCGAACGTCTCAAACTGGCTGGCCCCGCCGTTCATCCACAACAGGATGCAGTGCTTCTGCTTCTTCTCCGCCTCTTCGGCCCGGAGCGGGCTGTCAAACAGGCTGCCCCAATTGACGAGCGAGCCGGCGGCCGTGGCGAGCGTGCCCTTGAGGAGCGCGCGGCGGGAAAAGTGTTCGTGGCGGGGGCAGAAACCGTGCATGACTCGGCTCCGAGGGAAGGCGAGCGGCGAGAGGTCTTAGGCTAGAGGCTAGAGGTCAGGCGCTCGCATTTGAGCGAAGGCCACGTCACGCGGAGCGTGACGGCTACTTTCAATGGTTGAATCGAAACTCGCTGCACGTCATCAGTACCCAGATCGCCTCCTGCAAACGCTCGCTCGCGCCTTCCCTGGTCGAGAGGAACTCCACAAACTTCGTTCGCTCTTCGTCGCTCGGCCGTCGGCTGAGGACCGACAGGAACAACTCGTCCACGCGCTCTTCCCACGGCGCCTCGGACGACGACAGCGCATAGTGCAGGCTGCCCTTCGACGACGTCATAATCGACGACAGCCCGCCGTTGTTCAAATACAAATGCTCCTGCAAGCCGCCCTGGAAGTCGCCGACCCCCGTCGTCGGCTTGCCGAAGAAGCGCAGCACGTAGCCTCCTTCGAGCGGCGCAAACCGCCCGCCCGAAGGCTTCTTGCCGGAGGCGGCCACGACGGCTTCGTAGCGCACGGCCGCCCGCCACGAGTCGGCCAGCTCCTCGGCCGACAGCGGCCGGACGCGCGCCCGCTCGAACCACGGCGGCATCGGCTCTTCGCCGCCGGAAGACCGGCTGAAGCCGGGACTCCAACGGCCGGCAGACGACAATTGATACGTTTTGCTGCTGGCCAGCTCGCGCATCAGCCACTTGAGGTCGAAGTTCTGCTCGACGAGCGATTGGGCGATCGCCTCGAGCAGCTCCGGGTGGCTGGGCTTGTTCGACTCGCTCATGTTGTCGACGGGATGCACCAGCCCGCGGCCAAAAAACTGCGCCCAGAGGCGGTTGGCAATCGCCCGGGCGAAGTACGGGTTGTCGCGGCTCGTGATCCAGTCGGCCAGGGCATTCTTGCGCGAGAATTGCGGCACCGGCGGCGGCTGGTTGTCCTGGAACTTCACTTCCTTGAAGCCCTCGGGCGGCGGCGGTTCCTCCAGCTCCGGGCCGTGCAGGAATTTCGGCCGCACGGGGTCGCCCTTCTTGCCGGGCTTCTGTTCTTTGGCCGAGCCGGAAAAAAGCAAGTCGCCCGTGCTCTTTTCGCCGATGGCATACTTGTTCAGTTGTCCGCTCTTGCCGACGGTGACGACGTCGAGCCGGGCCAGAAACGCCGCCATGCCGTAAAACTCGGCTTGCTTCCACGGCTCGAAGGGGTGGTCGTGGCAGCGAGCGCACTGAAGCTGCACGCCCAGGAAGGTCTGCGTGATCGCCTCGGTCGCGTTCTCCGGTTCGTGGTTGTACTGCACGTAATACATCGCCGGGCCGTCGTCGACGGTGTTGCCCTCCGCCCGAAGGAGCGCCTTCACCCACAGGTCGTAGGCGACGTTGTCGGCGAACTGTTTTTGCAGCCAGGCCTGAAGCCCCTCGCGGCGGTCGGTGCCGTAGCCGGGCGGGTCGCGGCCGAAGAGCGCAAGGTCCCAGATTTCCGCCTGGTGCCGGGCGAAGCGAGGATCGGCGAGCAGGCGGTCGATCAGTCTTGCCTGTTTGTCGTCGGCCGCGTCGTCGAGGAACGATTTGGCTTCCTGGTACGTCGGGATGACGCCGACGAGATCGAGGTAAACGCGACGGAGGAACTCTTCGTCGCTGGCGGGAGCGGCAGGAGCGATCTTCTCGCGCTCCCAGGCGGCGCGGATTTGCTCGTCGACGATGTCGCGCAGGGGCCGGTCCTCGGCGCAGAGCGACGCCGCGGGCCAAAGCGCGACGGCCAGCAGGAGGACTCTCGCGGCGATCGTCGTGACGGACGGCATGGCGTAGGGCGAGCGGCCCGGCTGCCATTGGGAACCGGGAACCGCCCCATGATACCAGACGGTTCGGCCGGGGCGAAAACTCTTTGCCCGACGTGATAAATTGCCCGCGCACGGCGGTAGGTTACGAAGACCGCCCAGACTTTCCGGCCTTGGCGCCCACTAGACGGTTTCGGGGTCGCGTACCCAGCCCTCTTCCGTCCACCCGCGGGCAAGGTTGTAGGCCCGCACCATTCCGGCCAGCCGATCGGGCGTGAGCTGGGCCTTGGGGTCGCCCATCAGCGGATCGCGGAGGAAGCGCTGCGGGAGCGTGTCTTCGGCCGGCTGCCAGCCGGCGCGGATGTTGAAGAGCTTTTTGGCGTTCACGATGCGGCGGGACGTCTGCCGCAGCTCGTCGGCCGTCGTGTCCCAGCCGGTCACGAGGTTCAGCATGTGGCTGGACTCCGCAAAGAAATCGCCAAAAACGCCGCGGAGGAACTTGCAGAGGATCAGCGAGTCCATGATCGCGGCGCGGTCCTCGGTTTCGACGGCCAGCGCGGCCGCTGCGGGACCGGCGTTGCGGCGATCGACGCGGTCGGAGAAATCGACCTCATAAGCCCCGGAGCGGTTGTGGTCGGCGCCGCGCGTGCCGACGGCGAAGCCCAGCGCCATCGTCTGCAAGGCGCGCGGCTCGTAGCCGGGCATTTCCAGGCCTTTGACCTGCGGGGCAAAGTCGAGGGCGTCGCGGCCGATCGCCAGCGCCGCCCGGCGGCTGCCCTCGGCCAACAGGTCGCCGAGCCCCTCGCGCCGGGCGATCAGATCGATCGCCCGCAGCAGGGCCGGGCCGTCGCCGAACCGCAACCAAGGGGCGTCGAGGTATCCGCGAGATGCGCACTCCATGGCAAACGCGATCGTGCCGCCGGCGCTGATGGTATCGAGACCCAGCTCGTCGCACTTTTGCGAGGCCCCCAGGACAACGTCCGGATCGCCGACGCCGCACAGGGGACCCAGCGCGAAGAGATTTTCGTATTCCATGCGGACGGCGGCGGGGGCGGCGTCCGAATCGTCCGACCCGTCGCGCCGCACGCCGTAAATGTGCTCGCAGCCGATGGTGCAGGCCGCGCAGCTTTTTTGCGCCTTGTCGCGCGTGACGGAAAGCTGCTCCGGCGAGAGAGCCTCGGCGCCGGCGAACGTTCCCTGCTGAAAATTGTGCGACGGCAGAGCGCCTAAGCGGTTGAAGACGAGCAAGTTCGCGGCCGTGCCCAGCTCGCGGTACTTGGCCGTGGCCGGCCCGAACGAGCGCTGCGAAATCCCTTTGCTGAGCTTGTACAACTCCTCGGGCCTGGCCCAGATGGCGCGGCGGCTGCCGCGGACGGCGACGGCCTTGACGTTTTTCGCGCCGAGCACCGCGCCGTGCCCGCCGCGGCCGGCGTGGCGGCCATCGTGCGAGATCGTCGCATAGCGCACCAGGCGCTCGCCGGCCGGGCCAATCGACGCAATGGCAAAATCGCTGCCCAGGCGGGACCTTAATGTTGACTCGGTCTCGCGGCACGTCGCGCCGGCCAGATCGCCGCCAGGCAGCAGTTCGACTTTTCCATCGTCAATCACGACCACCGATAGACGCGGCGCCCGGCCCGTCAATACGATCGCGTCCACGCCGCTGCGCTTCCCGGCAATCGCAAACTGGCTGCTGGCCAGCGAGTCGTTGATCCGCTCCGTGAGCGGGCTTTTGCCCACCACGGCGAACTTGGCCGAGGTGGTGAGCGGGCTGCCGACGAGCGGACTGAAGACGAAGGCGATGGCCGCTTCGCTCGACAGCGGCGCCGTCTCGGCGGTCCCTTCGCGCAAGAGCAGATGCGCTCCCAAGCCGACGCCGCCGAGGAAACGGCGAAGAACGTCGGGCCCAAGCGGCACGCGCTTCGCCGTCGCCGACGTCAGGTCGACTCTCAGATAGGCGCCGTGATAGCCGCACGGTACGTCGCTGGCAATTTGAGCACTTCGTGCCATGAAACTCTCGTCGCACCGCAATCCAAAATCACAAATCCAAAATCTTCATCCGCCCGCATCGGCCCCGAGGATGAGGAGCGAGTCGCCGGGCTTCAACGTCGCGGCCGGGTCGGAAAGGAACCGCTCGCCGTTGACGTTGGCCACGAACCCAGCCCGGAGTCTCGACCCCGAGGACCCCAAATCCAGGCACGTCTCGGCGAAAGCCGGGAACCTCCCCGCCAGGTCGCGCAGCACGTCGCCCAGCCGCTCGCCGGGACACACTGCGACGGCGACGCCTGCCCGCTGCCGCGGGATGCCGAAGAACTCGACGGTAATGGACATCCGCACCTCGCCAATGGTAGGACGGCCCTTCCGGGCCGTCTCTTCCGGGCCGTCTCTTCCGGGCCGTCGTCGACGTGACGGCCTAGAAAGGCCATCCTACCAACATGATACCCTTGGCGGCCTATGGCGGCACTTGCTGTCCCGGCCGGGCGCGATATCGTAAAATTGCAGCAGGCGAATTGTGGCCTTTGCCTTTCTGACGAACGCCGTTCACGGAGTTGCCCTGGGCCGCCCTGGATCGGGCAGTTCGTGCGTGTGTGCGGAGGCGGATGGGATGAGCACCATCCTTGTCGTGGACGACTGTTCGGTGGACCGGCTGCTGGCCGGGGGGCTCTTGGAGCGCGAAGACGGTTTCGCCGTCCACTATGCCGACAGTGCGCGGGAAACGCTCGACCGCCTCGAGCGCAACCCGCCCGACTTGATTATCACCGACATCCAGATGCCGGACATGGACGGCCTGGAGCTGGTCAAGCAGGTGCGGCAGCGGTATCCGCTGGTGCCGGTGATTCTGATGACGTCGCGGGGGAGCGAGGAGACGGCGGTCAAGGCGTTGCGGGCGGGGGCGGCCAATTACGTGCCCAAGGGCCTGTTGCGGGACGAGTTGTGCGACACGGTGCGGACGGTGCTGGCGGCGTCGAGCGGGGCGCGACACATGGCGCGGCTGATGGCGGCCTGCCTCTGCGCCAGCCGGTACGAATTCCGGATCGAGAACGATAGCGCGCTCATCACGCCCTTGGTGGCGCATTTGCAGCAGGCCGTCGAGCACCTGGGCCTGTGCGACCAGGCCGAGCGCGTGCGCTTGGGGATCGCGCTGGAGGAGGCCCTGGTCAACGCGATGTATCATGGGAACCTGGGGCTGAGCTCGGACGTTCGAGAGGGGAGTCGCGAAGTGTATCGCCGGCTGGTCGAGGAGCGGCGCACCGCGCCGCCCTACAAGGACCGCCGCGTCCACGTGATTGCGGAGCTGAGCCGGCAGGAAGGGGTGTTCGTGATCCGGGACGAGGGGGAGGGCTTCGACCCCGCGGCCGTGGCCGACCCGTGCGAGGCGGACCTGGAGAAAGTGACGGGGCGGGGGCTGCTTCTGATGCGGACGTTCATGGACGACGTAAAGCACAACAGCCGGGGGAACGAGGTGACGCTGGTGAAGCGGCGCGGCAACCGCGCCTGCGCCGCGTGAGATATTGAAAATTGAGAATTGCAAATTGTGAATTGAAAATTGCAAATTGAAAATGGCACTTTTCAATGGCGCCGCGCGAGCCGCCGAGAACGACAAACCGCAGATACTGCAATTTTCAATTCTCGATTTTCGTTTTTCAATTCTGCGTGGAGAGTCGCACCTTGGCGTCGTTGCGGCAGCGCCATGAAGATAGGACTCGACCATGTCCGACCCACGGCACGCACCGGCGGACGACGCGGTCCAAGCCGGCGAACGCCGCATCCGGGCCATCCTGGAAACGGCGCACGACGCCTTCGTGGCCATCGATGCGGCGGGCCGCATCGTCGAATGGAACCGCCGCGCCCAGCGCACGTTCGGCTGGACGCGCGAGGAAGCCCTGGGACGGACGCTCGCGCCGCTGCTCATTCCCGAGCGCTATCGGGCCGCGCACGAAGCCGGGCTGACGCGATTCCTGGCGACGGGCAAGGCCCAGGTGTTCGGCCGCGTGCTGCAGCTTGCGGCGCTGACACAGTCGGGCGAGGAAATCCCCGTCGAGCTGACGATCGCGCCCGTCGAAGTCGGAATGGACGGCGGCGACTGCCTGTTCGCGGCGTTCATTCGCGACGTGCGGCAGGCGCGGTCCGTCGAGCAGAAGCTGCGCGACTCGGAGGCCCTCTACGCCTCGACGCTGGAAAACCTGCCGTTGTGCGTGCTGCGCAAGGATCTGGACGGGCGGTTCACGTTCGCCAACCAGGCCTTTTGCCGGCTGCTGGGACGCGATTTGCCTCAGATCGTCGGCAAGACCGACTTCGATTTCTTTCCGCCGGCGCTGGCCCAGAAATACCGTAGCGACGACGAGCGCATCCTGACGACGGGCGAGATGTTCGAGGACGTCGAGCGGCACCAGACGGTGGAAGGCAAGACGCTTTACGTGCAGGTGAAGAAGACGGCCCTGCACGACTCCACGGGGAGGACCGTCGGCGTGCAGGTCACGTTCTGGGACGTGACGCAGCAGAAAGAGGCCGAGGACGCCCTGCGGCAGAGCGAAAAGCGATTCCAGCAGCTCGCCGACAACATCGTCGAGGTCTTTTGGATCACGACGGCCGACGGCGCCGATATGGTCTACGTCAGCCCCGCCTACGAGCAAATCTGGGGCCGAACGTGCCGCAGCCTCTACGAGAACCCCCATCAGTGGCTGGAGTGCATTCACGCGAAGGACCGGGGCCGCGTGGCCAAGGCCTTCATCGAAAAAGGCCCGCTCGGCCAATTCGACGAGACCTACCGCATCATCCGGCCGGACGGAAAAGTGCGCTGGATTCGCGACCGCGGGTTTCCCGTCCGCGACGCATCGGGCCGCGTCTATCGCATCGCCGGCACGGCGCAGGACGTGACGCGGCAGAAACGGGCGGAGATCGCCCTCCGCCGCGCCAAACGCCAGGCCGAGTCCGCCAACCGCGCCAAGGACACCTTCCTGGCCAACGTCAGCCACGAAATCCGCACGCCGATGAACGCCGTCATCGGCCTGACGGAGTTGGTCCTGGCCACGCCCGTCTCCACACAGCAGCGGCAGCACCTGCAAACGGTCGTCTCCTCGGCCGAGTCGCTGCTGGCGATCATCAACGACATCCTGGACTTCTCGAAAATCGAGGCCGGCAAGCTCGAGCTGGACGAGGTCCGCTTCGATCTCGGTGAGATGCTCGGCGACACGCTCAAATCGATCGCCGTCAAGGCCCATGAAAAGGGCCTGGAGCTGACCTACGGCGTGCGGCCGGACGTGCCGGCGTTCCTCGTCGGCGACCCCGTCCGCCTGCGGCAGATCGTGCTCAATCTCGTCGGCAACGCCATCAAGTTCACCAACCGCGGCGAGATCGTCTTGGCCGTGCAGTGCCGCGAGCGCACGGACGGACAGACGGCGCTGCAATTCTCCGTGACCGACACGGGGATCGGCATCCCCGCCGACAAGCAGGAGGCGGTTTTCCGGCCCTTCGTGCAGGGAGATATGTCCACCACGAGGGAGTTCGGCGGCACAGGCCTGGGCTTAAGCATCTCGTCGCGGCTCGTCGAGCGGATGGGCGGAAAAATGTGGGTCGAGAGCGAGCCGGGAAAAGGGAGCACCTTTCATTTCACCGCCCGGTTCGACATCGTCCCCGGCGAGGCGCCGACGCGCCTGATCGCCGGGCGCACGACGCTCCGCGGCTTGCGCGTCCTGGTTGTGGACGACAACGCCGCCAACCGGTCGGTGCTCGAGGAAATGCTGCGACAATGGGACATGCGGCCGGCGCTGGCTTCCAATGCGGAGGAAGCGATCGAGATGCTCCGCAGCGCCAACGGCAGCCGGGAGCCGCTGGCCCTCGTCCTCACGGACGCGCAAATGCCCGGCCGCGACGGCTTCGGCTTCGTCGAGCAGGCGATCGCCGCCAACCTGCTGGGCGGGGCCGTGGTGATGATGCTCACCTCCGGCGACCGGTTCGGCGACCTGGCCCGCTGCCGCGAGCTGGGCATCGCCGCCCACCTGTTCAAGCCCATCAAGCCCTCGGAGCTGCTCGACGTGATCGTCGACCTGTTCGGGATGAAGCTGCCCTCGGCCGAGGAAATGCAGGCGGTCGCGCCGGCCGCGGCCAGGCCGCTCCGCGTGCTCCTGGCCGAGGACAGCCCGGTGAACCAGAAGCTGGCCGTCGGACTTTTGGAGCTGCACGGACACAAGGTGACGGTCGTCACGAACGGGCGCGAGGCCGTGGCAGCGCTCGATGTTCTTGCCGGTGCGGAGTGCCCGTTCGACCTGGTGCTGATGGACCTGCAAATGCCGGAGATGGATGGCTTGCAGGCGACGGCGGCGATCCGGACGCGGGAGAAAGGGACGGGGCGGCGCGTGCCGATCGTCGCGCTGACGGCCCACGCCATGAAGAGCGACCGCGACCGCTGCCTGGCGGCGGGGATGGACGCGTACGTCTCCAAGCCGATCCGGACGAGGGAGCTGTTTGCGGCGGTGGCGGAGCTTCTGCCCGCCGGCGAGGCGGCCGAAGCACGCGCACCATCGGCGGACATTCCCCGCGCCGCTTCCGCCGCTTCGGACGAGGCGTTGCCGCCGGCCATGCCTGGTCCCGTCGATTGGGCGGCCGCGCTAGCGGCGGCGGGCGGAGACCGGGGCCTTTTGACGCAGGTGCTAGCGGCGTTTCTGGAGGAATCGCCGCGGCGGCTGGCCGACATGCGCCGCGCCATCGACGCCAAGGACTTCCCGCTCCTGCGGCGTTCGGCCCATACGCTCAAGAGCTCGCTGCGAATCCTCGGCGTCCGGGAGGCGTTTGAGCTGGCGCTGTCGCTGGAGCAGCACGGCGCGGAAGGGCGCCTGGACGAGGCAGAGGGGCTCCTGGCCGACTTGTCGCAGCGGCTGGAGACGATCCAGGCGCAAGTGAGCGCGTACCTTGGCGCGGCGGCGAAATGAAGAAATGGCTCGGCCGAGGTTGCGCCCGTGTGGTTCCTGTCGCGTCCGCGACGCCTAACCTCCCGTCTCCCTCGCTTGCGCTTCGGGTTAGTGAGGCACCCCTTTGCCTTGCCGAGGGCCGGCCACTATAGTCCAAAGGCGCGACCGGCCGGGAGGCGCGATGTGAGCATCGTCGTCGAAGACCTTGCCGGGCGCAGTTTCGGAAGTGCGCGTTGGCTGGTGCTGGCCCCGGTCTTCAAAATCGGCGTAAGGCGAGAAAAACTCGTCTTAGGTGGGTTCGATTCCCATGCACTTCCGCTCGTAGGGTAGGCGGCCCGCCTGCCCTGTTCGTACGCGCCTCGAGGCCTGCTACGCCTTGCCCCCCATCGCCTCCGCCAGAATCCGCGACGTGCTCTCGCGCATGATCCGCGGGTCGACGGACTTGCCGGCGAGGAGCGCGCTGCGGACGTCCTTGCCGGAAATGAAGACCGGCTTCTCGTCTTTGTGCTTCTCCATCAGGTCCACCCGGCCGACCGATTCGTAATAGGCCGCGAAGCCCACCTTGAGCGGCTTGATCAAGAGTTCGCCCTTCAGCCGCCCGAAGATTTCCTGCGCGTCGAAATCGCCCCAGATCGGCTTGCCGTCGTGGTAGGGCGCGTCGGCGTGCTTGCGGCCGATGATGATGTCCGTGAAGCCGAAGTTCTGCCGGTAGATGGCGTGCATCACCGCCTCTTTCGGCCCGCCGTAAAACATCTTGATGTCCACGCCCAGCAGGATCACGCGGTCGGGCACGGACTCCTTCCGCGGTCCCCACAGGGCCGCGTCGCTGTCGCCCTGGCCCAGGCTCCGCGAGGCGATCAGGGCCTCGTAGGTCTTCATCCGCACCGCCGCGTTCACGTCGTCGCCCTTCGTCTCGCCCACAAGCGGATTGAGGCAGGCCCCGGCGTTGTGCCCGGCCCGCAACAGCTCCTCAAGGCCGTACACGAGCGCGTATTCATGCGCCCGGTGCAGCGGGTTTCGCGTCTGGAAGGCGACGGCCCGGCCCCAGCCTTTGCCGGCCAGCAGCTTACGCACTTCGCGCGGCGAGAGGACGTGCTGGCCGAAGCCGGGATTCTTGGGCTGCGGCAAGACGCGGATTGTGCCGCCCAGAAGGTGCGTCTTGTCGGCGTCCTGCTTCAAGGCCATGTCGGCGCCGGGATGGTCCGTGCGATCGGTGCCGTAGACGCACTTGAGATACCGCGGCTTGTCCCAGGGGAAAACGTCCGTCACGTCGAGCGCGGCCACGATCTCGTTTTTCGAGTTGACGAGCGCGACGCGATGGCCCGGCGCGAGCCTGGCCGCCGCTTCCGACGCGACGGGAAGCGAGAGCGGAATTGTCCAGGCGTAGCGCTTTCCTCCTTGAAGGACGCACTCCTCATCCAGCACGCGCTCGTACGTGCCGGAGTCCATGAAGCCGCTGAGCGGGCTCAAGGCGCCGTCGCCCAGGCGGTAGACGGTCGACAGGTCGGCGTCGGAAACCGGCACGCGAGGCAGCTTCGCCGCGGCCGCCGTGAAGTCATTGATCTCGTCTTGCGGCACGGTGCGGCAGACCGGCTCGGCCAGGCCGCCGTGCGGGGGGAGCGGAAGCGACATGAAACGGTCTCTCTACAAAAGAACCAGGGTGCACATTACGGGCGGGGAAGGGGCAGGCGGGACGCAAACAACCCGTCGCGACGCCGCCCCGAAGGAGCAAAACCAGAGGAGCGAAAAGTATAGAAAAAAGCGGCAAAACGCTCAACCGCGGTTGAGTGCGTCGTACACCAACCCGAAGCGCCAGCGAGGGCGATAGGCGCGACGAGTCGGGCTCGAATCGACCGCTGCGAGAAGCTTCGCGCTGGCGCGTCGGCGCGGCGTCTGACGGCGACTCCCCTCGCTCGCGCTTCGGGTTCGTGAAGAGGCACCACGACCAAGTGACTACTTCTTTTTCCGCGCCATCTCGATCACGCTCTCCAGCGTCACCGGCTTGCCGCCCTGCCGCTTGCTCTCGTCCGCCGCTTCCATGAAGGCGAAAATCTCGATCGTCTCCTCGGCCGAGACCGGCGGCTTGCCCGTGCGGAAAAACGTGGCAATCTGCTCGCAGAGCGGCTTGTAGCCGCCGTAGTCGCCGACGGGCACGATCCCCTTCTCGCCGAACACCAGCCCGCCGTAGCCGCTCTTGCCTTCGCGGATGCCGCGGAACGTGGCGATGCGTCCGTCCTTCCAGACCCCGGTCACCTGATCGACGCCGTCGTCGTGCGTCCGCGTCACGGAGACGCAGCCCGGGCCCATGATCGTGAACAGCGCTTCCACGCCGTGGACGCCGTACCAGAAGAGGTCCGGATGGTGCGGCTCGATGGAGCAGGGGCTATAGACAAAGCAGCCCAGCACTTTGCCGACGCGCGGGTCGTTTTTCAGCGACGCGACGCCCGGGCTGAACCGCAGCGACGAGCTGGAGAAACAGGGGACGTTGTACTCCTTGGCCAGGCGATAGATTTCCAGCGCGTCGGCCAGCGACCCGGCCACGGGCTTGTCGATGAACACCGGCTTGCCGGCGACAAACACCGGCTTCACCTGCGCCAGGTGCGGCCGGCCGTCGACGCTCTCCAGGAGCACGACATCGACCTTCGGCAGCAGCTCTTCGATCGAACCGACGATCTCGACGTTCAGCTCGCGCATTTGCCGCGTGAACGTCTCCACGCGGCCGGCGCTATCGGGGATGTCCTGGCTGCCGCCGGGAAACGCGGCCACGACCTTGACGAGCGCGATGTCGCCCTCGGCCTTGGGGTCGTTGAAGAGCTTCGTGAAGGCCGTGACGTGCGACGTGTCCAGGCCGATGATGCCGGCTTTTTTCACGTTGGCGTTCTCCTGCGCACGGACGAGTGTGCTCGAAAGCAGCATGGCGGCGGCGAGACAAACGATCGAAATCGGCCGGATGGACATCGGGGCCTCGGTGGTCGGGGGTGCTTGTAGGACGGCCTTTCCAGGCCGTCTCTCGCCGAGTCGTCCGCGACGGCCCGGAAGGGCCGTCCTACGGTCGAGTCGCAAGGCGCGCCTAGTTTATCCTGCCGCGCGGCTGAATGAAATCAGGCCGCGATAAAGGGGGGAACCCGCGCAAAGCGCGTCGTGCGGCGAGAAGTGCGGCTTGGTCATTCCGACGTCGGCCCGTGCCGCAGTGGATTCGCGGCGCCGCGCGAGCGAGGCGTTGAGCCAGCCTGCCGCCGCGTCGTTTGCGGAGGGGCCGTGGCGGGCGGCTCCGGCAGCCGCGGCACGTCTTCCATCTCGGCCGGGGGAGGCGGGTACAGCTCCAGAAGCTGCGGCCGCGACGGCGCAAACCACGGGTAATCCAGCTCGCGGCGGAAGTCGTACCGCGGCGAGGCGCCGTGCTGGCAGCTCCAGCAGTGTCGATCGGCCGAACCGCAGCCGAGGCGATATTGGTATTCGTACTCCGCGCGCGCGTGGACGCGGTTGATGGGCCCGTGCGGCGGGCAGTGGGGACAGGCCGAAGTCAACGCTACCGCCAGCAGCCATGCATGCATTGCAGGTCCCCCCCCTCGCCAATTGAACACGCAGCCGTCTCGCTCCGCGGAAAGTAGCCCTCACGCTCCGAGTTTGTGAATTTTTTGAAAAACCCCCGAAAACCGGTCCCACCGCGCGTTGCAATGAAACGACTTACGACTACGTTTTTCACCCAAATTCAAAAAATTCACAGGCTCTCCGCGTGAGGCAGCGCTTTGTGTCGCGGCATCGTATGCTACGACTTCACCCCCCCACCCCAACCCTCCCCCGCAAGGGGGGAGGGAGACGGTCGCGCTCTGAGAAGTATCGGCGGCCGGAATCGCGTGCCGGAGAGAATTTCCCCCGATGAATCCCTGAGCGGCCGGAGGGCGCTTGCGCGC
>JACOUI010000238.1 GCA_016177915.1 Planctomycetia bacterium
GCGCGTGATGCCCACTCGTACACACGACCGGTGGAGCGCGTGGCAAGCCGTGTTACTCCGATAATCAGCAGGACCGGAGCGAACGGCAGGAGGAGGAAGAGAATGATACCGAATAGGAAAGCGAAGATACTGGTCACGCCCCCCCGTATCCAGAAGGATCCGGCGAATACTACGACGGCGACGGCCATGGCAGCCACTGCGATCCGTGCGACCACTGCGGGAACTACGTGGGACACCATCATCCGCACCATCCCGCCGGCTACGCCGAGTACGTGACCGGCTCGAACGGCCGGCCCGCGGAATCCGGGCGGGTCGTGCGGGATTACGTCAGTAAGGCGAAGCGGTCGCCGTCGGCCGTCAAGTCGCGCTCGACGCGCAAGCTTCAGCCCACGCCCGCCGAGGTGCGCTAGCCAAAACACGAGAAGGGGCAAGTGGAGAGGACGGCCGCGAAAGGGCCGTCCTCTTTCTATTTGCAAACGGCGCGATAGGCTGAGTCCCGCGGGTGCGCGCAGATGCTCGCCAGCGAGGAAGCCTCGTCCATGTGCGGCCGCTTCACGCTCCGGACCTCGCCCCAAAAGGTCGCGGAGCATTTTGCGCTCGCCGCAGTGCCTGAGCTGCCGCCGCGCTACAACATTGCGCCGTCGCAGGCCGTGGCCGTGGTGCGGGCGAAGGCCGACGGCCAGCGGCCCGTCCGCGAACTCGCGCTGATGGAGTGGGGACTCATCCCCTCCTGGGCTCACGATCCCAAAGAAACCGGGCAGATGATCAACGCCCGCTGCGAGACAGCCGCCAACTGGCCAACGTTCCGCTCGGCCTTTTGCAAACGCCGCTGCCTCATTCCCGCCGACGGCTTTTACGAATGGCAGAAGACCGGCGGCAAGAAGCAGCCCTTTTTCATCGGCCGCAAGGACGGTGAGCCGTTCGGCTTCGCGGGCCTGTGGGAAATCTGGGGCGAGGGCGAGAATTCCCGGCGGATGTGCGCCATTCTGACGACGGACGCCAACGACGTGCTGCGGCCGATCCACGACCGGATGCCGGTGATCGTCGCGCCGGCCGACTACGCCCTGTGGCTCGACCCGGCCGTCGATTCGCCCGAGCCGCTGGCCCACATCCTTGCGCCCTATCCGGCCGAGGAGATGACCGCCTGGCCGGTAAGCACGCTGGTGAATAAGCCGGCGAACGACACGCCGCAGTGTGTGGAGCGCTTCGCCCCGCCGCGGGATCTGTTCGGCGAATAACGTCTGTCTTCTTCCGTCCCCTGTCTCCTGGTTCCTGCCTCAGTTCCTGCCTCCTGGCTCCTCAGGGGTTTGCATAACCGGGGCGCGTCTGGCATATTGCAGCTTTCCTCGCCGTTCAGCCGGAAGCAGCGTCAGCCATCGTTCTTCTCACACGCCCAGTCAACCACGCCGAGATGCAAGTCTGGCCCGCCATCGATCTGCGCGACGGCAAGTGCGTGCGCCTTCAGCAGGGCGACTACGGCCGCGAGACGGTGTTCGGCCCCGACCCGGCGGACATGGCCCGGCGGTTCGTGCGCGAGGGGGCGCGGCAGTTGCACGTCGTCGATCTCGACGGCGCCCGCGAGGGCCGCCCCCTCAACCGCGCCAGCATCGCCGCGATCGTCCAGGCGTCGGGCGTGCCCTGCCAGGTGGGCGGCGGAATCCGCAGCGAGGAGACGATCGACGATCTGATTCTGAACGTCGGCGCAGCGCGGCTCGTCGTGGGCACGAAGGCCCTCCGCGAACCGAACTGGTTCCGCGCGATGTGCCGCAAGCACCCGCAGAAGCTCGCGCTGGGCATCGACGCTCGCAAGGGCATGGTCGCCACGGAGGGTTGGCTGGAAACGAGCCACACGCCGGCCACCGAGTTGGCGACGCACCTGGCCAGCGAGCCGATCGCCGCCATCGTTTACACGGACATCGAATCGGACGGCATGCTCGCGGGACCGAACCTCGACGCCCTGGCGGAGATGATCGCCGCCGTGCCGCTCCCGGTGATCGCCTCGGGCGGCGTGACGACGAAGGAAGACGTCGAAAGAATCGCGAAGCTGGGCGCCGCCGGCTGCATTGTCGGCCGGGCGCTGTACGAAGGCCGGATCACCATGGCCGAGGCCCTGGCCGCGGCGGGCGAGAACGACGGGGGAAACAAAATCGATTAGCGTGGCACGGTCCATTCGACCGTGCCACAAACACCCTTCACAGCGGAAGGCTGATACGATGGCTAGTTTCCAGGTCGCGGACATCCGCAACATCGCGTTCTGCGGGCACGGCTCGGCGGGAAAGACCTCGCTCGTCGATAAGCTCCTCAACATGACCGGCACGGTCACGCGGCCGGCCAGCGTCGACGACGGCACGAGCATCTGCGACTACGACGAGGAGGAGAAGCACCACAAGTACTCGATCGAGGCGGCCGTGGTGCACCTCGAGCACGGCGGCAAGCGCTTTCATCTCATCGACTGCCCCGGCTATCCGGAGTTCATCAACCAGGCGATCGGCGCGATGCGGGCGGCCGATACCGTCGCCATCGTGATCAACGCCCAGTCGGGAATCGCCGTGAACACGCGGCGCTGCTTCTCCGAGGCGGGCAAGGCCGGCCTGGCGCGGATGATCGTGATCAACAAGATCGACGGAGAAAACGTCGATTTTCCCGCGCTGGTGGCCAGCATCCAGGACGTTTTTGGCTCCGGCTGCCGGCTGCTCAACGTGCCGATCGGCACGGGCGCGCACTTCGTGGGCGTGGCAAGCTGCCTGGAACCGCCCGCCGACGCCAAAGGGGCCGTGATGGACCCGGCCGAGCAGTACACGCCCCTCATCGAGTCGATCATCGAAGTCGACGAGAAGGCCACCGAGCGCTACTTCGAGGGCACGCCGCCCGAGGGCGAGGAACTCCAGCGCCTGATGACGCAGGCGATCTCCGCGGGCTCGCTAATTCCGATTGTCTGCTGCTCGGCGAAGACGGGCGTCGGCATGCAGGAATTGCTCAAGGAATTGGGGCGTTGCGGCGTTGCGCCGGGACAGGCGAAGTTGAAAGCCAGGAAAGACACCGCCGAAATCGATGTGACGCCCAATCCCGCCGGGTCGCTCATCGCCCAGGTCTTCCGCACCCGCATCGACCCGTTCGTGCAAAAGATCAACTTCATCCGCGTCTTCTCGGGCACGCTCAAGCCGGAGACGGTGCCAGCCAGCACGGCCCGCCGCGGCGTCAAGATCGCGCAGGTGTTCCAGGTGCAGGCCTCGGAGTTGCAGCCGATCGAGTCGGCGGGGCCGGGCATGATCGTGGCCGTCACCAAATCCGAAGACTTGCACACCGGATCGACGCTGGGCGACTACGTTTTGCCGCCGCTGCCGTTCCCCAAGCCGATGGTGGGGCTGGCCGTCTCGCCCAAGAGCCGCGGCGACGAAGCCAAGCTCTCCGGCGCGCTGGCGAAGATCACGGAGGAGGACTCGACGGTCGTCCTCGACCGCGATTCGCAGACCAAGGAGCTGGTGATGAACGGCATGAGCGAGCTGCACTTGCAGATCGTGCAGGAGCGGCTCAAGCGGCGCGACAAGGTGGAGGTCGTCACCAAGGAGCCGAAAATCCCCTATCGCGAAACGGTGCTGCACGTGGCCGAGGGCAGCTACCGCCACAAGAAGCAAACCGGCGGCCGCGGCCAGTTCGGCGAAGTCCACATGCGGATCCATCCGTTTCCAGCCGGGACGGACCCCGAGCAGTTTTGCAACTCGCAACGTTTCCCGTCGCTCAAGGACTTCAAGCACGACCCGGAGACGAATTACCTGTGGGTCAACTCCGTCGTGGGCGGCACGATCCCCAGCAACTTCTTGCCCGCCGTGGAAAAGGGTTTCCGCGACCGGATGGCGCGTGGCGTGATTGCCGGTTGCACGGTCGTCAACGTGGCCACGGAGGTGTTTTTCGGCAAGCACCACGAAGTGGACAGCTCGGAGCAGGCCTTCAAGACGGCCGGCACGATGTGCTTCCGCAACGTCTTTCAGCAGGCCAAGCCGGTGCTGTTGGAGCCGATCGTGAAGATCGAGATCACCGCCCCCGGCGACAAGCTGGGCGACGTGAACAGCGACCTTTCCAGCCGCCGCGGGCGCGTGCTCGGCACCGACTCGGCCGGCGGCGGCCTGATGGTCGTGACGGCCGAGGTCCCCCTGGCCGAGGTCACGACCTACGCCCGCAGCCTCTCCAGCATGACGGGCGGCCAGGGGAGCTACACCTTGGAGTTCTTGCGTTACGACGTGGTGCCGGGCAACGTGCAGCAGGAGATCATGAAGAAGGCGGTGATGAAGGAGGAGGAAGAGGAGGGGGTAGGGGCAAATGGTCACCGTTTCGTTCGCCCCGCAAATGCCGGCATAGCCTGCTACGACGCCACCGTCAGTCATCCTTAAGCTTGTGCCCTTCAATCTTCATCAGTTTGAACTGCCCCTGCTGGAGAGCGTCGCCCACAAAGCTGACACGAAACACGAAGTTTTCGGGCCGACGCTCGCCTTCGATCCGAGCGACGGCGAGTTCCGCGCCATTCACAAACACGGTAAACACGTTTCCGCGTTTTTCCACGGCCATCGTCACCGTCGCGCTATCGACGTTCGTCTTCTTGTCGATTTTCTCCTCCGTGTCGTTGATGGAAATCGTTGAACGGCTACCGGCGACGCCATCGGCCTGCGTTCGCAACGTTACGGCCACTTTCCCAACTTGCATCGTGTACCGCGCCGTTCCGAATGAGAACTTGCCGACCTCGACAGTACGCATCTTCCACGTCAACCGGTAATCTTCCGGCCAGTCTTTCACGTCCGAACTGCGCAACGAGTGCTCGCCCTCGGACGGCTTGAAGATGATCAAGTTGCCGTCGCGAACGAGCATCGACTCCGCTTCCCATCCGTCCGGCAGCAACCCGCGCTTCACTTTCCCAAAGTCGGAAGAGAGGAACGGCTCATCGGCGAGCACCTGTCCCCGCCCGCCGAGAGCGACCAAGACTGACACGATCACGCAGCAAAGGTTGGTTGGGGGTTTCATGAGCAGGTCCTCCACAAAAGGTGACAGATTGCAAGGAAGTTTAACAAACCCCGCAGGCCGCGCCTCGAAGCGCGGCCTGCGGGACTTCAATCCGTGGCATCAATCGCGGGTCATCGGCGCTTTCTCGGTCGACTGTGGCGTCTCCGAGCCCTTTCGCAGGTGCTGGAAGAACCGCCGGTGCTCTTCCATCAGCAACTCCAGCCGGTGGAACTGCTCATCGACGCGCCGGCGCAGCGATTCGTAGTTCTTGGCCTTCTCGCCCAGTCCGATAAACAGGACCAGAAGGCCTTCCCACTCATCGAGGACCACCAGCGAAGCCGCCGCCTTGTCGCCCTGCAACTTGAATGCCCCGTATGTCTCCTTCGCCCACTGGAGACGAGGCTTGAGGATTTCTGCAAGATCCTTTGCCATCCTGCCCGCTTCCTGCACGTCGGCGTTGTCACTCTGCAGGCTTGCCTCGGCGCGATTTTCGAGCGTCGTAATGCTCGTCTGCAACTCGGCGCGGTGCCGGGCGACTTCGTCCAACAACTCCGGCGAATGCTCGGCGAACTCTCGGAACATTTCACGCAGAACCTGCACACCCATCAAGAATTTCCGGGCAACCTCCGTTTCCTTCTCAAAGTCGCTGTAGGCCGGGAGGTTGTCAATGTCCCGCGGCAGTTCGTCCAAAAGCCGCTCGATCGTGGCCTCGCGCGCCTCCAGCGTGCGGAGAATCCGCGTCGCCACATCGGCAGTGATCGGTTCGGTTTCCCCGATCAACGCCTTCTTGCTCCCCGGCAGACGCGGAAACTCCTTCCGGATACCGGCTGCATCGACTTGGCCGGCCTGCAACCGACCAAGCACGGGCGCCAACTTGCTGCAGTCGGCATTCGAGAAGCCGTCCCGCAGCGCATGGCCGATCACGGCCTCAAAGTCGGACCGCGACAGGCCGTACTTCTCGAAGGCGTCGACGAATGGCTTCGCCTCCTTCGGGATGGCCTCGGACTTGCTGGCGTCTGGGGCCTGCCACGCCAGCGCCTGATTCGCCAGCACGGCAACAAGCAACACAACACACACAAGCTGACTAAAGTGCTTCATAGACACCTCCCGTCAAATGCGGCTCCTTGGTGGAACCTGGACCTGCTTCCTGCAAGAAACCGTCGGTCACGTCCTGCGGCCCGACATTCTGCTCGCCCTGCCCCTTGGGAACGGTTGTCACCGTGACCTCATCTACCAGGTGCTACGGCACCGATTGAAATGCGCTGCGATCGCCGTTACCTGATCGTCGCCCGCTTCGCAGCCCATCGCGCCAGCTTCCGCTCGTGGCGCTTTTGCCTCCGAAGGCAGCGCACGTCGCAGAACACACGGCCCTTCTCATCCGTCACCGGATCCTCACCATGCACACGGCACCCGCACCGATCGCACGCCGTCAACCACTTTGACCCTTGTCTCATGTTGATGTCCTCCCGGCGGTCGCCACCCTTTGTCGCTGGGCGGCTTGGCGAGCCGATCGATCGTCGGCCGCTACACCGTGAGAATGGGAAGGACACGTTCGCGACGAATTCTTGAGATGTGCGTCCAAAGTCCTTATAATCTCACCACTTGGGCACGAATCGTCCGCGATGCCGCGGGTCGGAATCGAGCACGGCACGAGGCGAAAATGACCAGCCCCCCAGACGATCGAACCACCGTACTTCAGGGCTTGATTGACCGGATCAAGGCGGGTGACCGCGCCGCGGTCGGCGAATTGGTGGCGAAAGCGCAGGCACGATTCCGCGCACTTGCGGGGACAATCCTGAACGTGGACTTTCACGATATTAAGGAGCGGGGCAAATGTGACACGCAGGAGCTTCGGCAGGAGTTGTCGCTTCGCCTGCTGAACAAACTCGGTACGGACCCCGTGGAAGACGTGCCGCATTTGATCAACCGGGCCGCGCAGCACATCCGTTGGTACCTCCTGGACCTTACCAAGGTGATGGACCGGGAAACGCCTGCCGCCTTTGGGCCGGACGACGAGCCAAGTGATCGAGGTGTGGGACGCGATCGGCACGCGGGGCGGGGCAACCCCCCACCCCAACCCCCCCAACCCTCCGATGACGACCCAAGCGTGGGCGACCCATCGAGGACCGCCCTTCAATGCGCGTCGAATCCGTGGCACGCCCAGCGGCGTTTACTGGAATGCGTCGCCAAGCTGCCCGTTGAACTCTACCAAGTAGTGGATCTCCGAATCACGTTTGGTCTCTCTTCACAAGAGGTCGCGAAGGAATTGCATGTCGCAGAAAGGACCGTCGGACGGCGGTGGCATGCCGCGGTACTGACGCTGCAAAACTGCATGCTGCGATCGTTTCCGGATCAACCTTCATCCTCTGAGCCGTCGAGCTGAATCATGCCTGTCGACGAATCCTTGCTTGACGCGATCGAGGAATGGCGCGCCAGACGCGCGCGCGGCGAGACTGTGTCCGCCGATCGATTGCGTCCCGAGTGGCCCCTGGAACGTCGTGACGCTCTTCGAGACGCCGTGTTGCTGCTAGACAGATGTGACGCGAAGGAAAACTCGACCGAGCCCTTTCAGGCCCGACCAGACGCTACGGCACCGCGGCCGGAGAATGCCGGAACGGAAGGGGCTGCGCTTGCAGCCGCTAGCCATTTCGAGAGGGAAGAGCAACTGCCAGTCATCCTGGGCTCGTTCGAACTTCAGGAGGAGATCGGAAGAGGAGCGATGGGAATTGTCTACAGGGCGATTGATCGCGGCCTGGGCCGGTTTAGCGCGGTCAAGGTACTACTGCCAGCGCGCTCTATGGACGAACACGCAAGGGCGCGGTTTCAACAGGAGGTCCAAGCACTGGGAAAATTGCAGCACCCGAACATCGTAATGGCATATCACGCGGAAGAAGCCAACGGACGCCTTTATCTCGCGACGGAATTTGTTGAGGGGACTAATCTCGCTAGTTTAACGGAGCGCCTTAGGAAATCGTCGGACTTGTTTTCAGTTGGCGACGCATCCGAGATTGCGCGTCAGGTAGCCGTTGGGCTGTCCCACGCCCACGCGCAGAAAATCATCCACCGCGATCTCAAGCCCTCGAACATCATGATCAGGCACGACGGCCGGGTCAAAATCCTAGACTTCGGCTTGGCCCGCATCTTCGGGGGGCAGTTGACCGAGAGCGGAACCAGAATGGGCACTGCCGACTACATGGCGCCGGAGCAGTGGGAAGGTTCTCGGCAGATCGATCATCGGGCGGACATTTACGCGCTCGGCTGCACTTTCTTTTGTTTGCTTGCCGGTAGCCCGCCCTTCGCACATGCGAAAACTGATGTCGCCAAAATGAAGGCACATTGCGAGAAACCGCCACCGTCAATTGCTGCGTTCCGGGGTGACGTGCCCGCGCCCTTGGTGGCAGTCATCAACCGGATGCTCGAAAAGGCGCCGGAGAAGCGCTTTCAGAGCGCCGCAGATGTTGTGGCATCGCTTGCTCCTTTCTGCGGCTCTGGAAGGTTGTCGGCGTACAGGTGTGAAGCAATTCCTGGGAACGCAGCGCTCCGGCAGGGCGTGCCGCCACTGCACGTATCGGAGGGCGAGCAAGCAGTTACTTTTGAAGAGGTTTGCAAGTTTGTGCGCCATACCGAGGTTGTGCGCAAGGTGGCAGTGTCTCCCGATGGGCAACTTGTTGCGTCCGCCTCAGAAGATGGCACCGTTCGCGTTTGGGCGTTGCAGTCTGGGGACGAAGTGCAGTGCTGCGTTCACGGAAGTCCAGTCACAAGTGTAGCGTTCTCCCCGTGCGGGCGCTTTCTCGCTTCGTCGGCCTTCGACGCGAGCATCAAAGTCTGGGATTGGCGAAACGGCAAGTTGATTTGCCGCCCTGGGAGGTGGTGGAATCGGCACAAGAACATCGTCTGGGGCGTTGCCTTCACACGCGATGGTTCTGCCGTCGCTTCCGTCAGCGGGGGTACGGGGCTGAAGGACATCGTGAAGGGCCGCGATAATTCGGTTCGTTTGTGGGATGCGTTCCGTGGGAGGGAATTGCGGCGGTTCTTTGAGTCCAAGCTCGCCCAGCTAATGATTTATGAAGTTGCCGTATCGCCCGACAACCGTTTTGTCGCCGCTGGTGGACAGGACAGTCAGGTGACGGTTTTCGATTTGCGCAGTGGAGTTGCGATCACACGCTGTAGTGGGCACGACAACACCGTGGCAGCAATCACTTTTGCGCCCCACGGGGGAATCATCGCCTCGGGTAGTCTCGACGGCACGGTCAGAATCTGGGACGCGCAGCGAGGGCAACAACTTGGGTGCTTCGCCAGACACAGCGACGCCGTCTACGGCGTTGCGTTCTCACCTTGCGGCCAATTCGTAGTGAGCGCGAGTTGGGATCAAACGATCCGCCTCTGGGCGATCCACCGCGACGCCGAACTAGGATGTAACCGTTCGCACAAATGCAAGCTGTTCTCTGTTGCATTTGCACCGGACGGGGCGCATGTGGTTTCCGGCGGCGGGGACATGACGGCTCGCGTGTGGCGCGTCGCAGGCCTTGAGAAGTTTTCCAGTCCACTGCGTTGGCTGCAATCACGCCCTGGCTTTTGAGCCGAACACGTACTCCAGCGCCTGACGAATGTCCTCGTCTTCAAGCTCCGGATACTCGGCGCGGAGCTCTTCACGGTCGCGGTAGGTCGCCAGCGCCTCAAGCACGCGCCGCACGGTCAGCCGCATGCCGCGGATACAGGGCTGGCCGTTGAGCACGGCCGGGTCGCAGGTGATTCGGTCGAACGCGGTCATGATCGATGCTCCTGGGTCGATTGCTCCCTCTTTCCATTCTAGCCGATTCTCACGGACCGCCGTGCCCCCTTCTCTCGGCTCGCTGATTCCCTGCCTCCTGTCTCCTGTTGCCTGCCCCAGACCGCCTAAAGGCGGTACTCCAACCCGCGCTACTCCTTCTTCAGCCCCTCAATCGCCTTCAATAGCTCCGGATTCGCCACGCCCCGCGCGCCGCGGCCTTCGTTGTCGATCCGCTGCTTCGTGTCGGCCACGATGTCCTCGATGTCCGCGTCGTGGTATTTTGCACGGTCCTTCGCCGGAGGGGCCTCCAGCGGCCGGATGATCCGGAAGCCCACCGCCAGGCCGTGGCCGCTCGTGAACCACCAGGGGCTGTTGGGGAAGTTCGGGTCCTCGGCCCGCCAGTCGTCGTCGTCCGAGGGGCAGCGGGCGGCACTGCGCAGGCGCGGGGCTTCTTCGTCCCAGGCGCCGCCGCGAACGACGCGCGGAAAGAGCTTCTTGGGCCAGTCGACCGCGCCCGACGCCTTGTGCGGCTTCCCGGCCAGCCGCTTGTAGCCGTCGGCCGTGAACTCGTCGAGCACCCACTCAGCCGCGTTGCCGTGCATGTCGAAGAGGCCCCAGGCGTTGGGCTTCTTCATCCCGACCTTGTGCGTCTTCTCGTTGGAGTTGTCGACGAACCAGGCAAAGTCGCCCAGCTTCGCCGCGTCGTCGCCGAACGAAAACGCCGTCGTCGTGCCGGCCCGGCAGGCATATTCCCATTCCGCTTCCGTCGGCAGGCGGTAGAAATCTCGCGTGATGCCCGACAGCCACTTCGTGTACTGCTTGGCGGCGAACTGGCTCATGGTGATGGCGGGCTGGCGGGGGTCGTCGCCGAACTGGAAGGTGAAGCTCGGGTCGTAGAGGTTCGAGGGGGCGGTGACGACGTCGGCCTCGTTGTCGCGGGTGATCGCGTGCAGCTTGCGCTCGTGGAGCTTCTTGAAAATGTCGTGCATGGCCATGTACTGCTTGTACTCGGCCCAAGTGATTTCATAGGCGCCGATCCAGAAAGGCTCGATTTCGATCTCGACCTGCGGGCCTTCGTCGTCGCCGCGGTCGGGCTCGGCGTCCGGGCTGCCGAGCAGAAACTTCCCGCCGGGGACGGGCTGCATCTCGAACGTCACTTCGCTACCGGGGATGGCAGCCTTGTAGGGGACCATGAAACCCCGTTGCGTTTCGACGTACCGGCCCTGGGGGGGTTTTTCCTGGACGAGGCCAAGGGGGAGCTTGTCGTCGGCGCGCGCGGCGGCGGGGAGGAAGAGGGCGGCGAGAAGGACGAGGCGAGCGGGGGGCGTAAGCCGCGCGGTGAGCGCGCTTTCGGAGTCGTTGCGGAATTCAGTAAAGCGAAAACGCATGCGGCAGTCCCTTTTTTGTGGACGAGTCGCCGGACAGGTCCGGACTACAGACGCTCCGGGTCGAGATCGACGGTCAGACCGGCCCGTTGCTCGTCGATCGCGTCCTCGGCCAGGCGCGCCAGCTTGTCGCTCGTTCGCTGGATCGCGCGATCGAATTCGCTCTCAGCGGCAAGCTCCGCGAGCAGCCACGAAGCGAGCAGATCCTGCTCGGCCTCGGGTAGCTGGGACGCTTCGGCAAAGGCCTTCTCGAGCTGCCTCGTCATAGCGGCGCCTCCAACGCTGCAATTGTAACTTGCCGGAGCACCGGTGCGATATGGTGGTATGTCCCTACTGCTCCACAATGTACGCCACCGCGTGGGGCGCGCCTTGCTCCAGGGCCGCGCGGGCCCACTTTGGGTTCGCGTGCCTCAGGCAGAAGAACACCGCCTCGCCGCGCACGGCCCGCAGGCGGTGGTGCATGAGTTCCAATGCCGTTTCCGTTCGTGGGCTGACGGCCAGGAGCGTTTTGGCCGCCTCGCCGAATTGCGGCGGGCTGAGCTGCCGCGCGGCCTCGTCGGACAGGGCCAGGTAGTCGCGGCAGAGCTTTTCCGTCGCCTCGCCTTTATGCTTGGCCAGCGCCGGGAAGATCAGCATCTTCACGCGGAAGTCGGTCCAGGAGCGCGGGTTTTTCCACATCGGGTTGACGACCGGCTCGAGCGCCGGATCGTCGCGCCACAGCGTAAATCGCGCCAGCTCGACCGCATTCGGGGCACGCAGCAGAATCAACGACCGCAGCGCCATCGCGCCATCGAGTCCGTGGTACTGCCAGTCCTTGTGCAAACTCCGATTGCGGACGCGCTCTTCGAGAGCCGCAAGCGCCTCGGGCGACGACGCCTTGGCCGCCAAGAGCATTTCCGCCGCACGAGCGCGCTTAACGATGCGCTCGCCCGCGGCGGCACGCTCCGCCGGCGACTCTGCCACGCGATTCCAGTCGGCGGCGTCGCGGAGCGTGGCGATTAGCTCCTGCTCCGAAGGCAGCGGCGCTGCGGGAGCGTCGTCGCGCCTCGGCAGCGGCGACACTGGCTCCTTCGACACTTTTCCCAGCGGCCGGCCCAGCGCCACTAGCGCCGCCCGTGGGTCGTCGACAATCAGCCCGTCGCCCGGCCGCTTGAGCATCTCCGCAATCACGCCTGGATCGACGTCGCCGCGGTCCTCGAAGAGGCCCGGACCCTTGTAGCGGCAGAGCCGCAGCCGAGAGTCTTGCACGATCACGCCCGCATTGGTCTCGTTGCAATAGGCGACGTGGTCCCACATTTCCATTTTCGTCAAGAGTTCGGCGATCGCCCGATCCAGCCCCGGCCGCTTGATGTCGAGGTGAATCAGCCCGGCCGTGCGGCGGTGCAGCTCAAAAACCTCGGCCAGGGTGGGAATGCGGCAGTGCCGGCCGAACCGACCCGGCTCGCGGAACGGGAACCGGCGCAGCTCCTCCCAGGTGTAATCGCCCACGTCGCCATAGGCCGCCAGCAGCCGGTCGAGCATGTCGTCGTGAAAGCAGACGAGGACGCCGTCCTTCGTCGCGCGGATGTCGATCTCGTTGCCGTCGCCCCCCAGTTCGAAGGTGGCGCGATAGGCTTCGAGCGTGTTCTCATGCGCAAACTCCGACGCCCCGCGATGGCAGATGATGTGGACGCGCCCGCGGCGCTCGGCGACCCGCTCGTGACGCTGCCTGGCCTCGTCCGCGGTCTCGCCCGCAATGCAAATCGAGAGCAATCCGCCGCACGCGACGAGCGCCAGCATCATCCTCGCGCACCAAACGCGCGATTGAATAAGACGGTTCTTCATCTCTCCCCCTCTGCCCCTCACCCTTCCCTCGCGCTCATCTCATGCACCATCTCGACGAGCGCCATCACGTTCTCCGGCGGCGTCTGCGGCAAGACGCCGTGACCAAGGTTGAAGATATGCCCCGGCCTGCCCGCCGCCTGCCGCAAGATCTCCTCTGCCGCCGCGCGAATGTACTTGCGGTCGGCCAGCAGCACCGCCGGATCGAGGTTGCCCTGAATCGCCCGTTCGTTGCCGATCGTGCGCCAGGCGTCGTCGAGCCGCACCCGCCAATCGACGCCGATCACCGCCCCGCCCGCCTCGGCCCGCAGCGGCAAAAGCGCCGGGTTGCCCGTGGCGAAATGAATGACCGGCGTGCCGGGCAGGACGCCCTCGATCACGGCCCGCAGGTGCGGCAGCACGTACCGCCGGTAGTCGTCCGGACCCAGGCAGCCGACCCAGCTATCGAAAATCTGCACGGCCTGCGCCCCGGCCTCGACCTGGGCGTTGAGGTAGCGCGTGACCGCCCGGGACAACCGCGACAAAAGCGAATTCCACGCCCCTTCGTCGCGGTACATGAGCGTTTTGGTGTGCAGGTAGTCGCGGCTGGCGCCGCCCTCGATGACGTAGCTGGCCAGCGTGAACGGCGCCCCGGCGAACCCGATGACGGGAATGCGTTCGGCCAGTCCGGCCCGCGTCGCCCGCACCGTCTCCATCACGAACGACAGGGCCTCGACGGACTCCAGCTCGGCCACGCGATCGACGTCCCCCGCCGCGCGGACGGGATTGTGAATGACCGGCCCTTCGCCCTTCTGAAACTCGAGGTCCAGGCCCATCGGCTCCAGGATCGGCAGCAGGTCGGAAAAAATGATCGCCGCATCGACCCCGAGGCGCTCGACCGTGCGGACCATCAGCTCGGCCGAAAGCTGCGGGTTCTTGCACAGCTCCAGGAACGGGATTTTTTCGCGGAACTGGCGGTACTCCGGCAGGTAGCGACCGGCCTGGCGCATGAGCCAAATCGGCGTGAACTCGGTCGGCTCGCGGCGGCAGGCTTTCATGAACGGGGAATTGTGGCTGGGTGGCGCGCCCTGCTTGGGTGGCACGCCCTGAAAGGGCGTGGTCAGGCTCGTTGGCAGCACGCCCTTACAGGGCGTGCCACCCCCATGGGGCGTGCCACACTTCGCCGCCACTAGCCCGACCCCCTTCTCCGCCAGCGCCGCCACAAGCTGCCCCATCTTGCTGTGCTCCGGCTCCAGGTCGACGGGCAGCAAAAGCTCGCGCAGCATCTCGCTGGTCGTCGGCCCGATCGAGGCCACGACGACCCGCGACAATTGCCGGCGCATTTCGTCGGCCAGGCCGAGGCGCTCGGCCACGCTGAGCACATTCACGATCTGATGAGCGGAGGTAAACATCACCGCGTCTCGCTCGCCGGCCGCCAGGGCGCGGACATTCGCCTCCAAGGGGGCCGTGTCCAGCGGCAGGTCCCAGCGATACACGTGCAGCGGCAGGACCTTCGCCCCGCGGGCCGCCAAGCCCGCCTGAAGGTGCGGATTGGGCTGGCCATATTCCTGCACGGCGACCGTCTTGCCGGCCAGCGGCACGTACACGTCGAGCAGCGCCAGCACCTCGCGCCAGGTGTTCGGCTCGGGCACACGGTGCGTCGGCGCCAGGCCCACTTCCTTCATGGCCGCGACCGGCTTGGGTCCGCGGGCGAGCGTGATCGCGTTGGCCAGCGCCGCCAAAAACTTCGCCTTGTCGGGCACGTCTTTCGTCGCCGGGCCGCCGGATGCAGCCGCATCGTCGCCCGCGGCCGGCTGCGAAAGCGCTTCGACGCCCTGCAAAAGGTGCCGAAACCCGACGCCGGTCATGAAGATGACGACGTCGATCTGCCCGGCGACGAGCGACCGGGCAAACTCCGCAATCGGCCCACGATCGCCGAGCGGCACTTCGCGCATGGAGGGGCTGACGCACGGCACGCCGCCGTGCCGCTCGATGAGCCGCGCCATGTCATCCGCGCGGCGGCTCTCAAACGCCGCCACGCGCAGGCCAGTCAGGTTTGCAGAGGGTTTTTCAACAGTCGCCATCGATTTGGCCTCTTTTGTCACCGTAGCCGGGCGGGTGGAGCGACACAAGACAACGCTCGGCGGCTGTTGATCGCGCCGAACGCTTTTCGTTCGCAGGCGCCGGACCACGACCGCGCCGTTTTCCCCGAGCGTCCGCGTGCCCTAGGCGCAATTCGGGCGGATTTCTATGATTCTCTTTTCAATTTCCGACCAAAAGTGAGTTGCTGGTAACTCGTTCGGGGGGCCTCTCGGCGGCGGCGAACCAAGGGGGCGCAGGCGAGGGGTCTGCGCGGACGCCGCAACAGACGTCGGGAACCCTCCCTGCCCAAAAGGAGACCGTGCGGTGGTTGAACTTGCATTCTGGCTGGCGCCCGCGGGCGCGGTGTTGGCGCTCGTCTTCGCCTGGCGGTTCTACAAGGAAATCAAGGCCGCCGACCCTGGCGACGAGCGGATGCAGGAGATCGCCGGATTCGTCCGCGAGGGCGCGTTTGCCTATCTCAAGCGGCAGTACCGGGTTGTGGCCGTCGTCTTCGTGGTCCTGGTGCTGCTCCTGGTGTGGCAGGCCTTTGGGCTCAAGCAGCAGCACCCCCTGGTGCCGTTTGCGTTCCTGACGGGCGGCTTCTTTAGCGGGCTGGCCGGCTTCTTCGGCATGAACACCGCCACCATCGCCTCCAACCGCACCACGCAGGGGGCCAAGGAATCGCTCAACCGCGGGTTGCAAGTCGCCTTCCGCGCCGGCTCCGTGATGGGGCTGGTCGTGGTCGGCCTGGGCCTCCTCGATATCGCCCTGTGGTTCATCCTGCTGCGCTGGGTGCTCCCGCAGACGGGCTTGATCCACGAAATGTCGCTGGAGCAGATCACGGTCGTCATGCTCTGCTTCGGCATGGGCGCGAGCACGCAGGCGCTCTTCGCCCGCGTCGGCGGCGGCATTTTCACCAAGTCGGCCGACGTGGGCGCGGATCTGGTGGGCAAGACCGAGGCCAACATCCCTGAGGACGACCCGCGCAACCCGGCCGTGATCGCCGACAACGTGGGCGATAACGTGGGCGACTGCGCCGGCATGGCCGCGGACCTGTTCGAGACCTACGCCGTCACCGCTGTGGCGGTAATGGTGCTCGGCTCGCTGCTGTTCGACGGTCCTGCGCAGAA
>JACOUI010000239.1 GCA_016177915.1 Planctomycetia bacterium
CGACGGCCGGCTCTACGTGGCCGAGATGCACGATTATCCCGCCGGCACGGGCGGCGACTTCCAGCCCGGCGGGCAGGTGCGCGTGCTGGAAGACGAGAACGGCGACGGAATCTTCGACCGGGCCGACGTTTTCTTGAGCGGCATTCCGTTCCCCACGGGCGTGACGGTCTGGCGAAAGGGCGTCCTCGTCTGCGCCGCGCCGGACATCCTCTACGCCGAAGACACCGACGGCGACCGCCGGGCCGACGTCGTCAAAAAACTCTTCTCCGGCTTCGGCGCCGGCAACTATCAGGCCCGCGTCAACAGCCTCTGCTACGGGCTCGACGGCTGGGTCTACGGCTCGTGCGGCCTCTTCGGCGGCACGATCAAGCGGTTTACCGGCGAACCGGTCGCACTGGGCGACCGCGATTTCCGCCTGAACCCCGACACCGGCGCATTCGAGCCTGCCACCGGCCGCACGCAGCAGGGCCGAATCCGCGACGACTGGGGCAACTGGTTCGGCTGCGACAACTCGAACCTCTGCTGGCACTATCCGCTGGCCGACCATTACCTCCGCCGCAACCCGCACGTCACCGTCCGCGAAACGGCGGTCAACGTGCCCGACGACCCGGACGCCAACCGCCTCTACCCGGCGACCGAAGCCTTGCAGCTTTTCAAGCTCTCCGGTCCGGCGAACCGCGTGACGGCGGCCTGCGGGATCGGCATCTATCGCGACGACCTGCTCGGCGCGAAGTACACCGGCGACGTTTTCGTCTGCGAGCCGGTGAACCTGGTCGTTCATCGCCTCAAGCTCTCGCCGCGGGAGAGCACGTTTTCCGGCCGCCGGGCCGACGACGAACAGCAGAGCGAATTCCTGGCCTCGACCGACGTCTGGTTCCGGCCCGTGCAGGTGCGGACCGGGCCGGACGGCTGCCTGTGGGTCGTCGATATGTGCCGCCACGTGATCGAGCACACGCGCTGGATTCCGCCGGAGGACCTGGCGCGGGTCGATGCGCGGGCGGGCGACCGCTTGGGAAGGATTTATCGCATCCGCCCGGCCGACAAAGCCCCGCGGCCGATCGCGCGGCTGGACAAGCTGGACACTCGCGGGCTGGTGGCGGCGCTAGACAGCCCCAACGGTCCGCAGCGCGATCTGGCGGGCGAGATGCTGCGGTGGAGAATTGGCAAGGAAGGCGATGGAAACTCTGAATGGGCAGCGGCAATGGAGCCCCTTTGGGATCTATTGGATGAGCGCAAGCGCCCGGAAGCGGCGCTGCAGGCGCTTTCGGTGCTGGAGGGCATCAAAGGATTCGAGGACTGGAATGTCGCGTATGCGAGAAGGGCGCTGAAGCACCCGCACGCTGGCGTTCGCCGCCACGCTGTGCGCCTGTCAGAGGAATTGCCCCTCGGAGACGAACTGCTCAAGCTCGTCGACGACCCAGACGCCCAGGTGCGTTTGCAGCTCGCGTGCAGCTTGGGAGAGCAGGGGGATGCCAAATCCGCCGAGGCGCTCGCGACGCTGGCCCTGCGCTACCCGGACGATCCGCATTTGGTCGCGGCGGTTCTCAGCAGCATCAACAGCGGCAACGTCGGCCCGATCCTCAAGCGCGTGTTGGAGGAGAAGTCGCCCCCGGAGCGGCTCGTCGGGCAGCTTGCAGCCACGGCGGCGGGCGTGCGCGATTATGACGCGCTGGCGCAGGTGCTCGCCGAAGCGGCGCGGCCGCGCGAGGGCAAATACGCCCACTGGCAGACGGCCGCCCTGGCGCGGATTCTCGACGCCCTGGACCGGAACAAATCGAGCGTCGCCGACGTCCCCGGCGATGTCACCCGGGCCAGCGTACAGACGATGCTCGACGCGGCCCGGGCCGTCGCGGCGGACGAAAAGGCCGGCGAGTCCGAGCGCATCGCGGCGCTGGCGCTCCTCTGCCGCGAAAAAGAGCATCTCGCGGCCGATATCGGCCTGCTGGCCGAGTTGCTCGGCCCCAAAAACTCCGCGGAGTTGCAAGCGGCGGCCATTGGCGCGCTGGCCAGAACGAACGACCGCGGCGTCGCTGCGGCGCTCTGCGCTTCGTGGGCAAAGCAAACGCCCGCCGTCCAGGGCCAGGTGCTCGATCTGCTCCAGAGCCGCCCTGCCTGGCTCGAGGAGCTGCTCGTGCGGTTGGAAAAGCGCGACATTGCCCCAGGCCAGATCGCCCCAGGTCAGATCACCGCCGCCCAGATCGACGCCGCCCGCCGCCAGCGCCTTCTATCGCACGCCGACGAAAAAGTCCGCGCCCGCGCCGCAAAAATCTTCGCCGGCGCAGGCAACCCCGACCGCCAGAAAGTCCTCGACGACCACCGCGACGTCCTCTCGCTCGCCGGCGACAAGGCCCGCGGCCAGGCCGTCTTCGCCAAGCGCTGCGCCGCCTGCCACAAGCTGGAGGGCGTCGGCCACGCCGTCGGGCCGGACCTGGCCGCCCAGGCCAACAAGTCGCCCCAGTTCCTCCTCCAGGAGATCCTCGACCCCAACCGCAATCTCGACTCCCGCTACGTGCAGTACGCCCTCCTCACCGACGACGGCCGCAGCCTGGCGGGCGTCCTGTCCGGCGAGACGGCCACCGGCATCACGCTCCGCTCGCCCGACGGCGTCACGCGCGAGCTGCTCCGCACGCAGATCGACGAGCTTTCCGCCACCGGCCGCTCGCTCATGCCCGAGGGGCTGGAAAAAGACCTCTCGCACCAGGACCTGGCCGACGTGATCGCCTACCTGACGGAGTCCCGCTTGCCGCCCAGGCGATTTCCCGGCAACGCGCCGGCGCTCGTCAAGGCGAAGGAGGGCGTCTTCGCGCTATTGGCCGTGAACTGCGAAATCTACGGCGGCGAGATCGCCTTCGAGGGCCAGGGCCAGTTCAAGAACATCGGCTTCTGGCACGACGTGAACGACCACGTGATCTGGACGGTCGAGGTCGACAAGGCCGGCGAGTACGACGTTTTTCTCGACTACGCCTGTTCCGACGAATCCGCCGGCAACCCGTTCATCCTGGAAGGCGGCTCGTCGCCCCTGCGCGGCAAAGTCTCCCCCACCGGCGGCTGGGACAAGTACCGCAAGCAGAAAATCGGCACACTAAAGCTCGACGCCGGCCAGCGGCGGATCATCTTGCGGCCGGACGGCGAACAGCTCCAGCGGGCGCTGATGGATTTGCGCGGGGTGCAGTTCAAGGCAAAATAGGTTGTCCATCACAAGGAGCCAGCAATGGGCATTGCGCTGTTGATCATGGTGATCCTCATTTCGGTTCCGACTGCGATTGCGCTTGGGTTCTGGGCACAGTCCGAGCGCCACCGCCGCAAGGACGTTGAGGCCGCGGCACAGCGAGTGCAAACCCGTGTAGGCCAATTGGAAACTGAGAAAGCGCAATTGATGCAGCGCCTGCAACAATTTCATGCACTGCTCCAAGACGCCGGCGCACGGAACGGACAACTGCAGTCCGATAAACAGCGTCTCGAGGAATACGTCACAAGGCTTACTGCGCTGGCGGAGACATTGCGCGCCCAACACGTGCGGTCGGACAGCGAGCGGCAACAGCTTGAACGGAGCCTTGATCAATTCACGGCAATGGCAGAAGACTTTCGTTGTCAAAATGCAAGCCTGCAGGCGGAGCGAGAGCGACTTGAGGAGCGATTCAAGCCCGTGCTGAACATCGAAGCCGAGGCGACGAAGGCACGGGATGAACTGTTCGCGCTGCAGGATGCTCGTGGGAAGCTGGCCGCGGAGTACCAGCAGGGCCGGACGCTGCTGCAGTCGCTGAAACAGGAAGTGTCGATCCTGGAAGAGAACCTTGAGGATATCTCGTTCGGCGTCTACCGCCCGCATTTCACGTTTGATTGCTCTGAAGACTACAAGCGCGCGATCGAGGGCGTCCGCGCGAAGCAAAAGACAATGGTCCGCGCCGGCGACGCGGCCGTCTGCTCAACGACGTGGCAGGTTTCCGGGTGCGAACGTGAAGGCGAGCGAATGACGAAGCAGTACCTGAAGCTCCTGCTGCGCGCATTCAACGGTGAGGCCGACGCCGCCGTTGCGAACGTTTCCTGGAACAATTTCAAGATCATGCAAGCGCGCATTCGAAAGGCGCAGGAGGCATTGAACAAGCTTGGCACCGCCATGCACATGTCGATTGCCGACAATTACTGCCAGCTCAAGCTCGATGAGCTCCGTCTCGTCTTTGAGCACGAGGAAAAGAAGCAGCAGGAACGAGAAGAGCAGAGGCGCATTCGCACGCAGATGCATGAAGAAAAACGCGTGCAGCGAGAACTTGCAAGCGCACAGGAGGAAGCGATCCGCGAGGAGGTGCGGTTTGCGCGCGAATTGGAAAAGGCGCGCGAGGAGGCGGAAGCCGCGATTGGTGCCGAGCGCGATTTGCTCTCGCAGCGAGTTCAGGAACTTGAGCAGCAATTGGCCAAGGCGCACTCCAACGAACGCGCAATCGCACAAGCCCAGATCACCAAGGCCGGGCACGTCTACGTAATCTCCAACATTGGGTCGTTTGGACAGGAGGTCTTCAAGATCGGCATGACGCGGCGGCTCAATCCGGCCGAACGAATCCAGGAACTGGGCGACGCATCTGTGCCGTTTCCGTTCGATGTGCATGCAATCATCTATTGCCAGAACGCGCCGGAACTTGAGACCGCGTTTCACAATCAGTTCTGGGATCGGCGAATCAACCGCGCGAACGATCGGAAGGAGTTCTTTCGGATCACTCTCGACGAGATCGAGACCTTTGCCGGGCAACGTGGCCTGGAAGCGCAGTTCATTCGACTTGCCGCTGCGAAGGAGTACCGACAGACACAAGCGGCAATGGAAGATGTCGATCCTTCCAAAGCGGACCACGGCAGTTGCGTCGCCACCCGAGGCAACGAGTTTCCAGACGAGCTATTCTCGGCGAAATGAACCGAGTCGATAGAGCGGTGCAGTGCGCGCGTTATTCGACACGCGTTAGCCCGTATCCTCCGCCAGCACCTTCAAATATCCCGCATACGCATACACCCGGTCCCGCCGCTTGCCCGTCGTCTCTTTCAAAATCTTCGCCTGCCGCAGCACCGCGATCGCCTTGGCCGCCGTCGGCTTGGTGGTCGAAAGCAGCGACATCGCCCGCGGCAGCGTCACAAACGGGTGCGTCGGAAGCTGATCGAAAAGCCGCACGGCCGGAATCGTCGCCGCCGGATGCGCAAGCAGCGACTGCCGGTCGCGGGACAACAGCGCAAAGAGCCGCTGCGCGGCCGAGACGGCGTCGTCGGCCGATTCGCGGACGCACTCCAAAAAGTACGCCGTCCAGCCCTCAAAATCCCCCTCCGTGCGGACGGCCGAGAGCCGCGCGTAGTATTTCTCCTGCCGCCGCCTGAAGGCCAGGCTCAGGTACAAAAGCGGCGCGGGCAACAGCCCAAAGTGCGCCAGCAAAAGCGCGATCAGGAGCCGCCCGATCCGCCTGTTGCCGTCCAGGAACGGATGGATCGTTTCGAATTGCACGTGTGCGAGGCCAGCCAGCACCAAAGGCGCTAGCGCGCCGTCGCCGTGCATCC
>JACOUI010000240.1 GCA_016177915.1 Planctomycetia bacterium
CACGGCCACCATCCACGCCAGGGCGAAGGCGAGCGAGAACTGCCAGCGCGGCCGCGCGACGACGCCGGCCGTGCGCCCGGGAACGACGAGCCGCAGGCCTGCCTCGCGCAGCGACCAGAGCGGCATCAGCACGACGAGCGCCTCGACGACGAGGATGGCGCCGCAGTCGCGGGCGGTTTCGGCTTCTTCGCCGCCCCAGACGAGCGCGAGCAGCATGACGACGACGGCCACGCCCGCCCAGCGCAAGATCGACGGCGCCGCGGCCAGCGCCGCCCACACCGCCGCCAGCGCCACCTGGGCCGTCGTGACGGCGACGGCGGCGATAAAGAGCCCGTCGCCCGACCACCAGTATTCGCCGAGCACCAGGACGCCGACGACCGCCGCCAGGTGCAAGAAGAGCAGCCCGGCGATGCCGAGGATGCGGCGTTTGCGGGAGGGGGGCATGTCGGGTTTGCCCGCGCGACGGGCACCTATTCGGGCAATCCAAATTGCCGCCGGACTTCGGACATCTCGACGAAGTTCCCCGCCTCGGCATCGCGGAGGCCCGCCTCAATTGCCCGGCCGACGTAGAGCCGGTACATGACGTCGTCCCACGTTGCGTCGTCGGGCAGAGCGGCGATGAGGCGCAGGGCCTCGGCCTTTGCGTTGGACTTCTCAGTTCGCATTCTCGATCGCCTCCGCCTCTCGACGCATCGCAGAAGAAGCCCGGCTGAAGCCGCCAAAGCGATCCTAAGGCGTCAGCCAGTCGTCGATGGAAAGCCCCGGCACGTTGGAAAAATCCTGGACGTTGTGCGTCACAAGCGTGAAGCCGTGCATGATCGCCGTCGACGCGATCAACAGGTCGAGGTCCAGCGTGAAGGTCCCCTGGTCGAGTTGGCCGGCGCGGATTTCGCCGAACTTGCTTGCCACGTCGGGGGTCACGTCAAGCAGTGCAACGCCTTTGAGCAACGCAACGACGGCTGCGCGCCTTTTGGGTGAGGCGCTCGCGCGAGATATCCACACGGTCAACTCGGCCGCCGTGATGACCGACAGATGAATCCGCCCGCCGTGCTGGATAAAGCGATGGCCGACCTTGGGGTTTCCCTTAAGATAGGCGGAGCAAATGTCCGTATCCAACAGGAGGCTCATGGGTCGACGGGCCGGCGCCCGATCTTGCGTTGCTCCCGCGTCCAGGCCAGGTAGGCGTCAAGGTCAGCCGCCTCGTCCGCGCAGGCCCCAAAGGCGAGGCGAAGCCCCTCCTCGGTGCTCGCGGCCTGCGACGACTCCGGCTGCAAAATGACCGTCACCCTCTGCCCCTCGGGCAAGCCCGTCGCCTCGGCAAGCTCGATCGTTTTGCCGTGGATGACGCCTTTGAACAGCGTGGATTCGATCATGGAAGTTGAACGGATGATGGGCGAATCGATTCACCGCTGACCTTATCGAGTCTTCTGCGATTATACGCCAAGGCGCGGAGGTGCGATACGATTCTCCCGTCGGCGCGATTCGTCGGCGGCAGGAATTCAAGCCGCCGCCGTTCCGCGATTCGCGGAGAGCCGCGCGACCGTCTCGCGCCACAGCGCCGGGAGCGTCGCCCGGTGGTCGCCGCAAAAGTAAAAACTCTGCCCGCCGTCGGCCACCGTCCGCACGAGGATCGTCTTCCACGGGCGATAGTAATACTGCGGATGGTCCTTGGGCGGCGTGCCCGTGCGGTAGTCGGCCGGCAGCGGGACGAGGTCGAAGACCGCCGTGGTGAAGCGCCAGATCGACTCGCCGCGCGGCCGGGCGACGTTCCGGGCCATCGACAGCGCCTTCAGATAAACCTCCGGGCCGGTGACGGCCGAGCCGATGTTGAGGAAGACGCCGCCCTCGAGATGCCGCACGCTCTCGGCGAAGATGAGAAAGTCGGTGAAACTGGCCGCGCCCAGGGCGGCACCGTCACAGTTGGCGTGGGCGTGGATGATGTCGCTGCCGATGCTCACGTGCGACGTGACGGGCACGCCGCAGCGCCAGCCGGCGGCGGCGACGCTCAACTCGCGGTGCGGCAGTCGTTCCTCTTCGATCACACGCCCGGCGGCCTCGCCCAGCCCTTCGCCGCGCCGCGCCGCCTCGGCGATCACGTCGTTGAGCAGGCTCGTCTGCCGCCACAGGCCGAACTGCCCGCAGCGGATCCACTTGGGCACGTCCTCGCTCGTGCCGCCGGACATCGCCAGCTCGAAGTCGTGAATAATGCCGCTGCCGTTGGTGGCCAGGTGCGTGATCACGCCGCGCTCGATGAGATCGATCAAGTAGCGCGACAGGCCGAGCTTGATCGGGTGCCCGCCGATCATGGCGATGACGGGCCGGCCGTTTTTGCGCGCGGTCGCGATGGCGTCGACGAGGCGTGGGAACTCGGGATGGTCGAATGGGGGCGCGTCGGCCGAGAGCGGCCAGACAGCGTCGGCGACGAGGTCGCTGCCCCGGCGGGAGAGGTCCTCCAGGCGGATTTTTTGCCGGTCGAAGAGGGGGTAGCGGCTCATGGGGAGTCCGTGGGGCTTGCTGGCGTCGTTGCGCTGCTGATGTTTTCGCAGAAAGCAGTTTGGGACAAGAGCAGATCGCGTGGGGTAGGCGTCCCGCCTGCCAAGAGGTGCGATTGTACGGCGAGCGGAGGTTGCCGGTCGCCCCGATTAGGCAGGATGGCGGGTCGAGCGAAAAACGGCAGGCGGGACGCCTGCCCCACGGACGGGAATTCGGCTTTTCACGAAATCAGACTTCATCGTATAACGGCCGTGCCTCGACCGCGGTTCACGACGAACCTGCTAGCACGTCACGGACGATTGCCATGAGCCATTCCGATCTTCTTGCCGCCGTCGATCGCCTGGGAACGCCGCGCCTTTTGGTCGTCGGCGATCTGATGCTCGACCGCTACACCTGGGGCAACGCCGAGCGCGTCAGCCCCGAGGCCCCGGTCATTCTCGTCCGGGCCGACAAGCGCGAGGCGCGGCTGGGCGGGGCGGCCAACGTCTGCCAGATGGTGCGCGGGCTGGAGGCGGAAGTTTTCTGCGCCGGCGTGATCGGCTCCGACCCCGACGGCGCGGCCCTGCGGCACCTCTTGCACGACGCCGGCGTCGATTCCTCGGCCGTCCTGCGCGACGAATCGCGCCCGACGACGGTCAAGGAGCGCTTCATCGGCCGGGCGGCCAACCGCCATCCGCACCAGATCTTGCGCGTCGACCATGAAGTGCGCGAGCCGCTCTCCGCCCAGATCGAGAGCGACCTTTCCGCGCGGATTGCCGCCGTCCTCGACGACGTGGCGGTCGTTTTGATCTCCGACTACGCCAAGGGCGTTTGCACGCCGGGCCTTTTGCGATCGGTGATTCAGGCCGCTACGAAACGGCAAACACTGGTGCTCGTCGATCCGGCCCGCGGCGGCGATTTTTCGCTCTATCGCGGCGCCACGACGATCACCCCCAACCGCCTGGAAGCGGAGCTGGCCACGGGCGTCAAAATCCGCTCGCCGCAGGACGCGTTTGACGCGGGAAAAAAGCTCTGCGAGCTGGCCTCGCTGCGCTACGCGATCATCACGCTCGACAGCGAGGGCATGGCCGTCGTTGAGCCGGACGGAAAGGGGCAGATGTTCCCCACGCGCCCGCGATCCGTGTACGACATCACCGGGGCCGGCGACATGGTGCTGGCGATGCTGGGCGTGGCGCTGGCGGCGGGCGCCGAAATGCAGGACACGGTGCGGCTGGCCAACGTGGCCGGGGGACTCGAAGTCGAGCAGGTGGGCGTCGTCCCGATCACGCGCGACCAGGTCCGCGTCGATCTCTTGCGGCACGGCCGCGAAGGGGCGGCGGTGAAGATCGTCGGCCAGGACGACGCGGCACGCTTGGCCGAGGCCGCCCGCAGCCAGGGCCGAAAAATCATCTTCACCAACGGCTGCTACGACCTGTTGCACGTGGGCCACGTGAGCTGTCTGGACGAGGCCGCGCGGCAGGGCGATCTGCTGTTTGTCGGCGTCAACAGCGACCGCTCGGCCCGAAACCTCAAGGGACCGGGCAGGCCCATTCGCAGCCAGGCGGAGCGGGCGGCCGTGCTGGCGGCGCTGGCCTGCGTCGATTACGTAACGGTCTTCGACGCCGACACGCCGGTCGATCTGATCGCGGCCATCCGGCCGGACGTGCTCGTCAAGGGCGGCGACTACGGAAGCCAGCAGGCGATTCCCGGCCGCGAGTTCGTCGAAAGCTACGGCGGGCGCTTGCACATTGCCCGGCTCGTCGAGGGGGTCTCGACCACGCAGATTCTGCGTTCGGTGGCAGCGTAGTGCGAGTTGCGTGGGCGGCCGGGTTGGATTCTTCATTCACACGCCGCAAATGACGATTCGTGAGTAACTGCCCGGCTCGGCGGATCAAGTAATGCTAGCAGCGGAATGTGCCCGGGTGCCCCGTCGTCGAAGGCGAAGAGGTGGGCAGTGCCATCCCTGTAGGGTGGGCAATGCCCACCCTACTGTAAGGGCAGTGCCCACCCTACCTTAAGTGCAATGAAATAAACGAGTTGAGAAGTTTGACCGGATTGAGCGGTTCGGATATAATCGCGGCAACCCTGACCCCTTCTCTTTGAGCAGAGTACACCCGGCGGCGCGGCTTGAGCCGCGAGACTTGTCACGTTGGAGATTGGACGTTCGTCCACAGCCGGAAGCGATTGGAACAAACGACGGGCCGGCCCCCTCGAAGAACTGAGGGGGGCGATCATTCGCCTTGGGGGCGGCACACAACTGAGTACGAGGTAAGAGCTTCGGAAACCTGCTGCTAGGCGGGCGGCGGTGATAGTGCGCCAATGACCGATTCCATCCACAGCAAGATGCTGCCGCCCGACGAGAGCGTCGGTGCACGGCCCACCGGGGACGATTCGCCCCCGCCGGCCGCAGTCCCGCCGCACGACCCCTTGCTAGCAGAGACGATCGCCGCCCCAGTTTCGCCGGCTTCCCCAGGCCAGCCTTTGTCTCCGGCCGCAAACGATGCGGCGGGCGGTGCTGCGGCCGACGATTTCGCGGCCCTCGAGTTTCCCGACGACGGCACCATTGTCGTGCGGACGCCCGGCCTTTCGGGCGGATCGTCGGACGTGCCGGCCGATGGAGAGAAGCCGGGTTTGCTGTGGGACGTGAATCCGGAGACGTCGACGATCATCTCCAAGGCGCCGCCGCTGCCCGCGCCGCTGGCGGCGCCGGAGCCGGCGCAGTCGCGGGCGGACATCGTCCGCGGCATGGTCGGCCAGCAGCTTGAGCACTTCCAGCTTCAGGAGGTGGTGGGCGGCGGCGGGATGGGCGTCGTGTTCCGCGCGCTCGACACGCGGCTCAACCGCGTCGTGGCGCTGAAAGTGCTGCTCTCGGACCGGTCGCACGACGAGGAGACCGTGCGGCGGTTCCGCAACGAGGCGCAATCGGCTGCGCGGCTCGATCACGAGAACATCGCGCGGGTGTATTACGTCGGGGCCGACCGGGGGCTGGACTTCATCGTCTTCGAGTTCATCGACGGGACGAACCTGCGGGACCTGGTGGGCCGGACCGGGCCGCTGTCGGTCGCCGACGCGCTCAACTACACCATCCAGGTCGCCGATGCGCTGGCGCACGCCAGCAGCCGCGACGTCGTTCACCGCGACATCAAGCCCTCGAACGTGCTCGTCACGCCGGGCGGCCGGGCCAAGCTGGTCGACATGGGCCTGGCGCGGCTGCACGACGTCGAGCCGGCCGACGAGCTGACGGCCAGCGGCGTGACGCTGGGCACGTTCGATTACATCTCGCCGGAGCAGGCCTATGACCCGCGCAGCGCGGACGTCCGCAGCGACATTTATTCGCTGGGATGCACGCTGTATTTCGCGGTGACGGGCCAGCCGCCGTTCCCCAAAGGCAGCGCCCTGCAGAAGCTGCTGATGCACAAGGGCGGCATGCCGCCGGACCCGCGGAGCATCAATCCCGCCGTGCCGGAGGAAGTCTCGCGCGTCCTGCGCAAGATGCTTGCCAAGGAGCCGCAGCGGCGTCACCAGACGCCCGCGGAGCTGATGGCCGACCTGTGGCGAGCGGCCGACCGGCTGGGGATCGAGCTGTCGAGCGTTTCGCCGCCGTACGCAGCGCGTCCCCTCTGGGGCGGTGCGCTGGCGCCGCACCTGCCTTGGGCCGTGCCGGTAGCGGCGCTGACCGTGGCGCTGTTCATCCTCAACTACGTGTGGTCGCGGACGGGCGAAACGACGCTGCCCTCGGAGCTGTCCCCTCGGGTGGCTGCGGCGGCGTCCAGCGGCACGCAGCCAGGCGCGACGAGCGCCGACGCGCAGGGCGCGAGCGAGACGCCGGGCGCCGGCCCATTCCATTTGCAGCCGATCGTGCCCACGCGGCCCGGCGACAACGACCTCATTGAGGGCAAGATTTTCGAGAGCCCCGGACCGGTCCGCCGGCTGTCGGGCAGCGGCGCGGGCACGACGTCGCCCGGCAGCGAGCCGGCCGGCGGCAACACCGTACAAAGCACACCGACGGGCGCCGCAGGCGGCACAACGCCAGAAAACACCGGGGCTTCGCAGGCCGCCGGCGGGCCGACGCGAGTTCCCGGCTCGACCGGCAGCGCCGCCCCGCCCGACGCGGCGAGCGGATCGCAGCCGAAGGTCGGCAGCCCCACCGGCAGCGCGACACCCATGATCGAGCGGCCTTTGCAGGGGGCCGAGAGCGGCGGGACGTCCGCGGCCGGAACCTCGACGCCCGGCGGCAGTTCTGCCGGCGCGAACGCGCCCGCAGCCGGCGCAAGCGGTGCTGGCAGTGAAATGCCTCCTGAGCGGCCGGGCGTGCTCGTGGTCCACCCCGCGGGCGACGGCACGCGCAAGGGCGGCTACGCCACCCTCAAGGCCGCCGTCGACGCCGCCAAAACCGGCGACGTGATCGAGCTGCGGTTCAACGGACGGCAGATTGAGTCGCCGCTCAAGGTCAGCAATCTCAACCTCACCATCCGCGGGGCGGAAGGCTATCGGCCGATCGTCTCGTTCCGCCCCACCGAGTTCGGCGTCGAGTTTCCCCGCAGCATGCTCGTCGTCAGCGGCGGGCAGATCAAGCTCGTGAACATGGAGCTGGAGTTGGACCTGCCGGCCACGCCGATCGACGGCGGCTGGTCGCTCGTCGAGCTGCGCAAGTCGGAAGTGACCGTCTCACGCTGCGTCCTTTCCGCCCTCAACACCCTCGACCAGCGCTCGGCCTACCATCGCAACAAGGTGAGCTTCTTCCTCTCCAAGGCGGATGCGCGGGCGGCGATGGCCATGATGCCCGAAACGATGCCGGAGGAGGCGATCGCCAAGATTTCTCTGGCGGATACGATCGCGCGTGGACAGGCGACGCTGCTGGACGCCGACAGCCTGCAGACCGTGCAGTTTTCGTGGGACAACGGGTTGCTGTCGACGACGGAGTACCTGCTGCGGGCGTCGGGCAGCGCCGTCGCAAGCCGCGGGTCGAAGCACACGCTGCGTCTGGACCACGTGACGGCCAACGTGCGGCGGGGGATGTGCCTGTTGACGGTTTCGCCCGACGCTGCGCACGTGCTGCCGGCCGATGTGCAGTGTTCGAATTGCCTGCTGATCGGCTCGCCCGATGCGCCGCTCATCGAGCAGATCGCCATGGGCAGCGAGGAATCGCCGTCGCGCCTCTTCTGGTCGGGCAGCCGGAACGTGTACGAGGGATTCCGCACTTTCTGGAAGAGCAACGACCTTGCCGCCACGCACCCGCCGCAGGAAATGAACTTCGAATCCTGGCGCGCGTTCTGGCAGGAACGGGAGAACCTGTCGTCGTTGGGCCCGGCGGGCTGGAAGCAGCTTCCCGCCGAGCCGGGCACGTCCGTGCAGTCGCACAGCGCAGAAGACTTCCAGCTTCGCGACGACAGCCCGGCGCACGGGGCAGCCAGCGACGGCGAGGACATCGGCCTGTTGCCGGGCAGCCTGCCTTCGACGGCCGCGCCCACGCCGATGGGACAAGGCGCTGCTCCTGTGGGCGGCGCGCCCGCGCCGGCGGCGACGCCGCAGGAGCCGTCCGCTTCGTCCTCTTCCGCTCCGGCCGCGTCGGCGCCTCTGTAACGCGAACTCCGTCGTCGGTGCTTCGGCGTCAAATCCGTGAGCGGCTCTCGGCGACGTCGTTTTTGGACCGGGGTTTGTGGGGTCCGAGGAAATACACCACGGCGGAAATCGCCAGTTCCGCGCCCAGCCACACGATGCGCACGAGCACGGCGGCGATGACGGCGTGCTCGCGACCGAACGATCCCGCCAACAGGGCCATGAACACCGCCTCGCGCACGCCCGCGCCGCCGGGAATCATCGACAGGAACCCGGCGACGATCGCCAGCGAGACCGCGGCCGTGTAGAGCGGCATCTGGGTCAATAAATCGCGCATTGTGCCGGCGGCCTGCGGCGCGCCGAGGCCGCGCAGCGTCGCCCACAGGCTCAGCGCAATGAGCAGCCAGCCGGCGGCGATCGTGAGCCACCCCAGCGCGAGCGTCCCCAGCCCCAGGCGGCCGACGCGGTCCCCCAAGTCCGGCCGAAGGCGGTCGAGCCGCGCCAGCCGCAGCAGGCGTCGGAAAACCGGCGGTAACGTGGGCGCGAGCGCCAGGAGCATCAGCCCCGCCGCCAGCGCCGCAAAAAACGCCTGCTCGCGAAACCAGACGATCAGCACCGCCGCGGCCAGGAAGGCGCCGACGGCCATCATCGTCAGCGTTTCATAGACAGCGCTGACGGACGAGGCCGCCGCATCCACGCCGCTGACGCGCAAGAGCCCGGCGCGCAAGATGACGACCATCGCCTTCCCGGGGACGTATTTGCCCAGGTGGCCGACGTAATAGGCGCGCAGCGCCTGAAACAGCGGCGGCGAGCCGCCCAAGAGCGACAGCACCCGGCGAAAGAACAGCGCGCACGGAGCAAGCCCCGCCAGATACAAAACGCCGGCCAGCGCCAGCCAGCCGGGCGATGCCGTCCACTTGTGCTCCACGAGCTTCGGCCAGCAGCGCCACACGAAGTCGGCGATGTACCAGGCCAGCGCGGCGACGATCGCCAGCCTGAGCCCGCGCAGCAGCCAGCGCCTTGCGGTGCGGGCTTCCGGCGAAAGGGGCGCATCAGCGAAGTTCGTCATGGCGGCCTTTGCCCGCGGCGCGATTCTGTTTTCGCTGGGCGCGGCGTTTTTTTTCGGCCAGCCGGCGGCGCACGGAGCCGGCCGTCGGCCGGGTGGCCCGCCGCGTTTTGGGAGGCGCCGCCACGGCCGCCAGCATTTCGCGAAGCCGCTCCCGGCAGTCGGACTGGTTGCGGGACTGCGTGCGGAACCGCTGCCCGGCGACGACCAGCTCCCCCTCCCTCGTCAGCTTGCTCTTGTACCGCGCCAAAAACCGCTGCCGGACCGGCCCGGGCAGCGACGGGCTGGCCGCGACGTTCCAGCGCAGCACGGCCTTGGTGGCCAGCTTGTTGACGTTCTGCCCGCCCGGGCCGGAGCTGCGCACGAACGTGAACCGCAGCTCCTCGTCGGGGATGACGATGTCGTCGACAAGGACAGGCATAACGCAACGCCGCGGCGCTCTGGAAACGAATCCGAAACCGGACGCTGGCCAGCTTACTCGCACGGCAAGACGGCGAACAGGCCGGCGGGCGCGCAGCCCAAGAAACGAAACGGGCCGGCCCAGGAAACGGCCTGGACCGGCACGCGGGGAAACGTCAACCACCAGTGCGGACGACGTCAAAAGTTGAGGTGCAGGCCGCCACCGCCGGGGATCCCGAGGTGGATGCCGCCACCGCCGTAGTGCCCGCCATCGTAGTAGTGGTTGTAGTACCGCGGGTAGTGGTACCGGTAGTAGTACCGCGGCGCCCTGTAGTGCCGGTAGTACCGCGGATACCCATAGTCGTACCGCGGGTACCCGTAGTGGTACGAGCGGTAACCGTACGGGTAGTAGTAGCCCCAGTGGTCCGCCTTGGCGGGCGTACTGCCCACGAAGCCAAGGCTCAAAAACAGCAGGGCCGGAACGATGGCCCACTTGATGAGCCGGACCATGGTATTCCTCCCTTGCGAGGACAGTCAGGCGGCACGGCCCGCGTTACACACGCGGACACTGCCCGCGTGCCGCCTATCCAATGCTTCCGGCCGGGGGGAGGCGAGTCAAGGAAGAAACGGGCGCACGTGCAGGCGGCGCTACGGGGGAGTTCCTGGCGATTTTCCTGCGGAGAGGACTCTCTGTCGCGCGGCGGCGCGCGCCTCTGGAGAGCAGCGCGATGGGAAGCCGCGCTGGTCGATGGACGCTCAACGACGGCAATCTGGAAAAAAGCACGCCGTCCGGTCCGCAACCACCGTGGGCAATGGTGCCAACCGGACGGCGCAGTCTCGACTCTGTTGACCGGGGATCGGGGATGGAAACTGCGGCGGACTACCAGTGCATGTGGAAGCCGCCGTGGCCGCCGTGGAACTGCAGGCCGCCGTGGTGATGGTGGTGGTGGCCGTAGCTCGGGCTGCTGTAGTAGTACGTCCGGCGCGGCACGTAGTAGTTGGAGTACGGCTGGACGTAATAGCTCGGGGCATACCCGTAGTAGCTCGGCGCATACCCGTAGGAGGAGTAGCCGCCGTACCCACCGTAGCCGCCGTACCCACCGTAGCCGCCGTACCCACCGTAGCCGCCGTACCCACCGTAGCCGCCGTA
>JACOUI010000241.1 GCA_016177915.1 Planctomycetia bacterium
CTGCCTCCACACCGTGCCAACACTGCCTCCGCACGCGGCCCCATCGCGCGTCCGATTCCCCGCCCGCGATCGCCGCGCGCCGCGCGCAAGCGAAAACCGTTTCCAAAGCCCTCCCAACACACCGCGACGCCCTCGTCTTGGGGAGCGAGGCGCCTACGATCGGCAGAAAAAGGCAGTTAAAACCGCGTCGCCGGCCGGTTATCTTAGACAATCCGAAACGACCGCGGTCAGGCGAGTCGCCGTGGGGTTGACGCCCCCGCTCGCCGCCACCCACTTACCCGCACCCTTGAAGCACCCGCCATGCCGACTGCACGAAGCGCCTTTCTTGTTGCCACGATGACGCTGGCCGCGTGGTTGCCCGTCGAACGCTCGCGGGCCGCCGATCCGCCGGCCGTCCCGCACTGGATCTGGCTGCAAAACCCGGCCAGGCAAAACGAGACGGCCTTCTTCCGCAAGGAAGTCGAGGTCCAGGGGAAGGTCAAGTCGGCGCAAGTGGCCGTCACCTGCGACAACCAAGTGAGCCTGTTCGTCAACGGCAAGCTGGCGCTGCAGCACGACACCTGGGAGCAAACCGCCCGTGACGACATCGCCGGCAGCCTCGTCAAAGGCAAGAACGCGATCTCCGCCCGCTGCCGCAACGCGGACGGACCCGGCGCGTTTTTGTTCCTGCTGGTGATCGAAACCGACGACGGCAAGAAGACGGCGATCATCTCCGACGACTCCTGGCTGGCCAGCGGCGAACCCCGCGGCAACTGGCGCGAGATCAACTACGACGCCAAGGGCTGGCAGGCGGCCGTGAGCCTGGGCAAGTGGGGCATGCAGCCCTGGGGCAAGGTCTCGCTCGACACGTCGTCGCGGCCGGAAGCGACGGCGGTCGACGATATCTCGGTGCTGCCCGGCTTTAAGGTGGAGCGCGTCTACTCCGTGCCCAAGGGTTCCCAAGGCTCGTGGGTTTCGATGACGCCCGACCCCAAGGGCCGGCTGATCGTCTCCGCGCAGGAAGGGAGCTTGTACCGCGTCACGCCGGGCAAAGACGAGGCGTCGACGGTCGTCGAGAAGATCGATGTTCCCATCGGCCAGGCCCAGGGGCTGCTCTGCGCCTTTGGCGACTTGTACGTGACGGTGAACGGCAGCGCCGCCCAGGGCAGCGGCCTGTATCGCGTCCGCGACACGAACGGCGACGACAAATACGACCAGGTCGAGCTGCTCAAGAAGATCAACGGCGGCGGCGAGCACGGCCCGCACGCCATCCGGCTCGGCCCGGATGGATATCTCTACGTCATCGCCGGCAACCACACGAAGCTCCCAGACGGCGTCGCCCTCGACTCGCCCCACCGCAACTACGCCGAAGACCTCCTCTTGCCCCGCAATCCCGACGGCAACGGCCACGCCACCGGCGTCATGGCCCCCGGCGGCTGGATTTGCCGGACCGACAAGGACGGCAAGACGTGGACGCTCTTTTGCGCCGGTTTTCGCAACGAGTACGACATCGACTTCAACCAGGACGGCGAGCTGTTCACCTACGACGCCGACATGGAGTGGGACACCGGCACGCCCTGGTATCGCCCCACGCGCGTCAACCACGCCGTCTCCGCGGCCGAGTTCGGCTGGCGCTACGGCACCGGCAAGTGGCCCGACTACTCGGCCGACAGCTTAGGTGCGGTCGTGAACATCGGCCTCGGCTCCCCGACGGGCGTCACCTTCGGCACGGGGGCCAGGTTTCCGGCGAAGTATCAGCGGGCTTTCTTCATCAGCGACTGGACCTACGGCAAGCTGTACGCCGTTCACGTGCAGCCCAACGGGGCAGGCTACACCGGCACGTTCGAGGCCTTCTGTCAGGGGAAGCCGCTGCCGCTGACGGACGTCGTCGTCAGCACCGACGGGGCGATGTACTTCACGATCGGCGGCCGCGGCACGCAGTCGGGCCTGTATCGCATCACCTACACGGGCAACGAGCCGACCGAGCCCGTTGGCCCCGTCGAGAACAAGGCCGCGGCGCAGGCCCGGGCCGTGCGTCAAAAGATCGAGTCGTTCCACGGCAAGCACGACCCCGCAGCGATCGAAACTGCCTGGCCGTATTTGAACAGCTCGGATCGCAACCTGCGGTATGCGGCGCGGGTCGCCGTCGAACAGCAGGAGCCGGGGCTGTGGCGGGAGAAGGCGTTTGCGGAAACCCGGATTACCGCCTCGATTCAGGCCATGGTGGCCGTGACGCGATTGAACGACAAGGGCCTTCAATCGCGCGTGCTGGAAAAGCTCAACGCCCTGCCCTTCGCGCGGCTGACGGAGGAGCAGTTCCTCGAAGCGCTGCGCGTTTATCAGCTCGCCTTCATCCGCCTGGGCGGGAAAGGCCCGTCGGCCGCCTCCGTCGTGTCGGCCTTGAACCCGCTCTTCCCGAACCAGAGCGAGCAGGTCAGCCGCGAATTGTGCCAGGTGCTGGTGTACCTGGAGGCGCCGGGCGTGATTGGGCGCGGCATGGAGATGCTGCGGGCGGCGCAGACGCAGCAGGACCAGTTGTTCTACGTCTTCGTGCTGCGGAACCTCGGCCGGGGCTGGTCGCTCGACGAGCGCCGCGCCTATTTTAGCTGGCTCAACCTGGCCGAGTCGAAATACCAGGGCGGCGCCAGCTTCAAGAAGTTCATCCAGCGCATCCGCGAGGACGCGCTGAAGGGCGCGACCGACGACGAGCGCGCGGCCCTGCGCGAGATTCTCGAAGGCCGCGAGAAGTTCGAGGTGGTCAAGCTGGAGACGACCCGGCAGTTCCTCCACAACTGGCAAATGGAGGACCTGGAGCCGCTGCTCTCGCAGGCCGGCACGGGCCGCTCGTTCGAGCGCGGCCTGGCCGCCTATCAGGCCACGCAATGCGCCAAGTGCCATCGCTTCAAAGGCGAAGGCGGCGACACCGGGCCGGACATCACGGGCGTGGGAAACCGCTTCGACGCCCGCTACATGCTGGAAGCGTTGATCGACCCGTCGAAGGTGGTTTCGGACCAGTACAAGAACTCGGTGATCCAGACGACGGACGGCGAGGTGATCAAGGGGCGCATTTTGAGCGAGGACGAGCAGAAACTCGTCGTCCGCACCGACCCGTTCGCGCGGACGCCGGTGGAGGTCCCGAAATCGAAGATCGACGCGCGGGAGCTGTCGCCCATTTCCGAAATGCCGCAGGGGCTGATCAACGTCCTGACCAAGGAGGAGATCCTGGACTTGATCGCCTACATGCGCGCGGCGGGCGATCCCAGCGACAAGGCGTTTCAGAAGAAGTGAGGCGCCGTGAGGCGCCGCGAGCGGCCTCTGGGCCGGTGTGGACTCGCGCCGTGCGGCTTGTACGGGCAGCGGGGGTCGCGGTCGTCGCCGGCAATTCCACGCCTGAATCGGGTTTTGTCGGAAGTTCCGCGCGCGCTATAGCGACTCAAGTCGTCGTCGCGGGCTGCGAATTGACACGGACAGGCTGCAACCTATGAGGTAGTAGCGAGTTCCGTGATCCGATTTTTGAACCCGGCCTACGCTTCGCCATGCCCGGTTGCGGCCCCGACGTCCCCACTGCCGTTTTAGCGCCCCTCGTGCTGGTCGTCGACGACGAGCCGCTGGTGCGAGAGGCCGTGTCTCGCTGGTTGAGCGCGGCGGGCTACGCCTGCGCGCGGGCGGCGGCGGCCGACGAGGCCTGGGCTTGCCTGGCGCAACAAGAGGTGGCGCTGGTCGTGCTGGATATTGGCCTATCCGGCTGTTCCGGATTGGAGCTGCTGGCGCGCGTCAAGGAACGGCACGCCGGGACGGAAGTCATCATGCTGACGGCCGAGGCCGAGGTGAGGACCGCGATCCAGGCGCTCTCAGCGGGGGCGGCGGGATATCTTGTCAAGCCGGTCGAGGCCGAGGAGCTGCTCGTGCAAGTGCGCCGCGCGCTGGAGCGGCGGGAGCTGCTGAGCGAGCGCCGCGAGTACACCCGGAAGCTGGAGCAGCGCGTGCGCGAGCAGACGGACGCCGTGCGGCGCGCCCACGAAGAGACGATTCACTGTCTCCTGGCGGCGTCGATGTACCGCGACGAGGAGACCGGCGCGCACGTGCGGCGCGTGGGAGAGTGCAGCGCGCTCATCGCCGAGTCCCTGGGCTGGCCGGCCGAGCAGGTGGACTGCATTCGCCTGGCGGCGCCGATGCACGACATCGGCAAGATCGGCATTCCGGACGCGGTGCTGCAAAAGCCGGGCCGGCTGACAGCGGCCGAATACGAGATCATGAAGCGGCACACGGTGATCGGCGCCCAGATGCTGGCCGAGTCCGATTCGCCGATCCTGAAGCTGGCCAGCCAGATTGCGCTGTGCCACCACGAACGGTGGGACGGCCGGGGCTATCCCCGCGGGACGGCGGGCGACGCCATTCCCGAGGCGGCCCGCATCGTGGCCGTCGTCGACGTTTACGACGCGCTCACGCACGACCGCATTTACCGGCCGGCGCTGCCGGAAGGCGAGGCGCTTTCGATCATGGAAAGCGGCGGCGGCGCGCAATTCGACCCGGCCCTGCTGCGTCTCTTTTTGGCGCTGCTGCCGGAAATGCGGCGCATCGCCGAGGGGACTCCCGACGAGCCGGAACAGGAGAATGGCGCGGGCGCACGGGAACTCGTCGAGCAGCGGCCGGGCGGAAAATACGGTCTGGCGCCGTCGCAGCAAGCGTGAAAGGAATCGCGCGGCTGCACCGGGCCGCCCAAATGCCGGAGGAGGGAGTCGAACCCACACGCCCTTGCGGGCACTGGATTTTGAATCCAGCGCGTCTGCCATTCCGCCACTCCGGCGCGGCGATTCAGTTTGTTGCGCCACCCGCCGGCTGTCAATTGTGCCATCGACGTAGTAGGCACGGGCACCGACGGCAGGAAGCCGGTGGTCCACGTGCCGCCTGTTCTCCCTCCCGCTGACGGGAGGTCGGGGGGATGGGGTGGGGGAAGAGGGCGGACCACGCTCTAATGGGCTCTGTGTGCAAAGAACCACTTCTGACCGTGCGCGAGATCTGCCAGCGGCTGCGGAAAGAGTATGGGCCGGTGAAGCTGGGAAAGCCGCTGCCGCCGCTTGGCGAGCTGGTGGCGACGATCCTGTCGCAGAACACGTCGGATCGGAACAGCGACGCGGCGTTTGAGGAGCTGCGGCGGAGATTTAAGAGTTGGGACGCCGTCCGCCGGGCGCCGGTGGGAAAGATTGCGCGGGCGATTCGCCGGGGTGGTTTGTCCCGGCAGAAGGCGCCGCGGATCAAGGCGGTTTTGCAGGCGATCTACGAAGAGCACGGCAAGCTGTCGCTGGATTTTTTGCACGCGATGCCGACGGCGAAGGCGCTTGAGTATTTGCGGAACTTCGCCGGCGTCGGGCCGAAGACGGCGGCCTGCGTGCTGCTTTTTGCCTGCCGGAAGCCGGTGCTGCCCGTGGACACGCACGTACTCCGCGTCAGCGGGCGCTTGGGATTGATCGGGCCGAAGACGAACGCCGAAAAGGCGCACGAGGAGCTTGCGCAGCTTGTGCCGCGGCGGAAAGTGCTCGATTTTCACATTCAGATCATTCGCCACGGGCGGAGGGTTTGCACGGCGCAGAGGCCGCGGTGTACGGAGTGCGTGCTTTTAGATCTTTGTCCAGAGGGAAAGCGGCGGATGGGGATGAAAGATGGTGCGTGCGGATTGAGCCGAGCGGGAAAGTGATAAGGCAGGCTGATAGAATGCGTGCATCTGGCTGCCCGATCTCCGACACCTCGCTCCACACGTCAAGGAGTTCCCTCATGAACCTCACCCATGTGCGCCTGCTGTTTGGTGTGGCCGGCGCCTATGACTTCCTCATCGGACTCACGTTCCTCGGCTTCGGCCCGCGGCTTTTCGATTCGGCCGGCGTGCCGCAGCCGAACCATTGGGGGTACATTCAGTTCGGGGCGCTGCTGTTGTGCATTTTTGGGGTCATGTTCTGCGCGGTCGCCGCCCGGCCCGAGGCGAATCGCAACCTGATTCCCTACGGCGTGCTGCTCAAAGTGAGCTACGTCGGCCTGGTTGGGTGCTACTGGGCCACGAGCGGCGTGCCGACGCTCTTCATTCCGTTTCTCTTCATTGACGCCGCGATGCTGGTGCTGTTCGTTTTGGCGTGGCAGGCGCTGGGAAGGAAGCCTGTGTAGCCGAGGTGCCCATTACGCGCGCTCCAAAACAAGGCGCCTGAGAACGCTTTCTTCCGAATCGAGCCCCGGCGGCCCTCAACCCCCCCTACCCCCCCCTTCGTAAGGGGGGGACAAAATCGCAGCATCGCCGTTATGTTCCGCCGCGGCCATCGCCTTTGGTCTGTGACGCCCCGGGTAGCCCCATGTACGACCCGCACCATCCCCTGAACTGGTACGCTGGCTGGGGGCTGGTCCTGGCGGCGTTTGTAACCGGGGCCGCCCTGGGGCTCGTGTTTCATCGCGACGACTTTTGGGGCGGCTACGGGTCGTTCCGCCGGCGGGTCGTGCGGCTGGGGCACGTGGCTTTGGCGGCGCTGGGTTTGATGAACGTCGTTTACAGCCTGTCGCCCTGGCCGGGAGCGGCGACGTGGGACGGCCGGGCCGCGTCGCTGTGTTACGTCGTGGGAGGGATCGCCATGCCGGCCGTCTGTTTCCTGGCGGGCTGGAAGAAGCCGTGCCGGTTTTTGTTCCCGATCCCGGTCGCGGCCCTTATTCTGGCCGTGCTCTTTACCTTGCGGGGGGCGCCCGGATGAAAATCGGCTTTCTGGCATTGAGCGGCCTGCGGGCGCACGACCCGGAACTGTTGCGGCTGGGGATGACGCTGCCGGGCGTGGTCGATCGGGCGCAGCACGTCGCTTCGCTGCCGAGCCTGGGCCTCTTGTACCTGGCGGCCGTGACGCCGGAGGGGCACGACGTCGCTTATTTCGAGGCCGCGGGCGACGGCCAGGAGCCGGCGGCGGTCTACGACTGCGACCTGGTCGCGATCAACACGTTCTCGGCGCAGGTCTTCGAGGCCTACGCCATCGCCGACCGGCTGCGGCGGGCGGGAGTCGTCGTGGCGATGGGCGGGCTGCACGTCAGTGTCCGGCCCGAGGAAGCGCTTCAGCACGTCGATCACGTCGTTGTCGGCGAGGGGGAGAACGTCTGGCCGGAGGTCGTGCGGGCGGTCGAGCGAGACGTGCCGCAACGCGTATGGAAAGCGGAAGAGTTTGCGCCCGTCGACGTCCGACGGCTGCCCGTGCCGCGATACGATCTGCTCGACGGCCGGCCGTACAACCGTTTCACGGTGCAGACGTCGCGGGGCTGCCCGTGGCGGTGCGATTTCTGCGCGTCGAACGTCATGCTCCGGCGGCCGTACCGGAAGCGGCCCGTGGAGCACGTCGTCCGCGACATCGAAGCGCTCGTGCGATTACGTAAGCGGCCTTTCATCGAGCTGGCCGACGACAACACGTTTGTGGACAAGGCCTGGGGCAAGGAGTTGTGCCGCGAACTGATCCCGCTGCGATTGAAGTGGTTCACCGAGACCGACATTTCCGTGGCCGACGATCCGGAGCTTTTGGACTTGATGCGGCAGGCGGGCTGCCGGCAGGTGTTGATCGGCCTCGAGAGCCCGGAGCCGGGGGCGCTGGCGGGCGTGGAGTTGCGGGCGGACTTCAAGGCCGCCCGCGGGGCTGGCGCGATGGAGGCCGTGCGGCGAATTCAGGAGCACGGGATCACGGTGAACGGCTGCTTTATTTTGGGTTTGGACCGGCACACGCCGGAGATTTTTGAGGAGGTGCTGGCGTTCGCGGGCGACGCGCCGCTCTACGACGTGCAGATCACCGTGCTGACGGCGTTCCCCGGCACGCCACTTTACGACCGGCTGGCGGCCGAGGGGCGGCTCCTAGCGCCGGAGCGGTGGGACCTCTGTACGCTGTTCGACGTGAACTATGTGCCGCGGCGGATGACGGTCGACGAGTTGCGGCGGGGCCTGTACTGGCTGGCGGGTCGCTTGTACGGCGGCGAGAGCCAGGAGCGGCGGCGGCGGCCGTTTTTTGAGAACTTGGCGCGAAGGTTCGAGCTGGCCCACGCCGGAATGGAAGCGAACTGAGTGCCGTCGCGCACGAGGAGATGCGCCCTAAAGAAAGTTCTTTTCTCCGCCTTGCGAAGGGGGAGCGCGAGGGGGTCGCTGCTCGGCTTCCTTCAGCTCGACCAGCCGCGTTACGCAGACCCCGATCCCCGCGACCGGAAGCCCGATCAGACACAGCGCGAAGACCGCACACGCGCCAACGTTCCACACCGCATCGTGCGAATTGATGCCGCTGCAAATGAAAAACGGCGACGCCAACGCTCCGCACGCGAAGATCGCGCCGCTGATCCCGCAGGCCGCCCGGATCGATCGCAGCCAGCCCGGCGTCTCCTGCTCGTCGTCCGCGTCGGCCATGCTACGGGTTCCTCTTCTCTGCTTCCTTCAGCTCGACGGGCGCCTCGCCATAGACCGCCGCAATGGACTGGGCCGGAAAAATCCGCAATTGATCGACCAGCGCGGGCATCTCTGGCCGCACCGGCCGCACCGGGTACGCCGCGACGAATTGCCGACAATGCGCGAGCACCTGAAAATGTTGCGCCGTCACCGCCTCCGACTCCTTCGTTTCGATCGTCGCGACGAAGGGAAATTCAGGGTCGGTCGAGCGCTTCAGTTGCGGATATGGCGCGTGGAACCGTGTGCCAGGCGTCAGGCGCGCCAGAACTCCGCGAGCCTCGGGAAGTTTGGCGCGCTGGATGCGATCCATCACCCGCTCCACCCGCTCCTTGCCCGTCAAGTGCAGCGCCCAAACGTGCTGCATCTCGAGCGTCGGGCCGCCTTGAAACTCGACGCCATCCTCGGACACTCGCTCGATAAACGAGCCTGAGCCCGCAAGCAGGTACAGTTGCCCGCTGAGATTTCGCTTCACCAGCGCCTGATCACCTGGCGCCAACACAATCTCCCACCAGATCCGCTCCTCGACGATTGGCGCATCGGCCGCCACCTCGCTGGCCAGCATGGGCCTCGGCCCTGTCTGCATTCGAGAGACAATCGCCCATGTGCCCAGCACCAGGCCTGCCACGAGCACCGCCGCCGCGAGCACGAAGCCCCAGCTCGGGCTGCGGCACTGGCCGACGAGCCGCGCCCGCCACTCGCCGGCGAATTGGCCCAGCGTCTGCGCCCGGACGCGCGGCTTCGCGCGCGGCCGCACGATCGGCAGCTCATCTCCCTCCACAAGCGTCCCCTTGTTTGGCCGTCCCCTTGTTTGGCGCCCCTGCACCCTCCATTCTAGAGGTCGTTGCGCCCGCTCGCAACTTTTGCTCTTCGCCCTGGCCGCCGCCCGTTCAGTCTTCGTCCCACTTCGCCGGGTCGAGCCGGTAGAAGTCGCTCAGGAGGCCGTACAGCTCCGGCATCTCGTCGCGCATCTGAAGCGGCTCCTCGAAAAAGCACTCGCTGGCCACGGCGAAGAACTCCACGCGGCTCTCCGCGCCGTAGGGGTCCAGGAGCGTGGGCCGGCCGTGCTCCACGTCGCGCACCAGGCGCTGGTACTCGCGGCCGGCGACTTCCTCCCAGCGGCGCTCGGAATGGCCGGGCAGCGGCGGCGTGCCGTCGACGTAGCCGGCGATTTCGTCGAGCTTGTGGGCGAACTCGTGGACGACGAGGTTCGTGCCATTGCGGTCCTGGGCGTCGTAGAGGACCTCGTCCCAGGCCAGCTTGACCGGGCCGCCGTCGAGCGACTCGCCCAGGTTGGTGACGTGACCCACGAGGCCGCCGCCGAGGTGCGTGTGGCGGCGCTCGAACTCGCCCGGCACGACGATGATCGAATCGACGCGGTCGAAGTAATAGTCGTCGGCGCCCAGGAGCATCAGGCAAGCCAATGCGGCGATCGTCACGCGGACCTCGTCGGTGATCTCCTGGCCCTCGATCCCCTCCCAGTGCTTCTCGGCCGCGAAGACGAGGATTTTCTGCTCCAGGCGGCGGCGCTCCGGCTCGGGAAGGCGCGAGTAGTGCCGCACGTTGGCGCGGAGAATGCGGCGCCACTCTTCAGGGAAGGGCTGCGTCATGAGCTTGTTGCGGCGGCGGCGGCGAAGCCAGGAGAAGAGCATGGGGAGATCGACGTTGAAGGTGAATCGGCGCAGAATTGTACCGTTTTTCGGCGGGACGGGCGCAAGCACCGCTTTTCACATTGCAAATTGCAAATTGAAAAATGAGAATTGCAAATTGAAGAGAGGGGATGGGTTGTTCCGCAATGGGAGGGAGAAGCATGTCGTTCAAGATTCGGTGGTCGGTCCTTGCGGCGCTGATCACGGCGATTGGCTCAGCGGGCTTGGCGGCCGAGCCGATCGACACGGCGCAGTTCGAGAAGCTGCACGCGCTCATCAAGCCGCCCGAGAGCGAGGCCTTTTGGACGACCCTCCCCTGGCTGACGAGCCTGTGGGAGGCCCGCCAGCAGGCGGCCGCCGAGGGGAAGCCGATTCTGCTCTGGGAGATGGACGGGCATCCGCTGGGGTGTACGTGAAACAACGGCGTGGCGGGCCGTGCGCGCGCCTTTGCCGATGCGAGGATCGTCAAGATCTTAAAGACGCAGTTCGTGACCGCGGCCTGCGACGACTGGTATCAGCGCCGCCGGCAGGACGCCGAGGGCGAGTTCTTCCGCCGCATGGCCGACCAGGGCCCGCGGAAAGGCGCGGGCGGCTCGACAAGGCAGGGCGTCTACTGCCTGACGGCCGACGGCGCGTTCCTGGCTTACCGGCCGGGCAACGTCGAACCGGAGTACATGCTGGAGACGATCGAGAAAGGCCTGGCCGCCTGGCAGAAGCTGCCCACGGAGCGGCGAAGGCCTGGGGCCGTCGAGGTCGGCGAGCACGGCAAGACGGACCCGACCTACACGCGCGACCCGCCCGAGGGGGGACTGGTCTTGCGCGTCTTCACGCGGGCCTTGGACCGGACGACGGAGGGTTATTGCGACAGCCCGTGCGACAAGGCGCGGGGCGGCTCCTCGCAGCGCGATCATCTGTGGCTCAAGGAAGCCGAATGGAAGTCGCTGATCCCATCGCGACCCGTTGCGGGCCAGCGAAATGCCGTTCCCACACCGATCGCGCGGCGGATTTTCCGGTTTCATCTGGCGGACAGCACGCGCGGCGAGCCGAATCTCTGGGCTTCCGCCGAGGTGCGCCGCGCGGAGCTGTTTGCCGTGGTGGAATGCGTCACGGCGGAGCAGGTGGTGCTGCGGCTGGAAGGCTCGGCGCTATTAAGCACGGACGCGGACGAACAGAAGGCGGGTCGCGGCTACGACGTCGCACTGTCGGGCATCGTTCGCTACGACCGCCAGGCGAAGAAGATCGACCGCTTCGACGTTGTGGCCGTGGGGGACCACTGGGGAGAGGGGCGCTACACGCCGGGGGCGCGGCCGGGAAGGACGCCGCTGGGCGTCGCCTTCGATCTGGCGCCGGCGGAGAGCACGATCGACCGCGTGCCGCCGCAAGGGGCGCGGGAGATATCGGCCTACTACCGGGCGGAGTGAGGCGGTAGAATCCGCGCCGGTAGCCGTCTCGCTCCGCGAGACGAGGCCCCATTTGCGGAACGAATTGCCGATCGGTCTCTCCTCGCACACGGCGCGGCGCCGGCGCGCAGGCTGCATCACGCGGAGCGTGATGGCTACCTGAGGTGCGTGAAAGATGCAACGGATTGTGATTGACGAGCCGTACAAGTTCATCCCGCCGATCTCCGGCCGGTTTTGGCCGTGGGTGTTCCGGAAAATCCTGCCCTGGTACCTGCGGCGGACGTACGGCATTACGCGGGTCGAGGTCCGCCATCTCGAGCGCTATCAGAGGTCGATTGACGAGGGGCACGGGATCATCGTTTCTCCTAACCACTGCCGGCCCAGCGACCCCTTGGCGATCGGCTGGCTCGTGCGGCTCACCGGGCAGCCGTTGTTTGCGCTGGCGAGCTGGCACCTCTTCAAGCAATCGCGGTTTCAGACGTTCTTGATCCGCGGCTGCGGGGGCTTTTCGGTGTATCGCGAAGGGGTCGATCGGCAGGCAATGAACACGGCGATCAACATCCTGGCCCAAAGCCAGCGGCCGCTGGTCGTGTTTCCCGAGGGGGCCGTCACGCGGACGAACGACCTTTTGGGCGAGCTGCAGGAGGGGACGGCGTTTTTGGCGCGCAGCGCCGCCAAGCGCCGCGCCAAGGAAGGCCGCCCGGGCAAGATCGTCATCCACCCCGTGGCATTCAAGTATTTCTTCAAGGGGGACATTCAGAAGGCCGCCGGGGACGTGCTCACGGAAATCGAAAAGCGGCTCACCTGGCAGCCGCGGACGGACGCCCTGCTCGTCGAGCGGGCGTATCTGGTGGGCTGCGGCCTCTTGGCCCTCAAGGAGCTGGAATACCTGGGCGAGGTGCAATTCGGGCCGCTCTTCGAGCGGCGCACGCGGCTCGTCGAGCACATCTTGCAGCCACTGGAGGAGGAGTGGCTGCCTGCGAACGGCGCCCGCGGCGAGGCGAACGGCGGCCCCAACGGCGGAGTCGTGACGCGCGTCAAGAACATCCGCGTGGCGGTCCTGGCCGACATGGTGGCAGGCAAGGTCGACGCGAAGGAGCGGGCCCGGCGCTGGCGAATCCTCGCGGACGTTTACGTGGCCCAGCAGCTTTCGCTTTACCCCAACGACTATCTCCGCTCCAGCCCGACGGTCGAGCGGATGCTGGAGACCGTCGAGCGCTTCGAGGAGGACCTGACGGACACGACGCGGATTCACGGGCCGCTCGACGTGGTGATGTCGATCGGCGAGGCGATCGAGGTCGAAGGAGAGCGGCCGCGTGGCGTGCAGGACCCGCTGCAAATGAGGCTGGAGGAGCGGTTGCGGGCCATGATCGCCGAGTTGGAGCGGGAATCGGGTCCGAAGCTGCCGCTGCCGGAGTGGATGAAGGCGGTGGCGGCGGTGGCGGCGATTTGAGGGGAGGGGAAATTGGTAGGACGGCCCTTCCGGGCCGTTGAGAAAAGAGACGGCCCGGAAGGGCCGTCCTACATCAAGAGCGTCCTCAACGCCGGCGCAGGGCGCGGAGCATGTCGCGCTTGGCCTCGGCCTGGCGCATGGCCTCGCGTTTGTCGTGAAGCTGCTTGCCGCGGCAAAGGCCCAGGAGCACCTTGACGCGGCCTTCCTCGTTGAAATAGACCTTGAGGGGCACGAGCGTCAGGCCCTTCTCGAAGGCCCGGCCGGCGAAGCGCTTCACCTCCCGGCGGTGCATGAGCAGCTTTCGCGGCCGCTTGGGAAGGTGGTTGAAGCGGTTGGCGGGACCGTACTCCGGGATGTCGGCCCCGAGGAGAAACACCTCGCCGTCCATGACGCGGCCGTAGGACTCGGCCAGCGACAACTTGCCGGCGCGGAGGCTTTTCACCTCGCTGCCCACGAGGGCGATGCCGCACTCGAGCGATTCCAGGACGTCGAACTCGTGCCGCGCGCGGCGGTTCTCCGAGACCACCTTGCCGGCGGTCTGTTTTTGTTTTTTGTCGCGTTTGGTGGGTTTTTTGGGCATCGTGCGGCGGGGGATTGAGCCGGCGGTGCAGACGGCAACGCGGTGCGCTGATGGCAGATTTTACCGGCCGGCGACGATCGAAAGAACGGGGCGGTGCGCAAATGCTATCTAGCGCCTTCGGCGTAAAGAGGGGGCGCCGGGCCGGGGGGTTCGCGGCGAGGCGGCAAGGGGGGGCGGTTCAAACCGATTGGCACGGCCAGCCGTAAGGGGGTAGAATACCGCAGGTTCGATTTTGCCCTGAGGCGGCACTCTCGCAGTTCGATCGACGGAGCCGACCATGAAACGCGCCCTTTGCGTCCTGATGATGGCAGGGTTTGTCGTGGCGCTTTTGGCGCTAGAGGCCCGGCCCTGCCCGTTCTGCTCCGCCTCGGCCACGTTCACGTTCGGCGAGGAGTTCCGCAACGTCGACGCCGTGGCCATCGCCGAATTGATCGAGGTCGCCGAGCAGCCCAAGGAGGGCGAATTCAAAAAGTCGAAGTTCAAGGTCGTCCATCCGATCAAGGGCGAGGACCTTCTGCCCGAGGCCGGTCCGGACGGGTCGACGATCATCGAGGTGGGCTACTTCGGGAAGCAGCAGAAGGGGGCCACGTTTCTCGTGATGGCGACCGATCCGGCGGCCCCGATGTGGACCACGCCCGTCCCGCTCACCAAGCGCGGCGTGGAGTACATGAGCAAGCTGCTCGACTTGCCGGTGAAAGGGCCCGAGCGGCTGCTCTTCTACCTGCCGTACCTGGAAGACGGCGACGACCTGTTGGCCCGCGATTCCTACGACGAGTTCGCCCGCGCTTCCTACGCGGAAGTAAAGGCCATCCAGGACAAGCTCGATCGCGAGCACCTGCTGAAGCGCATTTCGGACCCGGAGATTTCTTCCAGCCTGAGGCGGCTGTACCTGACGATGCTGGCCATGTGCGGCCAGCCGGAGGACGCCAGGCTGCTGGAGGCGATGATCACCAAGGACAGTGACGAGCCCAAGCTGGGCCTGGACGCGATGATCGCCTGCTTCCTGACGCTCAAAGGCCCCGAGGGAATGCAGCTTATCGACGAAAAATTCCTGGCCAACGCCAACGCCGACTACACGGAGACCTACGCGGCCATCATGGCCCTCCGTTTCCACGGCGAAGAGGAGAAGATCATCCCCCGCGAGCGGCTGTTGGCGGGGCTGCGGCTGATGCTGGACCGGCCGAACCTGGCCGACCCCGTGATCCCGGACCTGGCCCGCTGGCAGGACTGGTCCGTGGCCGATCGGCTCGTCGAACTCTTCAAGAAGTCCGACGAGAAGACGACCTGGGTGCGGGTGCCGGTGGTGCAATACCTCCGCGCTTGTCCGCTGCCCGAGGCCGAAAAGATGATCGCCGAATTGGAGAAGATCGATCCGGAATCGGTGCGGAGGGCGAACCTGTTCCTGCCGCCGGGGGGCGCGAAGCGCGGGAGCGCGGCGCAGACCGCCGCCGTCTTGGCGGCGGCCAAAACCGCCGCCGCTGGCGAGAAGCCCAAGGAAGGCGCCACGAGCGCGCAGGCGGGCTCGACGCTGCCGCCGGGGGCCGGCGCCGGAGGCGCGAGGGGGGCGACTTCATCGGCGTCGACCTCGACGGAGAAGCCGGCCGACGTTCCTCCGCCGATCCCGAAGGCGGCGGCGAAGACATCGCCGAAGACTCCGCCGGGGAATAACGGCGCCGCCGCGGAGGCCACGGAGTCCAAGACGATCATCTGGGTGTCGCTGGCGGTGGCGGCCGTGATCCTGGTGCTGGGCCTGCGGGCGACGCGCCGGGGCGGCTGAGGGACGAACTGTGGCTAAAGGGCGCGTGGCGTCCTTTTTGAAGTGTGTAGCGCGGGGCGCCGCCGGATGACCATCGCCTGTCCCACAAGACGCCGCCGCGCCGTTGCTGCGAGCCTGGTGCGTCGATTTCGGCCGGCGGCGGCAGCGGTCGTTGGACTGTGGATCCTCTTGGGCGCAAGTGCCAGTCTCAGGGCCTGCCCGTTCTGCGCGGCCGCCTCGCCCACGCTCACCGACCGGATGAAAGTGGGGAGCATCGTCGTCCTGGCGCGGTACGTGGAGCCGGGTCCGCAGCGCGGCCGGCCGGCGCGGGAGGCGATTTTCGAGGTCGTGCGGGTGCTTGCGGGGGCGAGCGACTTGGGGGGCCTCACGCATTTTGGCGCGCCGTTTCACGAACAGGAAGCGCCCGACGCCGCGGCGCGGTTCCTTTTGGTGGGGGTCGATCCGCCGGACATCTATTGGTCGCCGCCGATCCGGGTTTCGGAGCGGGCAATTGCGTACCTGGGCAAACTCAACGAGGCCCCGCCGAAGGGACCCGAGCGGCTGGCGTACTTTCAGGACTACCTGCGCGACGAAGACCCGGTCGTTTCGCAGGACGCCTACGACGAGTTCGCCAAGGCGACCTATCCGGAGCTGAAAGCGGCGCGCACGCATTTCGAGCGCGAAACGCTGCTGGCCTGGATCGCCGACCCGGCCGTCTCGGACAACCGCCGCCGGCTGTTCCTGACGATGCTGGGGGTCTGCGGGCGCCAGGAGGACGCGGCCATGCTCGAGGAGCGCATTTTCCGCCAGCGCACGGAAGTCGATGTGTCGCTCGACGCCGCGATCGCCTGCTATCTCACGCTCCGCCAGGCGCCGGGCGTGGACGCGATCGAGGAGAAGATCATCCAGGACAAAGCGGCGTCGTTTGCCGACGTGAACGCGGCCGTGCTGGCGATCCGGTTTCACGGGCAGGACGAGCAGGTGATTCCTCGGCCGCGGCTGGCGGCGGCGCTGCGCAGCGTGCTGGTCTCCCAGCCGAAGCTGGCCGACCTCGTCATTCCCGACTTGGCGCGGTGGGAGGACTGGAGCGTATTGCCGGAGCTGGTGCGGCTCTTCAAGGAATCGGATGAAAAGACGCAGTACCTGCGGGTGCCGATCGTGAACTACGTGGAAGTCTGTCCGCTGCCGGAGGCGAAGGACTACCTGGCCGAGTTGGAGAAGTTCGACCCGCAGGCGGTGCGCCGGGCGCGGGCGGGCGGGGGCTTCATCCGGCCGGTCCGCAGCGACGGCCCCAGCGCGGCGCCGCCCACGGCGGAAGAAAAGGAGGTGGCTCCCAGCGAAGACCCGACCGCGGGCGAAGCGGCGCCGGGCGCAAGCGCCGCCGAGGAGCCGGCAAGGGGTCCGCAGCGTCGTTCGGCACGGAACAACGGCCGGACCGTGGCCTCGCTGCGGCCACCCCCGCCGGTCCCCACGGTGGCCGTGGGCCTTTCGCTGTTGGGTGCGGCGGGCCTGATCACGGGGCTGATTCTGGCGATCTTCTTCGGCTTCCGGCCTTAAGGGGCATCTAGACGACGAAATCGACGATTGTCATCCTATGATTCGTACCGCGCGCGAGCGCGATTCTAAGTCCGGATTTCTCCCGCTCCGTTGGTTTTGTCATGGCCGACATTCAGCGGCTGCCCGCCAGCGTGGTCAACCGGATCGCCGCCGGGGAGGTGATCGAGCGGCCGGCCAGCGTCGTCAAGGAGCTGGTCGAGAACGCGCTGGACGCTTGCGCGACGCGGATCGACGTGGCCATCGAGCAGGGCGGCCTGGAGCTGGTCCGCGTGACGGACAACGGCCAGGGCATCGCGGCCGAGCAGTTGCCGCTGGCCGTCGAGCCGCACGCCACGAGCAAAATCTGCACGGCGGAAGACCTGTTCCGCGTGGGCACGCTGGGCTTCCGCGGCGAGGCGCTGGCCTCGATCGCCGAGGTCAGCCGGCTTTTGATCCGCAGCCGGGCAGCCGGCCGCGACGAAGGGGCCGAGCTTTTGATCGACGGCGGCATGCGCGTGACCGCGAGTGGAAACGGCTCGTTCCCGGCGCTCGCCGCGGGCGTCGTTCCCTGCGGCTGCCCGGTGGGGACGACGGTCGAGGTCAAGAACCTGTTCTTCAACACGCCGGTGCGGCGGAAGTTTTTGCGCACGGCGCAGACGGAGATCGGCCACATCACGGAGGCTGTGACGCGGCTGGCGCTGGCGCATCCGGGCGTGCATTTCACGCTGCGGCATGGCGGGCGCGAGCTGTATGACCTTCCGCCGGCCGCCAACTGGCTCGATCGCATCGAGCGGTTCTTCGGTCCCGACGTGACGCGGCACCTGGTGTGGGTCGAGAGCCGCACCGCGGCCGGGCGGGAGGGCGGCGACGGCCTCGCGCTCTTCGGCTTCGTCGGCCTGCCCAGCCTCAACCGCCCCAATCCCCGGATGCAGTTTCTCTTCGCCAACGGGCGGTTCATCCGCGACCGGGCGCTCGCGCACGCGCTGGCGGAGGCGTACCGGGGACTCTTGCTCACGGGCCGTCACGCGGTCTGCTTTTTGTGCCTGGAGATGCCGCCGGACGCCGTGGACGTGAACGTACACCCCACGAAGCTGGAGGTCCGCTTTCAGGACGGAGGGCGAATTTACAGCCTGCTGCTGGCGACGCTGCGGACGCGGTTCCTGTCGACCGACCTGACGTCGAAGCTGCAAGCGCCGCCGGCCTGGCAGAAGCAGCCCGGCGGCGAGGAGGCGGCGTTGTCGGTCCCGGCGGAGCGCCAGGCCGAGTCGGCCATGGACCCGCGGCAGGCCGACGCGCTGCGCAGCGAGTTGGTGGCCTGGGCCAAGGGCGAGCTGGGCGCCGAAGGGGGCGAAGAAGCGCCCTGGGAGCGCGACGACCAAGCTGCCGGGGGGACGGCTGCGCCGGCCGCTTCACCGTCGACGACCCTGCCGCGCACGGGGCTGCAATTCCACAGGGTCCCGGAGAGCTTCCAGCTTCGGACCCTTCCTCCGCCGCCGCGCACGATCCCCGGTTCGATCGCGCCCGGCGGCCCGTTGCCGCGCGCCGCGGCGCAATCGGGCAGCGGGCCGCAGCCGCCGATCGAGCTGGGGTCGCCGCTCGTGGAGGCGGGCGCGATCCCCGAGCCGCCGGTCGTGCGCGCCGGGTCCGACGACCAGTCGTCGGTCCTGGCGATGCAGGTCCACGACCGGTATCTCATCGTCGAGAGCGACGCCGGCGTAGTGGTGATCGACCAGCACGCCCTGCACGAGCGGATCCTTTACGAGCAGCTCCGCTCCAAGGTCGTCTCCCAGCGCTTGGAGAGCCAGAGCCTGCTCGTGTCCGAGCCGGTCGACCTCAGTCCCGCCGAGGCGGACGCGGTGCTGGCGCAGCGGCAGGTGCTCGCGGAGCTTGGCGTGCGCGTCGAGCCGTTCGGCGGCAGCACGGTCGTGGTGACGAGCTACCCGGCCATCCTGGCGCGGGCCCGCGTGGCGGAGCTTTTGCGGGGGATCGTGGAGCGGCTGCTGGCCGGCGGGAAGGTGGAGCCCCGGCACCTGGTGGACGAGCTGTTGCACATGATGGCCTGCAAGGCGGCGATCAAGGCGGGCGATCGGCTCACGCCGCAGGAGATCATGGCGCTCCTTGCGCAGCGGCACCTGGTGGCCGACGCCCATCACTGCCCGCACGGCCGACCGACGGCGCTGGTGCTGACGCGGGAGGAGCTGGACCGACAATTCTTGCGGACGTAGTTGGAGTACCGGCTTTAGCCGGTGTGGACCCGCCGCCTAAAGGCGGGACTCCAACGCGGGAAACTCGACGAACACCTTGAGTGCCCCGTCGCGGCGCTCGCTGAAGACGTCGAACGCCTTTTGGATTTCCGCCAGCTTGAAGCGGTGCGTGATGACCGGCCGCACGTCCACCCGTTTTTCGGCGATCCACCGCATGGCCAGCGGAAAATCGATCGCGAAATCGGGATTGACGCTGGCTACGACCGTGACGTTCTTCCGCCACAGGGCGAAGGCGTTGACGCTGTTGACGACGGCCGGCGGCACGCCGAAAAAGACGACCTTCCCCTCGCGGCGGCAGAGCTCCACGCACAAGTTGAGGGCCAAGTCGCGGTGGCCGACGGCCTCGATCACGACGTCGGCCATCGCCCCGCCGGTCGCCTCCTTGACGGCCGCGGCCGGGTCCTGCCGCGAGGCGTTGACGACGACGTTGGCGCCTGTCTGGGGGCTGACGGCCAGCCGGCTTTCCAAGAGGTCGATGGCGATGATCTGCCGCGCGCCTAAGTTCCTCAGGGCCAGATTGAAAAGCTGCCCGATCGGGCCCTGGCCCACGACGGCCACGTCCAGCCCCAAGAGGTTTGGCAGCTTGCGCAGGGCGTAGAGCACCGTCCCCAGCGGCTGGGCAAGGAGGGCCTCGTCGGGGCTGGGCCGCGGGTCCAACGGGATCGCCCGGTCCTGGCTGACGCCGAACCGCTCGAACAGCCCCTCCTGGTTGACCGGCACGCAGAGCACACGGTCGCCGGGCTGGAACCGCGTGCCGGAGGTCTCCTTCACCCGCCCGATCATCTCGTGCAGCGAATGGCCGACGACGGGCGGGAACTCCGGGTAGTCGTTCTCGAAGTAGACAAGATCGGAGCCGCAGAGGCAGGCCAGCTCGACCTGGAAGATGATTTCGTCCGGCCCGCGCAGCTTCGGCTCCGGCACATCAACGAGCCGGATTTTGCGCGGGCCATAGATTTCGCCGGCAAGCAAATTCGGTCTCCAAACGCAAGTCGAGCCGGAGGCACAAGCCTCCGGGTGTCGTTCTTCTCCCTCCCCCCTTGCGGGGAAGGGTCGGGGGGGTGAAGGGCTAACCAAGCGTCGCTTCAGGTTGACTTCAAAACCGCCTCTCCGGGTGATTCGTGGTCCTCAGCATGCGTCATTTCAGACCGTACAGAGGTCCAAGCTTCGACCGCAGGTGCCCCATCAGGAACTTGTGCGACAGCGGCTTTCCCGCCACGCGCTGCACGAGGTCCGCCGCGGGGTAGCACTGCCCGGGGCGGTGGACCTTCTCGCGCAGCCAATCGCGGAGCGGCACGAACTGTCCGTGGCGGAACATGGCGGAAAGGCCGCCCAGCTCCGCGTCGGCCGTGGCGAAGATCTGCGCCGCGTAGAGGTTGCCCAGCGAGTAGGTGGGGAAATAGCCCACGAGTCCGGCGCTCCAGTGGATGTCCTGCAGGACGCCGTCGGAATCCTTGGGGACGTCGATGCCCAGGAACTGGCGGTACTTCTCGTTCCAGGCGCCCGGCAATTCGCCGGCCTGGAGGTCGTCCTTGAGGAGCGCCTGCTCCAGCTCGAACCGCACCAGGATGTGCAGGTTGTAGGTCGCCTCGTCGGACTCGACGCGGATCAGCGACGGCTCGACGTGGTTGATGGCGAAGAAAAAGTCGTCGAGCTTCACCGCGGCCAGCGCCTCGGGGAAGGCCTGCTGGGCGCGCGGGAAAAAGTGCTCCCAGAAGGCCCGGCTGCGGCCGACGAAATTCTCCCACATCCGCGACTGCGACTCGTGGATGCCCAGCGACACGAACTCGCCCGGCGGCAGGCCGAACTGGTCGGTCCGCAGCCCTTGCTCGTAGAGTCCGTGGCCGGCCTCGTGCAGCGTGCCGAACAGGGCGCAGTTGAAGTAGTCTTCCAGGTAGCGCGTGGTGAGCCGGCAGTCGTGGGGTCCCATGCCGGAGCAGAAGGGGTGTGCCGTTACGTCCAGCCGCCCGCGCGAGAATTCAAACCCGATCGCCGCCGCGGCCGCCTCGCCGAATTTCTGCTGCGACTCGACCGGATAGCGCCGGTGCAGGATTTCGACGGGCGCTTTCCTGGGGCTGTGCATGATTTCCCGGACGAGCGGCACGAGGTCGTCGCGCAGGCCCGAGAGCACGGCCGTCACTTCGCGGGTCGTGGCGTGCGGCTCATAGTCGTCCAGGAGCGCATCGTAGGGTGCTCTTGGTAGCCGTAGGCCTGCGCCTGCTCGCGCTTCAGGGCGAAGGTCTTCTCCAGCCACGGGCGGAGCGACGAAAAGTCGTTGTTCTTGCGGGCCTGCACCCAGCACTGCTGCGCCAGGACGCTCGTGCGGGTCAGCTCCTCGACCAGCGCTTGCGGGAGCTTGATTTTCTTTTCGTATTTGCGCTTGAGCTGCCGGATTGTCGCCCCGGCGTCGCTGTGGGGGTCCTTGGCCAGCGGGCCGTCGGCCAGCTCCGCCAGCCACTGGCCGAGCTGGGGCGCCGTGTGGCGTTTGTGGACCATGCCCGAGAGCAGCGTCATTTGCTCCGCGCGGTAGGGACCCGCGTCGTCGGGCATGTAGGTCCGCTCGTCCCATTCGAGCAGGGCTTCGACGGAGGCCAGGAGCGCCGTTTCCTTGGCGTAGTGGCAGAGCTGCTCGAAGGTGTTTTGCGTCATTGCCGTCGCGATGTAGTACGGCCCTTCCGGGCCGTCATGAAAGAGACGGCCTGGAAAGGCCGTCCTACGAACTTTGTCCGCACTCCTATAGCACACGCCCTGCCCGGGGTACAGGCGGCCGGTCGTCGATCCAAAATCCAGGTCGGCGAGGCCGCCACGCGCCGGCGCGCTTCGGCCGGCGCCCACGCCGACGCTTCGCGCGGCGCGACGCGCGGGATCGCCGGCGGGAAATCGGAGGCGCGACGGCCGGTGTGGAGGCAGTGTTGGCACGGTGTGGAGGCAGTGTTGGGCGGGTGTTGAGCCGGTGTCGGGAGGGTGTTGAGCCGGTGTCGGGAGGGTGTTGGCAGGGTGTTGGGAGGGTGTTGGGAGGGTGTGGACGCGGTGTCGGCAGGGTGCGGGCTGCGGGTCGTTGGCGTGGCGGCAACAGCGGATTGTGGTGGAGGGGATCGAAGGTACTACAGGTTGTAGGTCGGCGTTTGCGAAAGTGTTTTCGTGGACACGAGACGGATTTTCCAAGGCGTGCGGGACGCGGAAATCGTTTTCCGCGCGGCGAGGGCGCGGGGACGTGGCGAGGATGGGCGGGATGGCAAATGGGCACGGCATTGGCGAAGTCCCACGGCACACGCCGCGAGGGATTGGGACGAGGAGTTTCAGCGGAGCTTCAGTGCATTGGCGTGGAAAAGGTGATCACACGTCAATAGGGATTTCGGGCTTGCGTGGGTTGCAGGCGAGCTTTCGCGCAGGGGGCGAGCGAGGGTCCGGGGCAGTGCGCACGAAGCTTGTGAACGGGGGAAGGTAGTGGAGCGCGTGGTCGCGGTAGTCGGGCGACACGGAAGCGGCGCATTTTGTCGAGCTGGCGCGTGCCGCGGCGGCGGAACTGGATAGAATGGGTCCATGCGCCGCAGACGGAGGCGGGGCTTTGGGCGTTGCGTCGGAGCGTGTCGCGCGGGGAGCCGTTTGGGGGACAGGCGGCAGGCCGCGAAGGCGGAGGAGTGCCAGAAATGGTTCCTGACCCAGTTCCTGACCCCTTTGATTTCCTCAATTGAGCGAACGCGCTCGCTGAGGAGGTGTGCGATATGGCGCGCTTCCGTTGCTTCGTCGGTCGGCAAGAAAAGGCAGAAAAGGCAAGAACGACGGAATTTGCTTGACATTCGAGTTCACGGTTATCTAATCGTTTAATCGTTTGTGGTTTTCGCGTCCGCCACATCTCTTCGACAATCGCTCTCGTGCGTGCGTTCATGCGGAGGACACGATCATGTTGGTCAGGCCGCGCAAGCAACGACTTGTGATTCGGATTGCGGTCCTGATGGCCGTAGCGGCTGCTGCCGTTGGCGCAGCTTGGCGCGCAAACCGGTCTTCTCCAGTCAGCGCACGGCAGAGCGATTCTTCTTCTTCGTTCGATCTGGGTGGAACGTTCATCGATCAGGATCCGATCGTTCGCGGCGTTGTTCCCGTGTCGAACAGGGCCACCGCCACGTTGCAGTTTGTTCGAGTGGAACGGACCTGCGGCTGCGTGAAGGCTAGCCTTGATCGTAGCACCTTGTCGCCCGGCCAGACGTGCAATCTGCAGGTGGCTCTGGATTTGACGGGACACCTCGGGCAGAGGACGACTGTTGCGCGCTCGTCGCTTCTGACGGAACGCGCGTCGAGCGTGCCGTGAGCGCGACTGGCTACCGCGCGGTGCAATTCGCCGACAAGGAACTCGTTTTTGGAACGGCGCCGGCCGGCCAGCGCGTCGAAAGGACCGTTGAGCTGTTCTTGAACGCGCGGCGAGGCGATTCCGGTTTTGACGTCCGTTCGTTCCAATTCGTGGGCCGTGGTAGCTTCTGTTGGTTCGCAGTCAGACGTCGCGCGGTCCGACGGGACAATCGGCCGTCGCGTGGCTGTGGGACTGTCGCTTGAGCCGCAGTGGGAGATCGGCACTTCGTCGTGCGAGTTGGAGCGGTGGTGCGCTGCGGCGATCGCGAGTTGCACGCGAGAATTCCGGTGGATTGGTCGATTGACAGTGTTTTCATCGCCGAACCGCGGAGAGTGTTCATTCAACGGGTCGGCGAATCTTTGCCGATCGAACGAGAAGTCGCGATTTCCCGCGTCGATGGTCGCGAGTTCCGCATCACCGGCGTGGTGACGTCGGACGGGGCGTTGAGTGCAAGCGTCGACGATTCGATTCGCGCCACCTCTCACAAAGTGACGGTCCATTTGAACGGGATCGATGCGCAGCAGCAGGTGTTTTTGGGCAAGGTCGAGTTGCACACGGACTACGAAGCGCAGCCGATTCTGAGAATTCCGGTGATCGCGGTGCGCTGACGGATTCCGCTCGCATTTTTCAGTGGAAAAAAAGGAGCTTGTTGTGGGCTGCCTTCTGACCTCGGTGCTTGTCGGGACGTTCCTGGCCGTTGCAGGTGGAGACCTGCCGCCGGACCAGCAGGCCCTCGTTGAAACGGTCGTGGCTGCGATCCAATCGAACTACGAGAAGATCAAGACACTGGAGTTGCGGGTCGAGGGGCATCACGAAGATCGCTCGGTGCGTGCGGCTGAGACTCGAAGGATCAAGTCGCCAACCGGCGACAAGGAAGTGGTCTATCGGGTCGCACCGGAATCGTGGGCGTACGAATCCATCGTCATCAAGGGGACGAAGATCCGCAGGGACATTCTAGAGCGGCCTGAAGGACAGGCCACCGCCAGCATGGCGCATGCGGACGGCGTGTGGACGGACTTTTCGGTCGATGCCAAGTTGGCGAGACTAAACCGAAAGGACGACCTCCCGGGCTATTGGCCTTTCGATCCCCGAGACGTTGGCTCCGTGTCGATTCGCCGATCGATGATCGATACCCTGCGCCAGGCGAATTTTGTGTCGGCAAGCTTGGGGGCTGGAAAGATCATCCTCACGACCCAGGCGGGAGCTGTGTACACCTTCGACCAGCGGGCGGCCTATTTGCCGACATTGTTGGTCGATCGACACAAAGACGGCAGCGTGCACATGGCGGAGGAGTACTCGTACCAATTGCTCCTGTCAGGTGCGGCGCGCGTCTTGGACAAGACCGTGAGCCGATTCTACGATCGCGGCGTTACAAACGATGCCTCAGACGATGGTTGGCGCCAGCGTTCGACTACGACGGTCCGGATCGTCAACGTAAACCATGAGGTGCCGGACGCCCGGTTTGTCATCTCGCTGCCTGCGGGCACAAGGGTAGGCGACGGCCTGAAAAATAGAGTCTACATCGTCGGGAAGGCTGAGCCGCCTGGATCGTTCGGTGCGACCGCCGTCACGGTTGGGGGGATTCTCCTGGGCGCGCTTGTCGCAGTGTGGTGGTGGTTACGAATCCGTGCACGAAAAAGGGAGGAACGGTCATGTTGAGGATCGCGAGGGCCATGGCGTTGATGGGCGCTTTGTTCGTGGTCGTGTACTGCACCGCCACTGGGGTTTTTGCCGATTACAACCTGAAGTGCTGCGGCCTTGATGCTTTCCACTGTTCGTACTGCTTCCTTGTGCCTCCTGTTCGCTATCAGATCGGCTATAATCCAACTCCCAACTGCTTCTTCATTCCGGGGACCTACAATTGCGAGCTGACCTGGGGGCTGTGCGCGACTCTGACTGGCACCGTAACTGTTTACGACCCCGGCGACGACAACTGCGATGGAGACCCGCCAGACCACGGCAAGGTCCAGGGGCCGATCAACATTAATGCCTACATCTGCGACATGGCGACACAAGCCAACTGCCCATGATCGAGGACATCCGCGTTCGACCGTCTGGGCGGTGCGGACACAATTGGCGCGCGGACGCGCTACATCGACCGTCGCCGAGTTGGTGGTCGTAATTGTTTACCGCCTTAAAGCAGGCGTACACTGCGTGCTAGCAGGGCCGAGCCCTGCGTTTTCCCGAGGATTCTCAAACCGAACATAGTCAAGCCATATCGGAGTCGAGTGGTGGTTACGCGAACTCGGAAGCGAAGTCATTGATGTCCTAATGGGTGTGGAAGCTCCATGCACACTCAGCGACCGTTCCTTGACTGCGCACTTGAGGGGGTTACGTACTATTACGCCACCTCCCTTATTGTAGTAGTGGGCGCGGTGTTTGGCGCAACAACGATTGGGCAGCGCAACCGTGTCCCCGCGGCGGAAGCCGGCGTGCTTGGGCGTTTCGCCAACTGGGATGGCGTATGGTACCGACAGATCGCGGAGGACGGTTACTCCAACGACCCGACACGCCTTTCGAGTGTCGGCTTCTTTCCAGCGTATCCGTTGGTGGCGCGGGTGGTGGCAGACGTAACTCGCACGCGCGTTGACTGGAGCTTACTGCTCGTTTCACACGGTGCGTTGCTCGCGACGTTTGTCTTGCTGGGGAGATACGTTCAGGAACGATTCCCTCGTGAGGGGCGCGATCTGGTACATTTTACGCTGCTGGCGTTTGGGCTCGTTCCGACAACCTTCTTCTTCCGAATGGCGTACACCGAATCGCTGTTTTGCCTCTTCACGACGCTTTCGCTGCTAGGAATGCACCGCAGGTGGCACCCGCTGTTGGTCGCAGTAGTCGTAGGAAGCGCGACGGCGACACGGCTCGTGGGCATCGCTCTTGTTCCTGCGTTTTGTTTGTACGCGTGGCGTCACCCCCCCGGCCCAGCGGAGCGTGACGCCCGCGACAGTCAGCTAGCATCGGGTGATTTTTGCGCTGTCAGCGGAAGAGGAGGTCGGTACCGGGCGGCCGCCAAGATTGATGTGGCGAGGCGCCTTCTCGCCTTGGGTCTCTTGGTCGCTGTTGCCATGTGGGGATTGATCGCGTTCATCACCTTTCAGTGGGTAGAATTTGGCGATCCGCTCGCGGTTGTGAAGACGCAAACCATTTTTGCCCTGCGCCACGGACAGATTGCATCCATGGGCGAGAGGCTTTTGGCGGCCATGACTTTGGAACCCATCTGGGCAACGTACTGGCCTGGTGACGTCGGGTATTGGGGCCGCTACGACCCCCGGGCGGTTCCCGTGCTCAGCCTGCAATTCGCAAATCCGCTGTTCTTTTGCGGGACCATTGTCGTGATCGCCATTGGCTGCTGGCGGCGGCGGTTGACGACGTACGAGTGGCTGAGCGCGGCGCTGCTGCTCTTGATCCCGTACGTTCTCCGCAGTCACGACAACGCCATGGCTGGGTTCGGACGTTTCTCTGCCGTTGTGATCCCTGTTTATCCGGTGCTGGGCTGGCTGCTATTGAAGCTTGAGCCGGGAGCACGGTGTGCGATTCTTTGTGTCTCGGCGTTTTTTCTCGGCGCCTATGCCGCGATGTTCGCGGCGAACTACTGGTTCGTTTAGCAGTAATTGTTTACCGCTCGAAAGCACCTGTACACTATCATTTTCCCGAGAAACACGTGCGTTGCCGCAGTTCGCTTCCGAGTTCGCGTAACCACCACTCGACTCCGATATGGCTTGACTATGTTCGGTTTGAGAATTCTCGGGAAAACGCAGGGCTCGGCCCTGCTAGCACGCAGTGTACGCCTGCTTTAAGGCGGTAAACAATTACGTTTAGCATAGCAACGCTCGGACATTGGATCGTCCCACGAAGGGGCGCGAAAAAAACAAGCGAGCGCCGGATCGCTCCGGAGCGCCGGGTGCCACGGGCATCCTGCCCGTGCGATCGGCCGCGGGCCGTCCAGCCGCGACCGCCCTCCGCTGGTGCCGTCGCCGTGTGCTCCAGGTCCTGCCAGGCTCTTGCTGCCCGAGCCGCGATCGATTCGTTCGACCACAGCGACGGTCGCCGGGATCGTCGTATCTTTCGTCGTGCTCGCAGCAATCAGCTGGCTCGCCTGGAAATCGGCATGCAAAACGGACCCACCCCGGGGAGCAAGATCGGCGCGCAAAACGGACCCACCGTAGCCGCCTCCGTATGCTGGGCGTCTGGTTTCCAGACCCCCAGCAGCACGGAGGCCCAGGATGCTTACGGTGGAAGATTTCGGCCAGATTCGCCGTGCCCATCGGGACGGCGAGAGCATTCGCTCGATTGCCAAGCGGCTGCACCACTGCCGTCGCAAGGTGCGGGAGGCCATTGCCCGCCCGGAACCCTGGCCGTACACGCGCTCGCAGCCGCCCCCGGCACCTAAGCTGGGTCCCTTCCACGGCTTGATCGATCAGATTCTCGCCGAGGATGAGCAGGCGCCGCGCAAGCAGCGGCACACCGCGACGCAGATCTTCCGCCGGCTGCTGCCACATCTTCGAGATGAACGGCGAAAGCTACGGCTTCCGCGAGTCTCGATGAAAGCCAAGAAGGGGGTGAAGGAGCGTCCGGCGGGCAAGGCTGCTTCTTCGCCCGACAACCCTCAATCGTAGGAGCCCCAATGCGGCGGCCTCCCCCGCCGCTTGAACGCCCCAAGGGCGGGTCCAATTTCCGCGCCGGGGTGGGTCCATTTTGCATGCCGATTTCCAAGCCGAAGTGGCACACCGCCCCAGGTCTTGGGCTTCCAGACCCATTGTAATACGCCATGTAGATCGACACAGCCGGGCGGACGCGCACGCGCCCCCGCCGGACGCGACATGGCGCAAACGGGGGCGTCCGTGGCGCGTTGGCGGTATTTGATTCGAGCCTCTACAATGAACCCCGCAGGCACGGTGGACGATGAGGGACGTCAGCGACGCGCAGTTCGCGGCCGCGATAGCGTTGTCCGCTCCAAAGCGATATGCGCATTTCGTCAACGAAGTGGTCGAGCAGGAAGAGCTTTGGAGCCTGCGTTCGACCAATGGGTGGGTGTCGCCAGGGGTGACGACGGACGGACGCTGATTCCGGTCTGGCCCCACCGGCGCTTTGCCGAGGCTTGTCTCGATGGCCGGTGTCAGAATGCTATCCTGGCCATTGTTCCCTTGGAGCGTTGGCTGGGTGAGTTGACGCCGAAGTTCGTGCGGGACGGATGGCACGTCGTCGTATTTCCAACGCCCGAAGCAAAAGGTGTCGTCGTCTCGCCCGAAGAGCTGCGCGACGACATTCTCGGCGAGTGGGCACCATCCGAGTAGAAGCCCCGTCAGCGAGGTCGGCCACAGGCGCGGGGTTCCGCCCATTCGGGGTCGCAGGCCGCCCGCGTCGACGGCCGCGACGCGCAAACGCAGGCGAACGCGCGCTACTTTTTGAGAACCCGCAGCGCCTCGCGGAAAGCCTCCTCCGTTTCGCCGGCAGCAACAAAGCCGTCCCAGATCTTGGGGAATTCTTCGTCGGACGCATGTCCCTTCAGTCGATGAATGGTCAGGCGCCTTGCGATGCGCTCTTGCGTGGCCGGATCGCTCAGGCTGGCCAAGGTTCCCGGAGGACAGAGGGATTTGCCCGAGCACGCCTTGTCGCCGAGTTCTTCGTGCGTCGCCACGAGGACCTGCAACAAAGCCCCACGGAAGTGCGGCCCACTTTCGCCATGCGTCATGTAGTCGCGCCAGGCAGCCACGAGCGGCTCATGCGAGCATCCGCGGGAGTCCGCGTCCCCGATTTCGTAATGCAGCATCAGGCGTTGATAGACGACCTTGCGCAGCGCGAGGTCGTCCAGCAACTTCTTGGTCGTTCCGGGTGCCACTAACGGACTTTCGCTCAATGCGACGGCAATCACGAATAGCCGCATCTGCCGGCTCATCGTGTGTTCTCCTCGTTCGAGTGGCAACGACATGGTTACGGAACCGATTCAACCTTAGGCTTGGAGCCCGCCTGCATTGGTGGGTGCCGGCAGCAGGTCTCCAGCATGCACGCGGAAAGGCAAGTCACGAAGAGCCGTCCGCCCTTTGGACCCCACCGATCTCCCTCGGGCGACCAGCTCCCCCGCTCGTCGCCGGCGTTGATCTGTTTCTCAATTAACATATCGCGCAGCGCTGCATCCCATTCCTTCCAGAGATTCCCGCGCATCTGGTGCATCAGTTGCGTGGCGTGGTACCAGTAGTACACGTCCCGCTCCGTCCACTTTGGAGGGTGGTCGTCCAACAAAAACTTTACCCCTTCATTCAGCTTGTCATGGTCGCGCGGCCAGCCCAGGTGCATTCGGCACAAAAGCCCGGCCGCTGTCATGGAAGCCGACGGCTTCGCATCAAGCGTGGTGGGCAAGTACACGTAACGGCTGCCTCCATTTGTCGACGCGAGGTCGAGATACCTGCGAACTCCCTGAAAAGCGTTCTCAGGGACCGTCAGCCCGGCCTTGCGGGCACTCGCCAGAGCTTTCACGGCCCACACAGTCACCGACGTGTCCCCGGGCTGGCCCGGACGATACCGCCATCCGCCTCCGTTGGGATCCTGAGCACCGACGGTGAAGGCGATTGCCGACTGCGCAACGGGCGCGAGCGACTTGTCCTGAGTCTTGGCGTACGCTTCGCACAGGACGATACTGCCTATCGCGTGGGCGTACATCGAGCCGCCCGGTTCGTGTAGCGAGCCGTTGCGCTTCACCTGTCGCGTGAGGAAGTCGAGCCCGCGCTGCACGGTTTCCGTGAACTTGCCCTCTTTGTGGGTCTGTCCAGCCCCAAGAAAGGCCATCAGAGCCAAGCCCGTCGCGGCGTTGTGACTCTCCATGTTGCCGCCGTCGCTATAGTGGCCGCGCAAGCTCCAGGACCCATCCGGTGGCTGCTGCTGCGCGAGCCAGCCCAGTGCATTATTGATGGCCGTTTCGGTCGGATCAGCCGCACCGTCGGTCGGGGGCTGCGCCGGTTTCTTCTGCGTGTCGTGCTCCTTCAGATCGGCTGGTTTTCCGTTCACCTTTTCAACCTTGGCGAGGTGGGTGAAGGTGCCGTCGGCGTTGTTGCGGAAGAGGCGGTTGGTCCCGTCCGTCTCTGTGACAGAGAGGTCCGCCCAACCATCGGCGTCGATGTCGATCCAGGCACACGAACCAGTGGGAGCGTCCAGCAGCACACCCGCGGGGCCGGTCACATCGGTAAACCGGCCGCGGCCGCTGTTGCGGTAGAGGCGGCTGGCGCCTGCGATGCGCGAGGTCAGAAAAAGGTCGGGGCGGCCATCACAGTCGTAGTCGGCCACGGCGGCGCCGGTTCCTTCTCCTTGAAATGTCTCCAGCCCGGAAGCAGACGTGCAGTCCTTGAATTCCCCTCCGCCGAGGTTCCTGAAACAGTAGACATGCGGTGGACCAGTCGCGGTGATGACCACGTCGGCCAGTCCGTCCCCGTCGAAATCCTCGACGGCGACGAAGTGGGACTTGGTGGATTCGGCGACGTTGGCCGCGATCCTCAAGCCGGCCTTCGCCTCAAACCGGATGCTGGTCACCGTGCGAGGCTTCCGCGTGAGCCAGTCAAGCGCTTCCGTGAGCTCGCCGTGGCCGCTGAACGGCAGGCCCGACCGTGCCTGCTCGCCAGGACCGTTTGGGGCCGGGTCGCCACTTGGTGCTGGCTCAAGCGCGTTGGCAGCGGGCCCCTGGTCGGCCTTTGCTGGCGCGGCGGCTTTCAATGCATGCAACGCCCGCCGCCACGCAGCGGCCTCGTCGGGCTTACGCCAGGCGTCGTAGAGGTCGATGAGGCGCTCAAGCGCCTCCGCCAGCCGATCGGTGCGAATAGCTGTCGGGATCGCGTCCTGGCTTTGCTTCAACCCGTCATATCCTTGTAACAGGAGCTGTTCGGCCTCGGTGGGCTTTGCCTGTCGCGCAAGGCACGCGCCGAGCAGGCTCAAGGTCTGGAATCGCAGCCACTCGTTCGACATCTTCCTCTGGCAAATGTCCAGGCAGTCGCGAAGTAGGGCTTCAGCCTCAACCAACCGCCCAGTGGCCTGATAGGCGCTGGCGAGGTTTTGCATCGTGGTGAGTGTGTCAGCATGGTCCTTGCCCAGGTGCGTCCGCCGGTCCATTAGCGCTCGCTCAAGCAGATCAACCGCTTTCTCAGGGTCTCCCAAGGCGAAGTGAGCGGTCCCCAGGGCGTTGAGCATTCGGGAGCGGAGGGCCGGCTCATCGGCGAACTCCTCCGCCAACTTGGCGCCGAGCTTGTGCAGTCGCTCGACCATTTTGTCATTCAGGCCCTTTTTGGTCGCGGGGCCGTCAAGCCCAAGAAACAACGCGTCCAACACATCGGCGATGGCCTCGCAGCGCGCACCCCGAGAGGCGTCCCCGCCGTTTGCCGCCTTCTCTGGGATGTCGTTCCGTTCACTCCCACGGTTCCTCGTCTCTTGCCCCGGATCCTGCGCTTGTCGGCCGTTCAATGGTGTCTCGACCGGAAGGGCCGGACTGCGATTAGGTGGGTTGTTCTCCGCGTTCTCTTGGGACAGCAAGCTCTCAGCGATCCCCACGTAGTAATACGCTTGTGCCGTAGGATTCGTCATCGTCGCGGCTTCCGCGAGAGCATCGGCCGCAAAACCCGCTCTCGCTTGAGCCAGCGCAAGGTCTTTGAATGTGTACCTGTAGGGGACCTCGCCCAGGGCCTCGGTTCGGGCAGCACGGATGAACGCGTGGCGGGCCGCATCTGGATTCTGTAGCTCAAGCCATGCTTTCCCCACGTCAACCAGTGCGGCACCATCGCCCCGGCTTTCGGCTGCCTTTTGCGCCTCCTGGATAGTCGCCGCGCTTGCCGAAGAGTCTCCGGTTTTCGCCTGGGCACGGGCAATCGCAATGAATGTCTCCGCTCGACTGTTCGAGGAGGCCTCGATTTGCTGCGCCATGCGGAGAGCGTCGTCGAAATATTCTCTCGCAGTGGCTTTGTCGGTCGCTGCCTGGATTTCAGCCAGCCTCGCCCAGGCGGCGGCAATCGCCGCTAAACTCGGGCCGCGGGCATCCGCAAGACGTAATTGGAATGGCCGTGGCGGAGGAGGCGGAGGAGGGACGAGTTTCTCGGCTTCCAGCAGCGTCGCGCGGGCACCTACGATATCGCCGGCCTCGGCCTGTCCCTCCGCGACAGCCGCTACGACCTCACTCCTGCTGAAACTGAGGAATGCTCCGTCGCCCACGGGTGCTTTGCGGGCGGTCTGAAGTGCTCCTTCTCGGTCTCCGATTTCAGCTTGAGCACGGGCGATGCGGGCCAGCGACGGTTGTCCAAGTAGCAAAAGCTTGGTCGGGGTTGCTTTTTCGGCAGCCTCAGCCAGCAGCTTACGGGCTTCCGCGAGTCCCCCTGCGCGCGCCTTGTTCTGGGCCAATGTCACAGGATCGGGGAAGAGGAGCGCGTCCAATTCTTGCGATCCTTTGGTCGTCTTCCGCTCCGTAGCGCCCTGGGCGCGATCGATCGCGTCCAGTGAGCGTGCGCGACTCGACGGCTCGGCGATTCCTCGTGCAGCGTCGCGGGCCTCCTCGAAGACCTTCCGGCTGGTAACGCCGTTCCCGGCCGCAAACTGAACTTCAGCGATAGCCGTCAGGACGGCTGCTCGAGTCGAAGCGGATTCGATCCTGGTGGCTGCGTCGTGGGCGGCATCCAAGATCCCGAGAGTCTTGCTCCGCCGTTCATTCGCTGCCAGGTGAGCATCGCTCGTGCCCCTTTGAGGAAGTGCGCTCTTGGGTTCAGCGTCCCTAGCGAGCTGAAGTCTACCGATGACGACTTTCCCCTGACCCGTCATCGTCTGCCTCACGACGAGGACCTTTTGACCGTCCATGTCTGCGTAGCCCTCGATGAGTTGATCGAGTGTCGAGGTTGACTGCGGCAGAAAGCCAACGGCCGGCAACAGCGTATACGTAGCTTCGATCCGGCCCCGGGGAACCTTGAATTCCACGCCCTCGGTACCGGACTTGATCGACGGGCGTGTCGTCTCCCGAATAACGTATTGCTGAGGCGCGGCTGGCATCCCTGCGAACTCGAACTTGCGATCAAGCGTTAGCTCAAAAGCGATGCGCCCGTCATCGACTGGAGTTTTGAGACTTGCCGTCCAAGTTCCTCCGGCGCGTAGCGGTTTTTCCGGGAGAGGCGGGAAGAAGCTGGAAAGGGTCTCTAACATCGCCTCTTCCCCGAACAGTCCTTCGAAGATGGCGTCAATGGCGGCGCGTTCCTCGCGGTCGGAGACGATTTTGCCGGTCGCAATCCGAACCTTGTCGAGCATCTCGTCCAGCCCGGTAACTTCCGTGACTTGGCCCCTGCCCGAGATTTTGAAACGCCACCCCTGTCCAACCAGCTCGCGAGAAACTTTGGTCAAGGGATCCGTGGGGTTCTCGCGCCTGGTGTCCTCGTCCGAGACAAGGTTTCCCTGCACGTATTGTTTCACCCTGGAATGGCCGAGCGTGGCCAGAATCTCGGCGGAACCATCGGGGGCGACGCCGAGAACCTCGAAGATCTTCTCGTTCTCGCTTTCGGTGCGCTGCGTCGTCGTTCCGGAGTTTGCCTCCAGCGCGACTTCGACGGTTTCGCTTTGAGCGACTTTGAATCTGTCGCCCTTGCTGAAAACGTAGCGGAGACGAACTCCCGCGTTTTCCTGCCCTGGCAGTGGTCGTTCGGCCAGGACAGCGAGCACCATCAAGCTGAGAGAAAGTACGGCGTGAGCTGAGTAACGCGGGAACATAGAATGTCTCCGGCTCCGGCGTGTGAATGCTCGAGCGATCTCACCACGCATCGCAGTGCGCACAAACGAGCATTAATTTCTCGCCCCCACTTGGGGGTTGCAAAGAGTTAGGATTGAGGGCATCACCAAAGCGTCCCCTGATTGACCTTGCCGTTCGCATTCGCTCCCCCTGCTTCAGGGCCGCGGAGACAGGCGGTCTGCCTGTTCCCGGAAGCCGCGCGCGTCGTCGACGAACCCCAGTTCCTCAGCCACTTGAGCAACGCTTTGAAGGACCATTGGCGAATTGGGAATTACCTTTGCGGCCTTGCGCAGGTTCTCCCGCGCAGCCGGTTCATCGCCCAGCCTGAATCTCGCCAGGGCCAGGACCGAGTACGCGGTCATCTTGGCCCCGATGTCGTCGAACGTGGAATCGGCCAAAGCCTCTTGAGCCAGGCGTTCCGCTTTGGCCACGTCCCCTCTGTCGGATCGCAACTCCAGTAGGGCCACCGCGACCTTGACGTCGGGAAGATCCGTTCCATACTGCTCGGCTTTTTTCACATGGCGTTTGGCTGTGGACGGCCATCCCTCCTGTAGCTCGATGTAGGCAAGTTGCAGGTGTGCCAGCGCAAATGTGGGATCTGCCTGGATGGCGTGCTTGCACGCGTCGCGGGCGTCGTCGATGTTTTCAAGCTGTTGTAGAGCCTTCGCGCGCAAGACGTGCAACCATGGGTTCATGGGAGCCAGCCGCAGCGCGTAATCAACCTCGCGGAGCGCGCTTTTGGGCTGCCCTTGCAGCAGATCCGCCTGTGCAAGCAACACGGACGCAGGCACGGCCGTGTCGGAACCGTCCGGCTCAAGCTCGCGCGCCCTCCGGGCGTCGAACCGGCCTGCGTCGAGGTTCCCAGCGCTAGAATGCACCATGGCGCGGACCACAAACGGTTCAGGGTCGAAAGGCCGTGATCCGACGGCGCGGTCTGCCGCCTCCAATGCCTTTGTATACTCTCCCTTCGCAAGGTGACGGAGAGCTGATTCGATTGCCAGCGTTGCGACGTCGCGCCGGGTGACGTCTGGCGCAGCAACGTGTACTGTCACCCCTTCCAAGTCAGAAAAGAGCCTTCCGGGTGAACGCCGGGCTTCCTGGCGAATTGTCTTCAGCTCGGCGTCGTCGAGCGTCAACCACGTGCGACGTCCGGCCCCAATGGGAACTTGCACGCCCCCCTGAAGACCCAACCCTCGTTCTCCGTCACTCCACTGTACGGTGACGCCCTCGTAGAATTTTGGGATTTCAACCTGCCGATATGGCAGCTCGCAGAGACGGTCGAGAAGGGGGGAAGTCACGCCCATCCGTTGCCACACCCGGCCCAAGAGCACGATATCGAAGAGGCCGTGCAGCTTTGCGAAGATCGGATGCTGCCGCGCAATGGCCTCGTAGTGCTGCGTAAACGAGGCCGCTGCCTGTTCGGAGGTTCCAAAGTTCTTCCCGGTTCCGACCAGGCCCTCGCGCAGTCGCATCATTTCCTCGGACAGGACTTGCACCGCGCTGTTGAAGATCGCGACCTGACCGTCGGACGAGACTTGGATGTCGCCTGGCTCCGGCTGAATGGGATAGAGCCAGAAACGCGCGGAGCCGGGGTGCTGCTCCATTTCCTCGGTGATCAATTCCTTCTCCGTGACGTAGCCAGGGACATTCACCCGCTCCACGCCGAAGAGAACCCTCTTCATCTTGTAGTCCGCATCGAGCATTGTGCGGGCGAATCCGGAATCCTCGGCAACGCCATGCACGCGGACCCATTGCGGACCGCCGAAGTTGTCTGGATCCGGGTCGAGACTGCACGCGGGAACTTGGTTGTCCTTCCAGGCAGCGCGCAGCCCGACGATCAGATCGTCAAGCTCGATGGGCGGCGCGCCTGCGACGCGCCGGCCGAGGAGGAGGACATCGCCGCGCTGGGGATCAAGTACGAAGCCATGAATCCGGGAAATAGAACCTGGCGTCAGGAGTCGTCCTTGGAAGTGTTCCTGCTTCGGAGCTTCCGTCTCGGCCTCCTCGACAAGCCCCCTAAGCGATATGACGACGAGGCTGTCGAGCTTGGTTTGAGGACGCAGAGCCTTGTAGGAGCCCTTGAGTTCCGCCTCAAACTCCCCAAGGACTCGCTGCTCGGCTTCGTCGCCCCGCGCTTCCGCCAACCTGCGGCCCAGACGGTCAAGCCGTACCGCAAGTTCCCGGGACGTGTCGCTCGTCAAAACCCTTGAAAGGATGGCATCGTCAACATGGATTTGGACGCCCTGAGGATCCCACGGCAGGTCAGCACTTGTGGCCGGGCCGCTTGATTTGACGAGGTCCGAAATCAGCGGGAGGTACATCGCCAGGTCGTGGGTCTTGAACCTCACTGCGTCCAGCGCAATCAGGCCCAAGTTGTCATACTCCGTATACGTGATAGCGGGGTTGTCTCCCTCACGGCCAAGGCCCTCCGCTGTTCCGGTCGACTTCCCGCGACCCAGGCCGGCCAACTCCCTCCGTGCCTTGAGGCCCTCAGCCGCGTTGAGGGCCAGCCTTTCCAGCGAGCCGCTAAGCGGCCATTCCTCGCCAAGTTCCCGGATCGCACGAGTTGCTACCTGCGGCAAGTTCTTGGTCGCCCAGCCAATACTTGGAATGAGGTCACCACGAATCACGTGCACGTGAGCGCTCTGGATGGCTCTAGCTTCGATTAAGTCGGCCAGCCTCCGCTTGTTCACATACTGGGCGAATAGGCCGATATCGGGACCCATGAGGTGTAGTCGCGGGTGCCCTGCAAAGGCCAGGGTGTCGTCCTGCCGGTTTTCAAGGGAGGCGATGGCGACGGGTGTCCCGTTACTGTGAGCTGCGACACTGCGGGCTTTCAGGGAAACGCCAAATTGGGCGCGGATTGCTTTCTCCAACGCCCTCGCCTGGCGGTTAACCCAGCTTTGGGACAGATGCTCGGGGGCGACTCGCACGAGGAGGTCCCACCACCCCGGCTCGTCACCGATGCCGATAATAACGTCATATCGCCTGCCGACGAGTTTCCCCGTCGAGTCGATGTGGGATGAGCTGGGGTCCAGGTACCGCGTGGCGTCGCGCACCTTTTCCGGGCCAGAACCGGCTCCCAGGATTAGCACGCTAATTGTCTCAGCGTCCGGCTTGAGCCCCGGCCGCGCGTAAATGTGGAAGGGGAAGCCATCGATTTCGCGCGACCAGATTTCGCCGCTCATCGGAAGAACGGGCCATTCGATCTTGCCTCGTTGAGTAACCGTCGAAAGGCTGACTTGCACCGAGTAATTCTGGGAGCCATCGAGCAACAAGGCCGGCGATGAGCTTTGCGCCGATGCCGTCCCGTGCTGAGCGTGCCCGAGCGACATCGCCAGCGTGATCCACAGGAGCAAAGGCATCGAAGGACGAGCAACGGCATTCGCTGCGTGACTCATTGAAACGACCTCCTCTGTCTCGGTGCGCCTAGTTCAGTCGAATGGCCAAAAAGCATGTTCCATGGGGCCAGTAGAGATCATGTGTCGGCTGGCCCGCGGGTGACCCAAACCGCTCGGTCCGCAGAACGCGGCGACCGTCGGCACGGTATTCGATGAGCGGCACCACGCGATACCCCTGCGAATCAACGGCGGCCGCGCCGAGGGCGACGACATGCGTGCTGCCCGCCGCTTTTAGCCGGCGTTCCACACTGCTGATTTCGTTCCGGTACGGATCGTAACGGTAGGTCTCGTCGGCGATGGGTTGGCCGTCAGCTTTCTCACCACCGCGGATCTCGTTGCCGACCACGCGATACTCTGCTCGATGGCCGAGTTCTCCCTCGGCACCGGAAGCCGCGGTCTCTTCCGCCGGCCATTCCATCGCCACACGTGGCAGCCGCCGAACCTGTTCGCCGAAGGCCAACAGGTGCTCGATTCTTGCGGGCCGAAGCCCGCGGCTTTCCATCTCGGCAGCCATTTCGTCGTTCTTGGTGGATTGTTCCGCGCGGACCATGATGACTTCCGCGGTTGCGACGCCGTTTCCCTGCCTGGGAAATCGCTCGTCGGTGATGGCGGAGTCCACGCGCGTATAGCCCCCGGCAGCAACCAGGTCCTTCAGCGATCGACCATAGTTCACAGTAACAGTAAATCGAGGATCGCCACCCGCCGTGACCCAGAGGAAGATGATTGCGACGCCCCCGACCGCAAAGACGGCGACGAGGATCGCAAGTAGCCGCCGCTTGAACATGCAAAGCGACCTCCATTGCTTGGCTGAGACGGGCGACCGCGCCCTGTCCTCGTTCATCAGGATGCAAGGAGCGGCGACAACGCGACTCTGCGCACGCTCATTCGGGAACCGGAGCGATTGCCGTGGTCAGTGCCGACCGTTCCCGTGGGCCGACATCGAGCGCCCACTCTCGGTAATCAAGAAAACCGGAAAGAATCCGCCACCTCTAATGCTTGTCCCTTTGTCACGCGGGCCTTAGCCATCGGACGACGGCAGCAGGCAGCGAGCACCCACGCTGCAACTTCCGCCGTGGTCGCCAGTTGCAACTCGCCTGGGCGTCGTTAAACTCAGATCTGCGTTCCACAACGCAGCGTCTCGGAGTTGCCCATGGCCTCGACTGCCTCTGCCTCAGTGACCCAATGGATCGGCCAATTGAAGGAGGGGGACGAGGCTGCGCTGAGGCAACTCCACGCACGCTACTGGCCCTCCCTGGTAGCCCGCGCCCAAAAGAGGCTGAAGGGAACGCCGGTTCGGGCCGCCGACGCGGAAGATGTTGCCCAGGATGCCTTCTGGAGCTTCTACTGCAGGTTCAGGGCGGGACAGTTGCCCCGGCTTGTGAATCGACACGACCTATTGGCGTTGTTGACTCACATCGTGGCGTGCAAGGCCGCCAACCAGATCGAGCACGAACTGGGAACGCAGAAACGCGGCGGCGGCCGCGTCCACGACGAGTCGTCCCTTGAGTCGCTAGTTGGGGAGGACGTCGGACGACCTCTCGAACAAGCCAGCGATCCCCGCTTGCTTCCCGAAGAGGAAGCCATTTTGAGCGACTGCTACCGGCGATACGTCGGTGGCCTGCCGGATAACCTGCGGGACTTTGCCGAGCTCTACCTGGCCAATTACACGCACCGCGAAATCGCCGAACACCTTGGCTGCTCGGAGCGAACGGTGGATCGCAAAATCGCCCTCATTCTCCGAAAATGGCAGGAAATGGGGGCCGACGACGTACGTGGGACCCTCGTCTGTTAGCCCGGTTCGCGCCACCGGTTGCTGCCCCCTGGTTCGGCGGCGTTTTTTCCAGCGTTCTGGCTGCCGCCTGCGATGGGCGGCCTGCCGCACGGCGGAAGTGGGCTGTCGGACGCCGACAGGCATTCCTGATCACCAAACTGAGGGAATCCCCAGTGCGGTCTGCCGAGGATCACGAACAGGAAAGCTAGCCATGTCGAGTGACACCGAGTCACCGGACCCTGCCGCGCAGTCGATGCCCGAGTGGGTTGATCAGGTTGCCGACCGCTTTGATGCCGCCTGGCGGCACGGTCCGCCGCCGCGGATTGCGGACTTTCTTGCGGCCGAGGATGGCCCACGACGGCGGGCCCTGGTCGAGGAACTCATCAAGATCGACCTGGAGTGCCGCTGGACAGCCGGCGATCTTCGACCGGTGGAGGACTACACGCGGGAGTTACCAGAACTGATCGGCCCAGACGGATCACTGCCCGACGAGCTGGTCCTCTACGCGTCGCAGATGCGGAGTCGCTTCGCTCCCGAAACGACCCAGGATGTTCAGAAACCGGAATCGGCGCGGCCGTTGTTGACGAGTGCCCAAGATATCCGTTGTC
>JACOUI010000242.1 GCA_016177915.1 Planctomycetia bacterium
CGTGGTGGTGGGACTCAATCGTAGCCATCACGCTCCCGCGTGATGAGCTCCGTCTCGCGGAGCGAGACGGCTACAAACGCCATACAGACAAGCCCGCCGGTTGCAACCGGCGGGTTTTTTGTTGGCGCGTGCACAGGTCGGCAGGAGGAGGAGAAGGGGAGTCAGAATGCGAACTCGCGCCGGTCCCTTGCATCCCGCGCTTCCGCTGCCCAAAATCGTCGGCTGGTTCGCTCGCTGACTGAAACACACCTTCCTCGTCGCCCGCCCGGAGTCGATCATGAAACGCACGCTCAGGCTCGTCGCCGTCATTCTCGCCCTCGCCGTCGTCTTGCCCGCCGCCGCGCGCGCGCAGGACGAAAAACAGAACACGCCTCCCAAGGGTTTTACGGCCCTGTTCAACGGCAAGGACCTGGCCGGCTGGAAGGGACTCGTCGGCAACCCCAAGACGCGGGCCGCCATGAGCAAGGAGCAGCTTGCCGAGGCCCAAAAGACCGCCGACCAGAAGATGCGCGATCACTGGGCGGCCGAGGAGGGCGTGCTGGTCTTCGACGGCAAGGGCGACAGCATCTGCACCGCCAAGGACTACGGCGATTTCGAGCTGTACGTGGATTGGAAAATTGAGCCGAAAGGCGACAGCGGCATTTACCTCCGCGGCACCCCCCAAGTCCAAATCTGGGACCCCGACGGCGCCGCCCAAAACAAGGTCGGCTCCGGCGGCCTGTTCAACAACCAGAAAAACCCCAAGGACCCGCTCGCGCGGGCCGACAAGCCCGTCCGCGAGTGGAACACGTTTTTCATCCGCATGGCCGGCGAGCGCGTGACAATCCATCTCAACGGCCAGCTCGTCGTCGACAACACGGTCCTGGAAAACTATTGGGAGCGCGACAAGCCGATTTACGCCACCGGCCAGATCGAGCTGCAGAACCACGGCAACACGCTCTACTTCCGCAACATCTACGTCCGCGAGTTGGTGACCGCCGAGCAGGCGGAAAAGATCGGCGAGTCGGCGCCGCTCAAGGCCCGCGCCGAGCCGAAATCGCCGCGGACCGTCCTGGCTTACACGCGCGCCGCCGGCTTCGTTCATTCCTCGATCCCGCACGGGGCCCACGCGGTCGATCGCCTCGGCCGGCAGACGGGCGCTTTCAAGGTCGTCGTCAGCGACGACCGGGAGATGTTCGCCCCCGATCGCTTGAAGGAGTTCGACGCGGTCGTCCTCTGCAACACGACCGGCAACTGGCTGGAACCGCGCAAAGAGGACTTGGAGGGCAAGTCGCCGGAGGAGCAACAGAAGCTGAAGGACCGCACGGAAGTTTTGAAGAAGAGCCTGGTCGAGTTCGTCCGCGGCGGCAAGGGCCTGGCGGGCTTCCACTCGGCCAGCGACTCCAACTACAACTGGCCGGAGTTCGGCGACATGATCGGCGGCTACTTCGACGGCCATCCTTGGCACGAAAAGGTCGCCGTGAAGGTTGAGGAATCGAGCCACCCGCTCTTGGCTGTGTTTCAGGGCCAGGGCTTCGACGTCACGGACGAGATCTACCAGTTCAAGACGCCCTACTCGCGCGACAACCTGCGGGTGCTGTTGTCGCTCGATGCCTCGCGCTTCGACGTGAGCAAGGGCAAACGGCAGGACAAGGATTTCGCCGTGGCCTGGGTCCATGAGTACGGCCAGGGCCGCGTGTTCTACAGCTCGCTCGGTCACCGCGAGGAGATCTACTGGAACCCCAAGCTCTTGCAGTTTTATCTCGACGGCATCCAGTACGCGCTGGGCGACTTCGCGGCCGACGCGACGCCGAGCGCGAAGGTGAAGTAGCGTGAGATGCATGCTGTTTAAGGGGATTCGTCGCGGGGGACTGCGCCATGTGGCTTCGTGAATGGGCAGAACGAGTTGTTCGAGTCTTCGTCGGCACGGTGGTATGGGTTTTCGAGCGGTTGTACCGGTGGTTTTGGTACGTCCCACTGGCATTCGACCTAGACGAGCTCGAACTTGAGCATGACGAGGAGAAGAATGCGGAATCGACGATTGCGTCGTTGGTGACGTTTGCAGTCGTTCAAGGAGCCGCTCTCGGAGTGGGAGTCAGCGGCAAAGGCGCGCTTTGGGATTATGGGCTTTCGGGGCCGGCGATCCTGCTGGCGGTTTACTTCGTTCTTGGTGCCCTAACATGTTTGTGGATCATCCGGACAATCAGGTTCTGCCATCTAGACCGCGATCGGAACCCAAAGCTGAGGGGCTATGACCGAGCAACAACTCATTTTGGACGTTGGGCCCTTGGCGTCTCGTTTCTGCTAACGGTGGTCGTTGGTGTCTTGGCGGCCTCAGGATTGTTGCCGGGTCAAGAACCGCAACGCCGGTTTTATTTGGTCCGCAACGTGTCGACGGACGTCGACTTTGCCTCGGTTTGGCTCAAGGCCTACAGCAACCCGGGACATTCTCAGGTCCGGCTTGACGAAGCACAGCGCGCGGAATGGATCCGGTGGCTGAACGAGCGCTGGTCAATTCGACCCGAAGATGCGAAGCAATACGTTCTTGTTGTTGTTGAACAGCGCGGGCCTTTTGACGATGATTACCGCAGTTTTACGGCGGAAGTCTCGTTGCAGAACGCAGCGTTCGAGATAAAGTACAGGGCAGCATTCCTGAAGAAGCACCAAGATGTCCACGAGCCGCCGGAGTACCGTCAACTCGTATTCCAGTACGACACTAAGAACCGGCAACAGCAAACGAATCGCTTCGACGTCCTTCAACCCAATGACGGCGAGCGCATCTTTCTTCTCCTTGTAGTCGGGCCGGCGTCGCGAAACAGCGGGCTTCCCAAAACGGCGGACGACATGCAAGTGACGTTACAGAACCTGGATGCCCGCTTGGAGTAGTAAACATGTTGCGCACTGGTCTCTGGATCGCAGTCGTTGCACTCGGTGTTGCCGGTGCCGAACCTCTCGCCGCCGGAGAGTTCCACATCCTTCTGACCGATCTGCCCGGTCGTTCGCTCAATGGCGAGGACATTGGAGTTGTCTTTCAGAACGGGAACGGTCTCGCGATTGAGGTCTTCGTGCGAGATCCCGCCGATCCGCGGATCACCACGCGCGCAACGGCGACTACGACGAACGTCGGTGAAGTACGGTTCTTTGTTGATGCCGCGAACCTTCCAGCCGAGGATCAGTCAATTGCCATTGTGTTCTCGCGAGCTGGACAGCCGACGCGAACAGTCGAAGGTTTGCTCGCGAACCTTCCTGCAGTACAGCAAGCTGCAGTCACCGTTCCCCTTCCAAAACCTGGATGCGGACACTCGCGGCGGTTTTGTCGTCGCCATTGTCGACGGTGATCCAACATGCCTCTCGTCCGCTTCCCGCCGCACCTGCGACACCAGTTCCCGCTGCCGGAAAACTGCTCGGCCGAGGGGAAAACCGTGGCCGAGGTCGTGGCCGACCTGGAGCGGCGGTTTCCCGGAGTGCGGGGCTACATTCTCGATGACCAGGGGGCGGTGCGGCAGCACGTGAACATTTTTGTCGGCAACGATTTTCTGCGCGACCGCAGAAAGCTCAGCGATCCCGTCGGGCCGGAGGCGAAGGTGTACGTGATGCAGGCTCTGTCGGGTGGGTAGCGTGAATGACGGAGACGGGAGGTAGGAATCAGGAGTCAGGAATCAGGAATCAGGGATCCATTTCACCTCTGGAGTAAGGCTCCATGTCCGTCCTCGGCAATACGCTCCTCGTCGGCACCCGCAAAGGACTCGTGACGTTCCAGAAGACCGCCGCCGGCTGGCGCCGCACGCGCGAAGACCACCTGGGCGCGTCCGTCCCCTACGTCGCCCCCGACGAGCGCAGCGGCGTCACGTGGTGCTCGCTCGATCACGGCCACTGGGGGCAAAAGGTCAAGCGCTCCCGCGACCGCGGCCAGACCTGGGACGAAGTTCCCGCGCCGAAATATCCGGAGGGGGCGCGGATCAAGGAGGGGAAACCGGCGTCGCTGCGTTACCTGTGGGTCTTCGCCCCCGGCGGGGCCGACGAGCCGCACCGTCTCTACTACGGCACCGACCCCGGCGGACTCTTCGCCAGCGACGACGGCGGCGAGACGTTTTACATCGTCGAGGGACTGTGGAACCACCCCAGCCGCGAGGCGCAGTGGTTCGGCGGCGGGCGCGACGAGCCGGGCATTCACTCGGTGCTGGTCGATCCGCGCAACAGCCGCCGCGTGCTCGTCGGCATCTCCTGCGCCGGTGTGTTCGAGACGACCGACGGCGGCAAGACCTGGGAGCCGCGCAACCAGGGACTCGTCGCCACGTTCCTGCCGGACCCGCACGCCGAGATCGGCCACGACCCGCACCTGGTGATGGCGTGCCGGAAGAATTTTGACGTCCTCTGGCAGCAAAACCACTGCGGGATTTTCAGGAGCATGGACGGCGCGAAGACCTGGCAGGCGATCGCCAAGGAGGGGACGCTGCCCTACTTCGGGTTCGTGGTGCAGGCCGACCCGGAGGACCCGCAGCAGGCGTGGGTCGTGCCGGCTGTGGCCGACGAGCAGCGGATTGCGGTGGACCGGGCGCTCTGCGTCTGCCGGACGGACGACGGCGGGGCCTCCTGGAAAACTTTTCGGCGCGGGCTGCCGCAGCAGGACTGCTACGATTTCGTCTTCCGCCACGGGATGGACCAGCACGGCGACAACTTGGCCTTCGGCACGGCCTGCGGTAGCCTGTATATTTCAGGGGACCGGGGCGAGAGCTGGCAGCCGCTGGCCGGCCATTTGCCGCCGGTCTACTGCGTCCGCTTCGGCCTCGACGGCTGACCATACTAACCCGACGCGCAAGCGAGGGCCGATCACACTAACCCGACGCGCAAGCAAGGGGCGATCGACGCGCAAGCTGCTGAATTCGCGCGCAGCGGAGTATCTCGTCGCCCATACACGAGAACGAATCGACTCGCAAGCGGACGAGCGAAGGCGCATCTGTGAGCATCGCAAGCGATTTTCTCTCTCCCCCCCAGGGGGGATTCGAATCGGCCACCGCCGCCGATCCAAGCTGCGCGCCGTCCGGCCATTCCTCTCCCCTTGCGCACCTCCGCCCGCTCTTCATCGGCCCGGTCAAAATCGACCCGCCCGTGCTCCAGGCGCCGATGGCGGGGTTCACGAACTTCGCCTACCGGCAGGTGGTGCGCGAGTTCGGCGGCGCCGGCCTCACGGCGACCGAGATGGTCCACGCCCGCGGGTTCCTGGGCATTCACGAGCGGAGCGGCGATTTTCCCGACCGGCTGTGGGGCGTGCGCGACGAGCCGCGGCCGCTGGCCGTGCAAATCTGGGACAACGACCCGGTGGCCCTGGCCGAGGTGGGGGCGCGGCTGGCCCACGAGTTCCAGGTCAGCATCGTGGACATCAACTTCGGCTGCCCCGTCAAGCAGGTGACGGAGAAGGCCCACAGCGGGTCGTACCTGTTGCGGCAGCCGGAGAGGGTGGGCCAGATCGTGCGGCGGGTGGTCGAGGCTTGCAAGCCGACGCCGGTGACGGCCAAGATTCGCCTCGGGTGTACGCGCGACTCGATGAACGCGATCGAGATCGCCAAGACCGTCGAGAGCGCCGGGGCCGCGGCGCTCACCGTCCACGGCCGTACCGCGCAAGAGTATTTCCGCGGCCAGGCCGACTGGGAGCGCATCGCCGAAATCAAGCCGCACCTAGCCCGCATCCCGCTCATCGGCAACGGCGATCTGGAATCGCCGGAGCGGGTCGTCGCCATTTTGCGATCGCGGATCGTGGACGGCGTGATGATTGCGCGGGCGGCGCTGGCGAAGCCCTGGATTTTCCGCCAGTGCCGGGCGGCGCTGCGCGGCGAGCCGATCCCGCCCGACCCGACGCCGGACGAGGAGCGACAACTGCTGCTCAAGCACTTCCAGCTTGTGCTCGACCGGTTTGGGCCGGAGCGGGGCGTGATCCTGATGCGCAAGTTCGCCTGCTGCTACGCGCAGGGCAAGCCCGGCTCGCGCGACTTCCGGGCGAACGTAGCGACGGTGGCGACGCCGGAGGAGTTTTTGCTCGTGGTCGATCGCTATTTCCCGCGCACATCGTAGGGCAGGCGGGGCCTGCCGTTCTTGCGTGGGGTAGGCGTCTCGCCTGCCGTAACTTGCGCGCCACACATGGCAGGCGAGACGCCTACCCCACGCAACTCTCAGCCCTCGTCGTCGGGCTTCGGTGCCATGTTGATCGCAGGTGTTGCCTCAGACGCCAAAGGCTGGGCAGAAGTGATAGGGCGGCCACGGGCCAGACAGTTCGAGTCGAAGCTGTTGGTCGGCCAGATGTTGTTGAAGGCGACGGCACCGTGCGCGGAAAGCTTCGCACCAGGCGACCGGCAAAAGGAAGACCCCGTTCCATACCACCGTTTGCGGCTCGTTCGTCGGGCAGGCTGGCAACGGCCCCAGCCGCCTCCACGCGGCGGCCAGCGGTTCCAGGGCCGACTCGACGGCCGACAGTTCACGCCGTAGCACCTGTCGCGCAGCGCGGCGGCCTTCGTGCTCCCGGTGCTTCTCTGCAAAGTAGCGCCTGCCCGGCGAGTCCGCTGTGAGGACATCGCCGCCAACCGCGTGCGCCGCCGCCAAGGGGCTGGCGTGCGAGTTCGGCTGGCAGGCGCCATGCGTCGCCCCAGGGTCGGTCGTCGGCTCGCGGTCACGATAAATCTTGACCGACCACTCCTGCCGACCGTTGAGCTGCTCAAGCGCGTCCGCGAGTTGCGGCTGATTCGCTCTCATTCTGGCAAGCAGCGACTCCCTCGAGCGGAACAGCGTGCCGAGCCGGAGCGGCAACACCGGCGACTCGCCTGCCGCACGAAACACGACCTCATGGTGCCGCGCTGCAACGCTGCAGAGCCAGGGCACGTCGACGGTCCCTTCCTCCAGCTTCGACAGATCGACGCGGTCCCATCCAACCCGGCTGGCGACGGCGGCCAGCGGCGGATTTGCGATCCGTTCCACGGGGAACCGCGGATCGACCCCCTCGCCCAGGTCCGCTCGCGGCGCCCCGGCCCAGGTGAAGCAGTAAACGTACCATGCGTGCGACATAACGCGCCCTTCGGTCTTCCCCCGATTCAGCGTTGATGCTTCAACTCGTCCAGCGCCTGCTCCAGATGGGCGCTGCGGATGCGGAACTTTTCGGCGGCCGGGAGCTCCCGCGAGGCCTCGATCAGTTCCGAAACGGCCAACATGGCCGCGCGGCGACAGACGGCTTCGATGTCGGCTCCGCTCATGCCGGCCGTCTGCTCCGCCAGCCGCTCGATCGATACCCCCCGCTCCAGCGGCCGATGGCGCAGGTGGACCTCGAAGATCTTCTTTCGGCTCGGCCCGTCCGGCAGCGGGATTTCGATCTTCAGGTCGAAGCGCCCGGGGCGCAGCAGCGCCGCATCCAGGAGGTCGGGGCGGTTCGTGGCCGCCAGCACCAGCACGTCCTTCAGCTCCTCGACGCCGTCCAGCTCGGTCAAAAGTTGGCTCAGAACGCGCGCGCTGACGCCCGAATCCATTTGGCCCGCCGCCCGAGTCGTCGCCAGGGCGTCCAGCTCATCGAAGAAGATGATGCACGGCGCCGCCTGTCGGCCTTTGCGGAACAAGTCGCGCAGGCTGCGCTCCGACTCCCCCACGTACATCGACAGGATTTCGGGCCCTTTGACGGAGATGAAATTGACGCCCGCTTCCGTGGCCAGCGCCTTGGCCATCAGCGTCTTGCCGCAGCCGGGCGGGCCGCACAGCAACACCCCTTTGGGCGGTTGCAGCCGGCAGGCGGAAAACAGGTCCGGATACTTGACCGGCCATTCCACGGCTTCGCGGAGCCGCTGCTGGACTTCCTCCAGGCCGCCCACCTCCTCCCAACGGATGTTGGGGACGTCGACGAACACCTCGCGCAAGGCCGACGGCTCGATGTCGCGCAGCGCCGCCTGAAAATCGCGCATTTGCACTTCCAGCCCGGACAGCGTCTCGTACGGAATCCGCTGCTGCGCCGCGTCGATTTGCGGCAACACTCGCCGCAGGGCGATCATTCCCGCTTCGCGGCACAGCGCCTCCAGGTCGGCCCCCACAAAGCCGTGCGTGATGCCGGCCAGATGGGACAGATCAACGTCCTGGGCCAACGGCATGCTGTGGCTGTGAATCTCCAGGATTTCCTTCCGCCCGTGGCGGTCGGGAATGGGAATGGAGATTTCTCGATCAAATCGCCCCGGTCGCCGCAGCGCTGGGTCGAGAGCGTTCGGCAGGTTGGTGGCCGCCAGGACGATGACATGCTGTCGGGGCGACAGGCCGTCCATCAGCGCCAGAAGCTGCGAAACGACGCGCTTCTCAACGTCGCCGACCACCCGCTCCCGCCGCGGCGCAATCGCGTCGATTTCGTCCAGGAAAACGATGCTGGGCGCCCGCCGCGTCGCCTCCTCGAACAGCTTCCGCAGATGGGCTTCGCTTTCGCCGTAGAATTTGTGGATGATCTCCGGCCCGTTGACCGTGAAGAAGTTGGCCTCCGCCTCGTGGGCAATCGCCCGCGCGATCAGCGTCTTACCGCACCCAGGCGGCCCGTGCAGCAAAACGCCCTTGGGAGCGTCGATCCCCAGCCTTTCAAACAGCTCGGGATATTTCAGGGGCAGCTCCACGATTTCGCGGATTCGCTCCAACTGCGGCTTCAGCCCGCCGATCTCTTCGTAGCTCAGGGGAGGCGGAGCGGCCGCCTGTCCCTTCGCGTCCCGCGGCTCGCCGATTCGCAACAGCGTCTCCGCAAGGATCAGCGTGGAACCCTCCGGCAGAGTCCTCTCCACCTGAAAGTCCGCGGCTCGACCGCCAAACAGACTGAGCCGCACGCAGTCCCCGGCGGTCACCGGCAAACCGTCCAGGCGGCTGCCGATGTACTCCAAGTCGCGGCCGGACAGCGGAAACCGCCGGCCGCGTGGGGAAAGCGTGACCTCTTCCGCCGCGGAAACAATGGCCGGTCGCACCGTGACCGTCTCGTCAAGTCGAACGCCCGCGTTCTCCCGGATGATCCCGTCCATGCGCACCTGCGATCGGCCTCGCTGCTCCTTGAAAGCGGGCAACGCGCGGCAAACCGTGCGCCGCTTGCCGATCAGCTCGACGGCGTCGCCGACCTCGACCCCGAGCGACTTCATGTCCGCCGGGTCCAGCCGCGCGATGCCCCGACCCACATCCTTCGCGGACGACTCGCCGACTTTCAGGGGCATTTCGCGGAGTTGAGGGTTCGGTCTGATCATGGGCGTTTCACTTGAGCTGTGAGGATGCCGTTCCGGCAAGTCCATTCGACGGTCCCGGTGGCAAAGGCCTCCGGCAACGGAACCTCTTTGTGGTAGCGCTTGTCGCCTCGCTCGGCGTCGACAATCAGGCCTTGCGACGAAAGCGTGACTTCCAAATCCTTTTTGCTCACGCCGGGAATCTCCGCGACGACCAGCACGTGGTCGTCCTCTTCATGAACGTCGACCAGCGGCTCGCAAACGTCGCTGATGACTTCCCCGCCCGATGTCTTCCCGCCGACGTTGCCGAACGGCTCCACTTTGAACTCGCGCTCCCCCTCAGGCCCCAGGGCCGTGCGGATGGAGATGCCGTACACGCCTCGGAGCTTCCCCCCCGGGCCAAACTCCTTGATCTCGCCGGTCTTGGACAACCGGCCCCCCTCCTCGGCCAGTTCGCCGAGTTTAGCGATCAGGCCCCCGAACGTTCCAAACGCGCCGCCGAGGCTGCGCAGGAGTTCGACCGCTTCACCGATTCTTTCCTTCGCGTCGGTTCTGCCCTCCGCCGACGTATCCTTCTTCGTCTTCGCCATCGTTTGGGTTCCTTTCATCCGGTTTCGTTGCGGGGAGCGCCCCCATTCAACTCGCTCGCCCCCGCCGTTCTGGACATCAGCGTCTCCACGAAAACATCGGCGGGCAATAGCCCGCGGAGAGAATGAGCCGCCCCGAGAAAGACCACGCCGATTTCATTCTCTTGCAGCGTTTCTGCAATCCGGCTCGCGATGAACCGGTCTCGCGCCTGCAGAAGTTGCGCCATCTCGTCGTCGCAAGCCCCTCCTCCCTGGCCGGCCGGCGATCCCAACCCTCTGCGGTGCATTTCGTATTCCCGAATCAACAACAGCGGGTCCTCCGTCCCCACAAGCAGCGCCCCCCGCTTCATCAAATCCGCCACCAGTTGATGATTTCGGCTGCCGGCCCTGGCCAGTTCCTCGACAAGCTGTGGCTCGTGCCCGCACAGCGGCAATCCGTCCTGATAGATGCGCACCCGCCTGTAGTCCAGGTCGCGTGCTTTCAGTCTGCGGCGGATCTCCTCCCACAGGCGCTCGACGGCCTGCTCGCGCCGGGTCCATTGGTCCGGCCCGAATTGCTCCGCATGGCGGGCTTTCACCGGCTCGGACAGCGTTCCGAGGTCGGCGGACGTATGGACAATCGGAATCACGATGACCCGTCTCGTCATGGGCGTTCGTCTCGAAACCGCTGGTAGTGCTCCCAGGGCGTGCTCGGCGCGGAGAGGGATGCCCACCCCTCGTTCCCGCGGTCCGGAGCGGAATGAGGCTTGGGCGGCCCTTCGGCGGGCCGCTCCTGCCACCACCACGTTAATCCCATCTCTTGCGCTTTGTCGACGGAGGCGATGAGCAGTCGAATCTGCACCGTCAACAATTCGACGTCGCACAGCTTCACCTTGATGTCGCCGGCGATGACCAGACCCTTGTCGAGGACTCGCTCCAGGACGTCGGCCAGTCCTTCCGAGCGCGTTGCCTGGGTGATGAGCTGTGTCCGTGCCATGCGATCACCTCAGCCTGCCGAGGGGCCCAAGATCGAGATTCAGGTCTTCATCGCTCAGGTCGAATTCCGCTCGCAGTCGTTGGACCTCCTGGGAGAGTCTCATGAAGGTAAGTCCCACTCGTTCGATCTCCTGGTCCGTTAGTCCCCCCGCCTCCATCCGCCGCAGCGCCTGTCGCTCCAGCAGCTCGCGAACCGCCTCCACCAACGTCAGCACGAGCCGCATCAAACCTTGGCGCACGTTGTCGGGTTCGAACCTGATTCGTTGCGGTTCCGACGCTGCGGCGCGCTCCGCGCGAATCCCCCTCCCCTGGTCTAACCACGCAATGGCCTGTGTCGTCATGGCAGTCCTGTTCTCGAGGCGGCCGGGGTATACCATCCCGCTCGGCGAGCCGTTTCCACCGAGCTGAGCAACAACTGCAGTCTCAGGTAGACCAGGTCGACGTCGGCGACGGAGATGACTACGTCGCCCCCTGCCACGACGCCCTTGTGCAGCACGCGGTCAAGGACCTCAATCAGCGACTCGCGTTCCTCCCCGGTCGTAAGTGCTCGGCAGTCCATGGGGCCTTCCCGTCGGCTCTCACAGTTCGTTCGGTCTATTCGGCTTCCCCGGTAGCGCCGCGAAGACTCTCCAGTCGCTCCAGCAGCGCCGTCTCGCGATCGTTGAACTCCGTGTCGCTGATGCCGCCTGCTTCCAGCAAGCGGTGCAGTTCGGTCAACTGGGCCACAATCGATGTCTCCTGCTCAGCGCGCTCTTGCTGCGCTGCTTCTTGAACCTTCCGGCAGATGGCCGCCAGCCCCCTGGCGGGAGCCAACAGGATGTCGTCGATCAGGAACATCGTTTGAACCGCTTCCCAGGATTCATCCCCCAGGCGTGAGCAAGGGAGCCTGCCCTTTCACACCGCCGTCAATTCAATCTGCGCAAACGTTTGCGGCGCAAATGGGCCGCTGTAGTTGAAGCAGTAGTGGTTGTCGAACAACGACGCCGCCCGTCGAACTCCCTCTTCCCATTCCCTTTGGCGCCCCTTTTCCACCAGGCACGCCAGCCTCATCACCATCCGTTCGTCCCCCGGCTCGCCGGCACGCGCCTCCACGCTACACGGGGCCAAGGCCTCCATGATGCGCGCGGTGTGGCGCTCGCGGCTGCTGCTGAGCAACGACTCGAACAACCTTCCCAGTTCGATCCTCTCCTCCGTCGTTGGGGCGTGCCCGAAGCGAAACAGACGGTTGCGCATCTCCTCCAGCTCGCGATGGTTCGCCACGAAGTACTCGATGATGTTCGGCGTGTCCCAATAAACCTTCAGGCTCATTTCCACCTTCCCCTTCAGCCGCTCCAGCAGCGAGCACAGCGGTTCCTGATGATGCCGCAGCAACGCCCGCAGCTCTTCCTCGCCGCCCGCCATCGTGCCGAAGACCATGGGAAGCACCGTTTGTGCCTCGGAGAGTGAACGCAGCACCTGGTGATGTGCCGACAGGTTGGCGCGCCGCGGGCGGACGTTCCTCGCGGCTAGGTGGCTTGCAACGGCCGCCAGCCTCCCCTCGGCGATGTACTCGACGCTGGCGCCCTCGACGCCAACCATCGACGCCTGGGGCGGCGAGTCGGCGCTCGTAATCCCGTACAAATAAAGCGTCGTTCCTGTTGTTACGCTGGTGGGCATGGTTCCCTCGATGCTCGGTCACGCGGGCAACGGTGAATCGGCGCTGCGTTGCAAAACCGCCTCGGCGCTGGGCTCGTCGCGATCCGGCGCCTTCAGGGCGGCGACGACGTCGTCAAGCTGTTGCAAGAGCGGCTCGGCGCTTTGCTCATTACACCATAGATCGGCCCGTTTGATCTGGCCGTTTACCGTTCGAATCCTCAACAAAGCTCCGCAAACGAAACACCGCACTGGCCCTTCGTAGTCGTCGTAGGCGTCCCGTAGGTCGACGTGGTGGCCGCAGGAAAGACAGTTGAGCTTCATGTTTGCCTCGCGGGTAATCGGCTCGCGGTCATCGTCGAGACGCGGTGGGAGGGACGGCGTTCTTGCTTGTCACTCGCCGCTGTTTGCCCCTTGGCTTTCCTCGTAGGCCAGAATGTTCAGGTCCCGGTCGAGACGGACGCGGTACCGATGCCGGTCGAGCACGGGCCTCTGCGTTGGCAGGCGCAGCATGCGAACCGTGGGATTCGGCTGCCAGACTTCGACCTCCGCCTCCCAGGCCCCCGTCTCCTGGCTGACCTGGAACAATCGGGTCACGTTGATCGCGTGAACTTCGCTGAGCGCCTGTTTCAAAAAGCGGCCCACGGCCGACTGGGCCGATGCAATCGGCGAGGCCTGCTGGGTCAACTCGCCCGTGGGAGCCATGACGGACGTTCCTCCGTCTTCGCTTGTGGGGTGGCGGTGTTCCATAGGCGCTTCGTGAACTGGGCCGCTCTGGATGACGTTCAATAACGGACGGTGAAGGCCGCCTCCGGCTTCGGCGTCCCATCGGCCGACGCGCGCTTGCTGGCGCTCCGCTGCGCGGGCGAGCGGCGCCCCCCTTCTGCTTCAACGGCGCCGATCAGCCCCGCCTCTTCCTGTTCGATGTCTTGCAGCCGCTGCTCAATTTCCCGCAGCCGTCCCATCGCCGTCTCTCGTTCCCGCTGGCGCCGAATCTTCTGCAATCCCAGGATGGCCAGCCTCAGGAACCTCCGCTGAGGGTCGCTTCGGCCGCCGGCCGCGCTGCCGTTCGTGCGAAGATCTTGAAGTCCCCGGTAAGGCTTCCCTCTCATGAAGCTCTCCTTATTTGGTATCGGCAGGAGCTCGGTGCGGCCCGTCGCAAATCCACGCGCGGCGGGCCAATGGCTCGCCGACCTTCCGGGGCGGCGACCCGGCGTCCAGGTTCAGCACGTCCCGGCACGTGGCAAGGAAAATCGGGTCGTCGGGTCGGTAGGACGCTCCACGATGTATGACCACCCGGGCGATCATGATGATGGCCCGGATGCTGGGCCGATGGCCGCCCGCGTCCTGCTGTCGCAGCCCGCGGACGAGGTCGACAATTCGCTCCGCATCTCGCTTCGCGATTCCCGACTTGGCGACCGCAATGGCCACCTCGGTGTCGCGATCGTAATGATCAATCGGGATCGTGATCAGACGGTCCATCAGAGCGTCTTGCGTCCGGTGAACCCCCACGTACTCCCGCGGGTTCGACGTGAAAATGGCGCGGAAGCGCGGATCGACCTCGAGGTAGCCGCCGTCGGTGTGGCAAAGCTTCGGCAGGTTCAGCAGCCGCTCGCCGAGCACACTCAACAGGATGTTGTTGGCCTCGGGTCGGCTTCGCGTGAATTCATCGTAAACCAGCGTGTGGCCGTGCCGGCACGCGGTCGTCAGCCGATTATCGGTCCACAGCGTCCTCAGCGTCTCCTCGGTTTTCAGGACCGAGTGGATGTAATTGTCGACCAGCGTGCTTTTCCGATACCCCTGGTCGCTGCCCACCAGATCGGAGCTGCTGAATTCATCGTTGCCGTGAATCAGCGTCACCGGCTGACCCAACTGCGCCGCCAGGTGCAAGGCCAGCGTCGTCTTGCCCGTCCCCGCCAGACCCGCCAGGTTGATCGGGAAGCCGGCCTCCAGATAGGCCAACGCCCGTTCGGCCACCTCCTCGATCTGGGGGGTGAGAACGAAGTCATCGCGGGCTTCGGGCCAAACGGTCGCCTGCTTGGCGTCGGACTCGCCGTTGGCATTGTGCACGGCGGCCCGCTCCCCTTCGGTCACGAGTTGGCTCGGCATCGTCGCTTCCTTTCTTCCCACGGTTCGAACCCGCGCGCTGGGGCCCGGAAACGCGCTCGCACCAGGCTCTCGCCCCGTGCCGCAGGCATCGTGCAGCCGGATTGCGGCCTGCGCGCGACAGTCTTGTCACCTCGCCGACTTGGCGCGACGACGCTTCAATTTCCTCTTGGCTGAACCCCCCAAGCGCGGCGCCGAACCGCCGCCAAACCTTCCGCCGTTCCCATGAAACATCTGTCCGCCGAGGCGCAGGTCTCCGGCAAACTCCAGGAGCCCGCGCTTCAGATCCCCGGCCGCGCTTTGCAGCTCGCGCGCCATCGCTGCCCGCTCGCGGCGAAACTCGCCCATCAGGCTGAAGGCGCACTGGCGGCGCAGCCTCTTCACCTCGGCGCGGATGTCGTTGAGGAATTGCAGCCGCGCCTGCCGCAGGCGGCCTTGCTCATCACGCAAGCGGTCCACTTCGCCCCGCAGGCGAGTGAACTGGTCGGTAAACGTACCCATCGTTGTGTCCTTGTAGAACGAGCTCATTTTCATTTCGACCGCGTACGCTAAGAGGCTGTCCGAAAACTAAATCCACGATTTCTCGGAGTTTTTGACGCTAGCGTCGGAGCGATAGCAGGGCGTTTCGGCGGATCGCGCCGAAATCGCGTAAACGCTGTCATCGAGAATCACTGGAAAACGCGGAAGATCTTCTCAGACAGCCTCTAAGCTGCCAGGTCCGGCCGCCCGGCAGGGAGCCGCAGCCGCCGCGCGATCCCGGATCGCAAAGCGACCCAAGGGCATGGCGGGCGGCTCCACTGCCGCAGGCAGGATGATTCCATCCGTTCGAAAACCGAACGGACCGGCCCACAAGAGCGTCCCTGCCTCGCCGACTGCTTCTAGGCGGGAGTGGCGGCCGCAGCCGTCAGACCGATCGCCTCGGCGTACTTCAGGTACGTCTCGACGCTCGCCACGACCACGCGGGCCTCCACGGAAAGCAGCTCGATGCCGACCAGCGAGACCTTCACCCAGGCATCGATCACGATGCCCTTGTCAAGGATCCGGTCGACGACCTCAGCCAGACTCGAGGAATCGGTGGTTTTCTGGACCTTCGCCATGTTGTGCCCCTTTCTTGAGCTTTCCAAGACGGAATCCCTTCACACCCGGTAAGTCTCGCATCCTGAAAGGCCAACGCGACCTTCGAGACTTCATCGCAGGCAACACTAGGATGCCCCGCAGCCAAGTCAAACCGAAAGGAGCAGATTCCTCGAACAGAGTCGCTCAGCGCCCCGCCTGCCTTGTAATCGATCGGCATCAACGGCGCAACTGTACCCACACAGCGCGAAATCTGAATCGCATGACCCCCCGCGAACACTTTCTCGAGCGCTAGCGGCTCCCGCGCCGACGCAGCCGCAGTGTCCACCTCTTCGGTGATGGTTCCCGACGCGCACCGCGGGGATCAGACGCCTCGCCCGCGCCGGCGGCAGGGAGCGACCGCCATATGTCCGACCGAACATGACGTAACCACATTGAAAATAGAGCCTTACGTACCTATCCAAGCCAGTCCTGCCGACGTGCACGACAGTGCATTCGTTGCAAGTTATAATTCGATAGCAACTTACGATTTGAGCCGGCTGCGGCAGGGTCGTCGGAGAACGGCTCCCAGCTACCCGCTTTGCTCCTGGGCAGCGGCCGCGCCGCTGTGATAATATGAATACCTGCTTCCAAAACGTCCAAATCGCTTGATTCCAACGAGGATACGGACCGTGCAAGTCCCGGAATACGAAGGCCGCCTGTTTTCGCACCTCTATGGCGAGTTCATGCGGTTCGGCAACCAGCGACTGGAGATCGCCGACGACGAAGGGCTGGACATCCGCTTCGAGCGCATGCCAGCCGACGTCCGCGCCCGCATCCGCGACGCCGTCTGGACCCACCCCGAACTGCTCGAGCAATTCATCCGCGACAACCCCAGCCACCTGACCTCGGCCGAGCTGGCTTTGATGTCCACCTGGCGGCACCGGGTGGTGGGCACGTTCCACGTCTACCGCTACCTCAAGACCTGCACGATCTTCCTCGACGAGGACGCCAACGGGCACGCCTTCGGCGTTCTCGGCCTGGCCGACCCGATCGACAAGGTGCTGGAGCAATGGCCGCTGCCGGCGGTGGTGCGGACGGCACTCCTGCCCCTGGGCGAGAAGATCGTCTACGACGGCCTGATGTACCGCTACTCGATCCTGGCCGATTCCGGCGTGACGGCGCAGCTCGACAAGCGCTATCGGAAGATCAAGTCGCTGGAGGGGATCATCACGTCGCTGCCCGCGCCGGACTTTCACGTCCGTCGCCGGCCCGCGCGGAAGGCGGTCGCGGCGCACAACGGCCACAGCGGCCGCAAGCGCCGGAAGCAAAAGGCGCGCAGCTAGCCGGATAGGCATTTCTGGGAGCGCATGGAGCGCCATGCAGCCGGAGTTCCCCTTCGGTTGAGGCCACGGCCGGCATCCGGCGCACGTATCCACGCCGCTGTCTGATGATCTGCGCTCACCTACGCGCATTGCCTGCCGTGTTGAGGATTGACGAAATGCAGGAATTCCAGTCCGCTTTTCGAGCTGAATTGCGATAGGGAAGAATGGGTGGAACGCGCTGGCGCATCGCCGCGTGTGCTCTCGATCGCTGGGGCCCATGAACTCGACCTGAAAGGCAACCCCATGTCGCTCAAATCGATTTCCGCGGCGGTTTTGGCCGCCGCCAAGACGGCGGCGGTTTTGGCCGCCGCCAAGACGGCGGCGGTTGTTTTGCTTGCCCTGTGGCTGCTCTTCGCCGGCTGGAGCTGGGCGGAAGAGCGGGTTCGCGTGGCGACCTACAACATCAAGTTTTTGAACGAGGCCACGCTCCCCGACCAGGGAAATCGGGCCGCGAAGCTGAAGGAGGTGATCGACAAGCTCGACGCCGACGTCATCGGCCTGGAGGAGATCGACGACCGTGCTGCGCTGGAGGCCGTTTTCGACGCAACGCAGTGGTCGCTGATCATCGACGACGACAGTGGCGACGACCAGGACGTGGCGATCGCCGTCCGCAAGCCGTTTCGCGCGCTGGGCGTCGGCGACGACCTGGACGCGGACGACGCGAACTTTCTCTTTCCAGCCTCATCCGTCGACTCGCGCTTTCCCAACCGGCGCGACGTGCTGGCCATCGAAATCCAGGTGCCCAACGGCGCCGGGACGTTCTTCGTCATGGTCGTGCACGCGAAGTCCCGATTCGACGGACGGGCCAATACCGACGCGCGGCGGGAAAACGCGGCCCGGGCGCTGATCCAGGTCCTGGAACAGCGGTTCGACGAGCGCGACTTCGTCCTCGTCGGCGACTTCAACGACAATCCGGATGACCGGTCGCTCAACATCCTGGAAACCGGCGACCCCAACGCCGCGGGCGGGGCGGAGGAGACCGACGGCCCGTTCCTCGTCAACCTGTCGGAGTCCTTGTGCGCCGCCGGTCACGTCAGCCACGGGCGCAACAGCAACGACATCGTGAACGACCGCATCAACACCGTCGATGCGACAAGCCGGCAGCGAAATAATTCGGCGCGCGGATCGAACGACAACACGGGCGACATTCTGTTCGACCAGATCCTGATTCCGCTGCGCATGCGCGAGCGCTACGTCGGCGATTCGGTCCGCGTCTTCGACGATCCCGTCGCCGTCCAGGGAAACAGCAACAATCGCGCCTCCGACCACCTGCCGGTCTACGCCGAATTCATCTTTGCCGCCCGCGGCGACGGCGCGTCCGCGGCGGCCGTCCGCATTGCCTCGCTGCTGCCGAACCCGGCGGGGGACGACGCGGGCAAGGAAGAGGTCGTGCTCAAGAATTCGTCGTCGGCCGCGGTCGATCTGGCCGGCTGGAAGCTCGTCGATCGGGGCGGAAACGAGTTTCCGTTGACGGGAAGCGTCGCCGCCGGCGGCGAAAAGTCGATCCGCTTGCCGCCGTCCAAGCTGCCGCTCAACAACTCCGGGGACCAGGTTTCGCTGTTCGACGCGGGCGGCACGGAGCGCCACCGCGTGACCTACACGGCGGCCCAGGCGACGTCGGGAAGCGTGGTCGTGTTTCCCTGAGCGGCCCAGGGGCGCGAGGGGGATCACTTCCCCGCCGCTTCGCTCTTGCCGATGCAATACAGGTTCTTCTCCCCCCGCACAAAAACCTGTCCGCCGCTGATTGCCGGCGAAGCGTAAACGTAATCGTCCAGGTCGCCCTCAGCCACTTCCTCATACTCCCGCCCCGGACGCACCACCTTCGTCACGCCGTTGTCGTCGGTGAAGTAAACCAGCCCGTTCGCGGTGACCAGCGACGCGCTGTAGTGCGGGCCGATGCGCTTCTTCCAAACGCGCTCGCCCGTCGCGGCCACAAAGCAGCTTGCGATGCCGCCGTCGGAGACGACGAGAAAGTAATCGCCCACGGCGATCGGCGAGGGGACGTACGACGCCCCCTCCTGCGTCCGCCAGGCCACGTGCGTGTCGGTGACGTTGCCGCTGCCGTCGGCGCGGATGGCCAGCATGTGGTGCTCCGGGTAGCCGGCCGTGAGAAAAAGCAGCTTGCCGTTGAAGACCAGCGACGCCACGAACTGCTCGGTCGGGCCGTCCATGTACCAGTGCAGGTTGCCGCTGCGCGGGTCGTAGCTCGTCACCGACTTGTCGCCGGCGAGGATCATCTGCGTCCGGCCGCCGATGTCGCGGATGATCGGCGTCACGTAGCTGCGGGTTTTGTGCGCCCGCGGCGTCTTCCACACCGTCTCGCCCGTGCCGCGCTGGAGCGCCACGATGTACGAATCGCCGTCGTGGTCGCCGTTGACGATTACCAGGTCCTCAAACAAGAGCGGGCAACTGCAAAAGCCGTGGACGCTGCTGAACTTGCCCGGCCGCACGTGCCACACCTCCTTGCCGGAAAAATCGTAGGCCGCCACGACCATCTCCGCGCGGTCCAGGAACGCGACGTAGACAAGCTGGCCGTCGGTGGCGGGTGTGCCCGAGGCGTGGCTGTTGAGCTTGTGCTTCCGCTCCAGCGGCGAGCGGACGACGGTTTTTTGCCAGAGGGTGCGGCCGTCCTTGCGATCCAGGCACAAGAGGACGCGCTCGGCCGGAGCGTCGGGAGCGGCGGATTCGGGCGTCGCTCCGCCCGCCGTGACGCAGGTCACCACGAAGATGCGGTCTTCCCAGACTACGGGCGAGGCGTGGCCCAGGCCGGGAAGGGGAACCTTCCAGAGGAGGTTCTTGCCTTCCGACTCATTCCACTCCGTGGGGAGGTTCGTCTCGTCGCTCGTGCCGTCGCCGCGCGGCCCGCGCCAGGAAGGCCAGTTTTCGGCGCTCGCGTCGCCAGCCAGGCCAAGGGCGAAGAGCGCAACCACGAAAGCAGCAATGACACGGCGATGCATGCGGCATTCCTCAAAGCGAGAAGTTCCGGGTGCAACAGCAGGCGGAATGCAACTTGGCAGGCGGGATCGTGTGCGGTGCAGTTTGGCGGGATGTTCTGGTGGGAACGAAGCGCGACGTTCGACTTCAGGGCGGCTATTTCCGCAACAATTCCGGGCTCTCATAGGTACGCACGGTGCGCGACGCCGCCGTCGGCTTCTCGGCCGCCTTCCCCAGCGCGATCTGGTACAGCTCCTGCCCGGCCGGCGTCGGGTAGCGGCGGGTGATGCAGGCCTGGCAGAGCTGGCCGCTCTCGAAGCCGATCGCCCGGGCGATCGCCTCCACCGGCAGGTAGCGCAGCGAGTCGGCCCCCAGGTCCTTGGCCATTTCCTTCTGCGCCTGCTCGAGCGACGCGCCCTCCTTTAGATAGCGCGGCGCGAAAAGCTCGCCGACGGTCGACATGTCGATGCCGTAGAAGCAGGGAGCGATGATCGGCGGGCTGGCCACGCGGACGTGGATTTCCTTCGCCCCGCCCACCAGGCGAATGCGATCGAGGAGCACGCGCAGCGTCGTGGCCCGCACGATCGAGTCCTCGACCAGGAGCACGCGCTTGCCGCGGAGCACCTCGGGGAGCGGCGTGTATTTGGCCTCGGCCTTCCGGCGGCGGCTCGTGGCCCCCTCGATGAACGTCCGCCCCACGTAGCGGTTGCGGATCAGCCCCTCGCGCGAGGGGACGCCGAGCTTGAAGGCCATCGCGTCGGCGGCGGCCTTGCTGGTGTCCGGCACCGGGACGACGATCAAATCCTCGCCCTTGCGCAGGTCTTCCAGCTTCGCCAACTCCTCCCCCAGAGCCGTGCGCGAAACGTACACGCTCCGCCCGTCCATGGTGCTGGCCACGTTGGCAAAATACACCCATTCGAAGAAGCAATGGGCGATGCGGGGGCTGTCGGCGAAGCGCTCGACGCGGAACTCGCCGCCGCTGATGATCGCCGCCTGTCCCGGCGGCAGCGAGCGGATGGCCGAAGCCGGAAACCCCAGGTGCAACAGCGCCACGCTCTCGCTCGCCGCCGCGAAGAACGGACCCTCCTTGGCGTAGCAGAGCGGCTTGATCCCCAGCGGGTCGCGGGCCACCACCATGTCGCCGGCCGCGTTCAAGTAGGCCAGCGAATAGGCCCCGTCGAATTTCGCGGCCACCTTGCGGAGCACGTCGATCAGCTTGGGCCGGCGGTCGCCGGAGAACTCCTGGCTGATGGCGTGCATGATGATCTCGGTGTCCGAATCGTGCGCCAGGTGGCTCTCCTCGTCGGCCAGCATCTGCCTGAGCAGGGTCGTGTAGTTGGCAAGCTGCCCGTTGAAGGCGAACGCGAACCACTTTCGCTTCTGCAGGTGGTGCCGCTCGAAGGGCTGGGCGTTGCTCTTGTCGTCGTCGCCGCAAGTGGCGTAGCGGACGTGGCCGATCGCCGCCCGTCCCGCGTAGCGCTTCATCAGGCTCTCGAACTTGCCGCGGTGGCCCATGCGAAAGGCCTCGCTCACCGTGCCCACGTCCTTGTAGGTCTCGATGAGCTGGCGGCGATGCGGGCTGTAGGTTGAAACGCCGGCCGAGAGCTGACCGCGGTTCTGCACGTCCAGCAGCATGTGGGGAATGAGCCTGGAAGTTTCGTCGCGTCCCTGCGGCGGCGCCATGGGGCTGGTGTCGCCCGTGGGAAGGTGATACACCGCCGCCACGCCGCACTCATGGCGCATTTCGCTCATGCTGGCCGTGCTCCGCAGTCCCGGGTGCGCGGCAAGACCATCCACCCTTCCATTGTAGAGGCCGCAACGCCTCGGCCCCTCTTGCCGCTGCCGACGTTCCAATTCTAGGTCCGCGGCGCGATTTTCACAACCGGCGGAGGAAAACGCCCCGCGCGGCACGCTTGGCACGCCGAGGCGCTTTCGCGCGATTTTTTTCGCCGCCTGCGGCTACGGGAGCGGTGGAGCGACCGCGGGGATTTCGCCCACGCCGGCCAACTCCGTTTCGGTTTCCCTTTCCGTCTTCGTTTCCTGGACCGGCGCCGGGCGGGCTTTCGCGATCAGCACGGGGCAAGACGCATGGCGGATCACCTCCTCCGCCACGCTCCCCGTAAACCAGCGCGGCAGCCCGCTGCGTCCGTGCGTGCCCATCACGATCAGGTCGCAGCGCGTATCCGCGGCCGTTTTCAGGATTTCGGCCGCCGGGTCGCCTTCGGCGAGACGATGCTCGACCTCGACGCCCCGCTCTTCGGGCCGCGGGCGGCGGATCGCTTCCCACAGTTTTTCCTGCGACTCCTGCGGCGGCAGCTCGCTGACGTTGACCATGTGACGAATGACGAACCGGGGCGTCACGTGCAGCGCCACCAGGCGCGCCTCGTGCTCGCGCGCCAGGTCGCACGCCAGGCGGCGGGCCTCTTCCGCGGGCGCGGAAAAATCGGTGGGGTGCAAAATGGTCTTGATGTGCCACATGACGACCTCCTGAGAGTTGAGGTTTGAGGAGGCAGAATCGCGCGGCGTCGCTCCTTGTAAATCCTAGAGGGCAGTGGCCGACGGTCAAGGTCGCGGCCGAACGGCGCCTTGGTTTTCGCAGACTTGGCATCGTTGAGGCGCAGCAGGGCCGGGCGACACCTGGCACGCCCGAGCCGCCGCCCCCGGCTCACCTGGCCGCCGGCCCCTCCGCCGTCACGAGCTACGACGACGCGCTGGCCGACCTGGGCTGCGGGGTCGGGCAACTGGCGCAGCTTGCGCTCGACGGGAACATTGACGTCGGGCTGGATATCTGCTGGCACTGGAGATAAAGACCGTCACCGCCGGCCTTGTGCCGGTGGGTGGATGATTGGCAGCTAAGGGGCCGACCACCGAGAGCTTCCGCCTCCGCCGAAAACCGCGTCGGGGGAGTACACGACCGCCGGCTGCGAGTCTGGAAAAAATTGCTGATCGCCCCCAGATCGCCCCTAGGCAGGCGGTCCGGCGTTCGTCAAAAAAGGGTAGTTGACGAGGCATCCCGCGCGTTAAGATGCGAAACACGTCCACGTGAATGACGCGGGCCTTGTCGCGGCGGAGGAACACGTCGTGGCGGTTGCGATTGAAGAGCGCGTTTCCTTGAGCGCCGGCAGCGCAGGGGCTGCCGAGTCTCGCGCCCCAAGTCGGTGGCTGGGGTCGTACTCGCCCCCAGCCCCGCCGCGCGGCGCGCGGGCCACTTCGTTTTTGATCGTGCGCCTCGCGGCCGCGTTCATTCTGCTGATTGCCGCGAGCTTGAAGCTGCACGCCTGGCTCGTCGGCGACGCTGCGCCTTCTTCGCTTGGCGATCCTCACTGGCAACTGGCGCTCATTCTCGGCGAGTTCGCGCTGGCCGCGTGGCTGCTCAGCGGCCGCGCGAAGGTCGGGAGCTGGGCCGCGACCGTCCTCTGCTTCTCGGCCTTCGCGGGCGTGTCGATCGCCAAGGCACTTGCGGGAGCGCCGTCGTGCGGCTGTTTCGGCTCATTTGATGTTTCACCTTGGGTCACCGGCGCGATCGACGTCGCCGTCGTTGCCGCACTTTGCCTCTGGCGGCCCGGTCAAGCCGTCGTCGGAACGAGGTCGAGACCTGCGCTGGCCACCTGGGTCATCGTCGCGGCGCCGCTCGTCATGGCATCCGCGGCGAAGCTGGCAGAGGTTGTCGATGCGCCCGCGGTCCTGAACGACGACGGCACGATCACCGGCAACGGACGGACGGTTTCTGTCGAGACCGACCGTTGGGTCGGCCGACGGCTTCCCTTGCTCCCGCACATCGATGTGGGCAGCCGGCTTGCTGGCGGCCGATGCGTCGTGCTTTTTTACGATGCCGATTGTGCGGTGTGCAAAGAGGCGCTGTCCGCCCTGTCGGCACCTGGCGACTATGCTTGGACCGCCGGGTTTGATGTGCCGGACCTGGCTCTCGTCGATGCGTCACGCAGGCTGCGCGAAAAGGGCACGGCACCGCTTGTTTCGCGGATTTGGTGTGCCAAGCCCACAATCGACGGACATCTTGACGCATCCCGCCGCTGGCTGATCGAGACGCCCCTGCTGGTTGAACTGCGTGGCGGTGTGGTCGTTTGCACGAAGAGCGGCAAGGCAGTGCTTGGGGAGATTGAAGAGGGGCTGCCGCCATGCGGTGGCTCGGAGGCGCTTTGACGGATGGACGATTGAGGTGCGTGAATCAAGATGGCGACGAAGACTGAAACAGACGCGCCGACAAGGATTGCGCGGCGAAAGCGGTGGCCGCTCTGGGTGCTGATGGCGGGCATCCTGGTCGCGGCTGGATTTGTTGTCGGATCTCTCAATCTGACCGGCAATCCCGCGAATCTGCCGCTCCAGGCCGACGCTGGCGCACTGCACTTCGGCAACGTGTGGGCGCAGCCGAACTTTACGTGGAATGTCCCTCTGCACAACACGTCGCAATACGAAGTGCGAGTGGAGGAGGTCGCCGGACTCTGTCGGTGCACGGTTCCGAGCGTGCGTGACATGACGATCCCACCAGGTGAAACGCGAAGCATTCCATTGCGGATCGACCTCCTTCCCAGGGGTTCCGAGGAGGCGGCTGCGGCTGAGCGCGACTTTGCGGTGGAGCTGGCGCTGACCTATCGCCACCGGCTGGTGCGCCATCGCCAGTTGTTCACCATCAACGGGAAAGTACGCAAGCTGTTTGCGGCGCAACCAGCTACTGCAGTGTTTGATCGTCCGCTGCTCCTCGGCGAGTCCGACCAAGAGTCCATTCGCGTGCGCACTCGGTTCGAGACGGACGTCGCGGACGTGCAGGCGCAGGTCGACCCCGCCCTCGCTGCCGCAAGGTTGGAGGCGGCGCCAAATGACAAATCGACCTTTGACATTGTGATCACTCCCTCTGCCCGGCTGCCGGTGGGCCGGTTCGCGTTCGACGTCGTCCTTGCGCCGGTTGCGCGAAATGGCGACGCGCTGCCGCACTGTCCCATCCCTGTGCGCGGCGTCGTCGTGCAGGACGCATTTGCGATTCCTGAAAACGTGTGCTTCGCCGGCCAGCGTCCCGGAGGCACTGAAACTCAAACTCTCGCCGTGCAGAGTCGAAATCACCGTGCCATCGCAACGGTTCATGTCGAGGGCCTCTCGGAGGGGGATGGCTTGAGCGCTCGAACCCGTCGCGCAGACGCCTCGCCCGTGTGCTACATCGACTTGACTTGGACGCCGGCCCTCGCGAAGCAGCCCGCGCCAACCAAGGTGACTCTCATCGTGACTTATGCCTCCGGGGAGTCGGCATGGTTTGACGTTGCCGTGTCAATCCCATCCCTTGTGACGCAGAGCAAATAGCCATGGCGCCCGCACATCACATTCTCGCTGTCGCGGAGTTCTCATGGGCCTACTACTTTCGCAGGCACGAGACGAAGTGTGCCACGCAGCCCCGCCCCCCGACCTTTCGCAAGTCCTGAAAGATTGGCAGGGGCTTCGCGACCGCGTTCACGGCGTCCAATACGAAGTCCACCTTACTCACTTTGTCGCCAAGGGCCAGTTTGAGGGTGAGCCGTCAGCAGACATGGCGCTCGACGAGCGGCGTCAATACTACGTTGACTTCCGTGGCAACCGTGTGCGCCTTGAGGCGCGCTACCCAGAATATGACCGTTCGGACCACCGCTTCAACTCACGCGCGGTGATCTGTCTCTTCGATGGCCAGGAGGTGCAGATTTTCCGCCCGCGCGCTGAAAACGTCGACCTCCAAGAAGAGAGGTTGCAGTACGAGTGGGAGTTGACCGTCAATACAGACATCTCCCTTCTTGACCTGTTCACACCGCCCGACGTTGCTGTCCTGCTTGCGCATGTCTGCCACGAACATAGGCGCAGCGACCTCAGCAGCCGCCAACTGCGTCTACCGCTAGACGCGAGTCTGTATCGCCTGGTAGGCGAAGCCGTCGTCGCCAATCGGCGCTGCGCAGTGGTCGAGCGCCGTGGACAGGGCGGTGACCCCTCGTCGTACCGCTGGTGGGCGGACTTGGACGGTGACGGCCGCGTTTTGCGCGCCCAGGGCTTTTACAAGGACCGAGAACGCATGCGGATTGATCTTGAGTACCAGCCCTCCGAGCCAATCCCTGTATTGAAGGGCTACGCGGTATTTCAGTTTGGGAGTGACGGCGCCATGCGGCAGCTTTATCGCGCGAACGTCGTTTCCTACAGCGTGAACCCGGACTTCTCTTCCGTAGAATTCCACGTCCAGCCGCGGCCTGGTATGTACGCATTCAGCGCCTCAACCGAGACGTATCACGTTATCGACGAGCAAGGGCGGTTGGGCAAGCAGTTGCGCGAAGTCCGTGAAGAACGGGAGCGCATCGCGTGGCGATGGTGGAGATGGACTATTGCTAGCGCCCTGGTGCTGGCGGTATGTACCGCTGCCGCCTGTTACCTACTGCTCCGGCGGCGGCGCTAGAGGCAGGGGAGAGGAAGAGCTGACAGTTTCTTACGCGACCCGGACCATTTCGAGGGAGGACCTACCATGAAGTACGTGGCTATTGGGCTCTTGTCTGTTTGCGCGCTGCTGATCGGTGGATTGGCAGCAGCTTTGGCGCACGAGCTTGATTGCAGCCAGCTCGTTAATTGTACGGGCGGATGCTCGGACACCCATCACGCCGACGGGACCACCGCCGGGAGCTGCAAGGTGTATGTCACCGGAGACCCCCTCACGGCATTCGCGCATAGTTGCCGTTGGGACTCCTACGATCAAGCCGCCGAGCCGAAGCAGGGAGCGCACACCTGTGAGCTGGCCGAGGACGAGCCAAAGAAGATCTACTACACCATCTGTACGTCGTGCACCGAGCGCTGCAGCAACGATCCCCTTCTGACAAAGCGTGAGCAGTGTCCCCCAGCGCTCGAGACTCTCGACGATGAAGGTGGGGCGTGTAATTGGCCCCCAACGCGAATGGACCGCAAGGTCTGCAAGCCCGTCCCCTAGGTTCGCCAGTTGAGCGGCACGATCGGAGGTTGAAAATGAAAGTGCGCGCAGTGGCAGTGCTGGCGCAGCAGTTCACAGGCGCGCTCACACCCTATTTGCTGTGCCTCGTCCTGCTCGTACTGGGAGTGCGGATCGCAGCGCAGGGTGTCCTCGCGCCTAAGCTAGATCATGAGCTGCCAGTGGCATCGGAGAGCCGTCCACTGGAACCAGTGGCGCGGTGGGATGGCGACTGGTACCTTGCTGCGGCAATCAAAGGATACAACTATAAAGGGAACGAGGCATCGAGCGTCGCGTTCTTCCCACTCTTTGTAGTCCTGATCGCCGTCTGTTGGCAGAAATGCGGTTTCGATCCCGCATGGTCGGCGATCGGCATCTCCAACGTGGCGCTTGCGGGCGTTTTCGTGCTGCTTTGGAGTTATTCAGGTCACCGATCGCGAGATACAGCTTCCGCGGCGACGAGTTGGTCGCTGCTTGCGCTCGCCACTTTTCCAACAACCTTTTTCTTCGGCGCGGCGTATGCCGAGTCACTGTTCGTCTTTTTTGCTGTCCTGGTGCTTCTAGGTATCCGGCGAAACTGGCACCTCCTTCCGCTGGCGATTCTCGCTGGCGTATGCACGGCCTCTCGCCCAGTAGGAGTCGCGGTCGCGCTCCCGCTGGCCTGGCACGTGTGGCAGACCAGTCCCACGGCTGCACGCGCCGCGGCGCGGTTGGCCTGGGTCGTGCCGCTTTCTCTCTGGGGCATTCTGGCGTACATGCTCTTCTTGCACATCGAGTTCGGCGACGCGCTGGCGTTCGTTCACACGCAGGACCACTGGCGCCGGCTCCCTGACGTCGGACTCTTTGGCAAGATCGGGATTCTCGCGTCGGCCGAGCCGATCTGGTCGCACTACGTGCCCGGCTCGTCCGGCTACTGGGCCCGGTTCGACGAGCTTCCCGCCTGGCAGAGCATCGAGTTCGCCAACCCTATCATCTTCGTTGGCGCCGCAGCGCTCATTGCGCTTGGCTGGGCCAAACGCTGGCTGACGGTCTACGAAACGCTCTTCGGCGCCCTCGTCCTTTTCATTCCCTACGTCACGCGCAGCTACGAAATGGCGATGGCCGGCCACGGACGATTCGCCGCCGCGGCCTTCCCGATCTACCTGGTCCTGGGGCAGATCCTGGCGCGCGTGCACTGGAGCATTGCGGTGCTGATTGTGGCAGTGTTCGCGTTCTTTCGCGTCATGTATACCGCCCTCTTTGCGGCGGGTTATCCTGTGCTTTAGAAAGGCCGCGTTATGGCGACATCGATCGTGCTCCCAGTCGCAAAGGCAAAGGTCGTCGAAGTCGGCGACGGGACGCCCGCGTTTCTCGCGTCCGACCGCGTCGTGAAGAACTACCTGCGGTGCTCGCCGCTCTCGCACGCGCTCTTCCGCGCCTGCGAGATCGACCAATTGCAGACCATCCGTCTCGAAAGGCCGGTGCTGGACCTGGGCTGCGGGGCCGGCCAACTGGCGCAGCATGGGCTCGAAGGAAATATCGACTTCGGGCTGGATATCTCCGCAAAGCAGCTTGCCGGGGCGCGGCGGCTTGGCCGGTACGAGCAGCTCATCGAGGCCGACGCCGCCGAAATGCCGCTGGATAGCGGTTGCATGCAATCGGTGCTTGCGTTTTCTTCGCTGGAGCACATGCGGCGGCCGGAGAAGATCATGGCCGAGGTGATGCGCGTGCTTCGGCCGGGCGGGACGCTCGTGGCCACGATCACGCTGGCGGATTTGCGGCAGCACCTTTTCTGGCCGGCCCTGACGCGGCGGTTCCGTCTCGGATGGCTCGGCCGGCTGTACGTCTCGCTGCAAGACCGGGCCTTCGCCCACCGCACGATGTTCCCGCGAGAAGAGTGGGAGCGCATGGCCAACAAGGCGGGACTCGAAATCGTCGTCAGCCGGCGGATTCTGCCCGCCGCCGTCATCAGGAGATGGGACGCGCTCTTGCCGTTGGCGCTGCCGTACTGGCTCCTGCGGCCGCTGGGCATCCCAACCGTGTTTCCCTGGCCGGGGCGCAGCGCGATGGCGCGGTGGGCGATGGGAGGCGCCAAACACGGCCTGCCGGAAAGCGGCCCCCCACCCCGACCCCCCCGACCCTCCC
>JACOUI010000243.1 GCA_016177915.1 Planctomycetia bacterium
ATGCTACGTTTCACTCGAAATCCTCCGTGCTCGTGGTCTTGAGTTTTTGCTTTCAACTCTCAGACGCCCGAGAACGCCGAAGATTTCGAGTTTTTTTGTGAGCCCTCTCCAGCGAGCCGAACCGGGCTCGCTTGGTTAAGGACTAGACACATCGCGGACCTTCGACGCGACCACGCCCGTCCTCGCCGCTTGATGCGCTCGCCGCTGCGCAGGACAATGGCCCCGCGTGCGCTCGTCGACTTTCGGCCGTTCGTCCGCACAACGCGATGGCAAAGCCCGTCGCAGCGGGAGGCCGGCGAACCCCCAGAGGTTGGGGGCGACTGTCTAGCCGCCAGTCGTGCTGCCACCGACGCGGGGTCTGACGCGGGGTCGGTGGAGAGCAGGGAGCCTGGCTGCCAATCGTGCTTCCACGGACGCGGGTCAGTGGAGAGCAGTTGGACGCCCAACATTGTTGTCGACCGTGGCGATTGGCGACATTGTCTCACGACACCTGCACGCCCGCCCCCACCTTCTCCCCCACGCTCCACCTCCCCCCCTCCCGCACCACCCGCCGGTAGAGCGTGTCCCGCTCCACCGGCTCGCGGCCGGCTTCGACGATCAATCGCCGGATTTGTTCGACGGACAAAATCTCCGGCGTCTGGGCGCCCGCGTCGTGGTAGATCAGCTCGTGGCGGACCGTGCCGTCGATGTCGTCGGCCCCGTAGCTCAGGGCGACCTGGGCCGTGCCGACGCCCAGCATGATCCAGTAGGCCTTGACGTGCGGCACGTTGTCCAGCATCAGCCGGCTCACCGCCATCGTCCGCAGGTCCATGAGCGACGAGGCCTTCTTGATGTGGGCGAGCTTCGTGTTGGCCGGATGGAACGCCAGCGGAATGAACGTCTGAAAGCCGCCCGTCTCGTCCTGAAGGGAGCGCAACCGCAGCAAGTGGTCGATGCGGTGCCAGGCGTTCTCGACGTGGCCGTAGAGCATCGTGCAGTTCGTCTTCAGGCCGAGCTGATGGGCCGTGCGGTGGATTTCGAGCCAGGACTCGGCGTCGGCCTTGTGCTCGCAAATCTTGTTGCGGACTTCGGGATGAAAAATCTCCGCCCCGCCGCCCGGCAGGCTGCCCAGGCCCGCCTCGATCATCTCCTCCAGGATCGTTCGCACGCTTTTGCCCGTGATGTGCTCGAACCAGTTGATCTCCACGCCGGTCCAGGCCTTGAGGTGCAGGCTGGGAAACGCATGGTGCAAGAGGCGAATGAGGCCCAGATACCAGTCGTACTCCATCTTGTGGTGCAGGCCGCCCACGATGTGCATCTCGGTGCAGCCGGCATCGACGGCCTCCTGTCCGCGGGCCAGGATTTGCTCGTCCGACATGCGGTAGCCCTTTTCGTCCCGCAGGTCGGAGCGGAAGGCGCAGAAGATGCAGCGATAGACGCAGACGTTGGTGGGGTTGAGATGGGTGTTGATGTTGTAGAAGGCGAGGTTGCCGTGCTTCCGCTCGCGGACCAGGTTCGCCAGGGCGCCCAGGTCGTTGAGATGCACCTCGGGCGAATAGAGAAGAAGCCCGTCGTCGGCCGACAAGCGCCTTCCCGACTCGACCTTGTCGCGGATTTCGTCGCAGCGGCGGCGGGTGGGGGACGAGGAGATCATGACGGCAAGACTCAAATTCGAAACGATTGCCTCCGCTTGGGATGTTCGATTTTGGATTCTAGATTTTGGATTGCTGACGTGCGCCGCTAGCCGGCCGACGCCTTTTCGCCCAGCAGCTCCAACACAATCGCCTCCAGGTTTTCAAGTTCGTGGTAGCCCACGATCTTCGCCCGCACTTTGCCGGTGCGGTCGATGAAGAGCGTGGTGGGGAGGCTCCTGAAATCGGGCACCTGATCGAGCGTCGCTTGATCGGCGAAGACGCAGGGATAGGGGAGGCCGTGCTCGGCCACGAATTCCTTCACCAGCTTGCGGACTGCGGCTTCGCTGCCGTCTTCGAGGCAGTCGATGCCGACGATTTCGAAACCGCGCTCCTGGTACTTCTTGCGCAGCTCGACGAAGTGAGGAAACTCCTTGATGCAGTAGCCGCACCAGGTGGCCCAGAAATCGACGATCACCACCTTGCCCTCGTAGTCGGCCAGCTTGACGGGCTTGCCGTCCACGTCCTTCAGGTCGAACGTGAACGGAAAGGTCTCGCCCTTGGCCAGCAGCTCGCGGGCCTCCTGCACGGCCGCAGGGCTGGGGCCGGCCGGCGGCGACGAGTCGCTGCAGCTTGCAAGGCACATCAGCGGAAGCACGGCACACAGGAAAGCGATTCTCATGCAGGCTCCTTCGCGCGAGCGCAGGGTGCGCAGGGGCGTCGCGCATTCCTGGCCGCGACTCCCCAGATTGAACCGTCAAAACCGCCTTCAAAATAACAGCTTGCGGGCGGCAAAGCGATGGGCCGTAGGGCAGGCGGCCCGCCTGCCGATTTGCGTGGGGCAGGCGTCTCGCCTGCCATTCGCAGCACGGGCGCGAAGAAGGACGGACTAAAGTCCGTCCGACAGGGAGAGGGACGGACTGAAGTCCATCCTACGGCAGGCGGGCCGCCCGCCCTACGAGAAGTGCTGGCCGCACATCCGGGCCACGAAGCCGCGGTAGTCGTCCGCGGTGTCGATCCCGATCGTCGGCTCGTCGATCACGCCCACCACGATCTCGTGACCCGCGCTGAGCACGCGAAGCTGCTCGAGCTTCTCGATCTCTTCGAGCCGGGTCGCCGGCAGTCGGCTGAACTCGAGCAGAAAAACGCGCCGGTAGGCGTACAGCCCGACGTGCTGAAAGAAGACCGGCGGGTCGGCCGAAAGCAGGTCGTCGCGCCAGACGCGCGGGTGCGGAATGACGCTGCGGCTGAAATAGAGCGCTCGGCCGCATTCGTCGAAGACCACTTTCACGCAGGAGGGATCGTGGAGCTGCGTCAGCGAGCGGATCGGCGTGGCCAGCGTGGACATCGCCGCCGCGGGGTTCTGCTCCAAAAGCTCGACGGCCAGGTCGATCGCTTGGCCGCTGATTTCCGGCTCGTCGCCCTGGACGTTGACGATCACGTCGACCGGCGGCATGCGGACGGCGGCCTCGGCCACGCGGTCGGTGCCGCTAGGGTGGTCGGGCCGCGTCATCTGCACTTGGCCGCCGAACGAACGCACCGCGGAAACGATTTCCGAGTGGTCGGCGGCGACGCACACGTCCATCGGCCGGGTTGCCTTCTTCGCGCCCTCATACGTATGCTGAATCACGCTCTTGCCGGTCTCGGCTAAGAGGAGCTTCCGGGGCAGGCGCGTGGAGTGCAGCCGGGCCGGGATGATCACCAGGCTCGAAAGCCGCGGCTCGGTTTTCGGGGCCGGCTGGGCCATGCGGCGATTCCACTGACAAGGGATGTGACACGAGAGCCGAGTTCATAATCGAATATCCGCTACGTGCAAAGGTCGAACCCGCTAGCACGGCTATTTCCGATCGCTAAAAGCGACGCACCGCTTGGAGCGCAGCATGCGTGTCTTTGTTACAGGCGGAACGGGACTCGTCGGCTCGCGGCTGGTCCGCGCGCTCGTCGCCCGGGGCGACCGGCCGGTCGTGCTATCGCGGCGGGTGCGCGAGGCGGTCGAGCAGTTCGGGCCGAAGGTCGAGGTCGCGGCGGGCGATCCGACGACGGGCGGCGATTGGCCGGCGAAGGTCAGCGGCTGCGACGCGGTCGTCCACCTGGCCGGCGAATCGCTCTTCGGCAAGCGGTGGAGCGCGCATCAGAAGGAAGTGATCCGCACCAGCCGGGTCGACGGCACGCGGAACGTCGTGGCGGCGATTGCGGGCGCTCCGGAACGCCCCAAAGTCCTGGTAAGCACTTCCGCCGTCGGGTTTTACGGCGATGTGCGCGACCGTGAATTGACGGAATCGGCCGCGCATGGAAACGATTTCTTGGCGCAGGTTTGCACAGCATGGGAAAACGCGGCGCTTCAGGCGCCCGAGGGGGTCCGAGTCGTCGTGCTGCGGGTGGGCGTCGTGCTGGCGGCCGATGGCGGGGCGCTCATGCAAATGCTCACGCCCTTCAAGCTCGGTCTGGGCGGGCCGGCGGCCGGCGGCAAGCAGTGGGTGAGCTGGATTCACGTCGATGACCTCGTGCGCGCCTATCTGGAGGCGATCGACAACCCCAATCTCGCCGGACCCGTCAACGCCACGGCGCCCCATCCCGTGCGGAACCTCGATTTCTCGCGCTGCCTGGCGCGGGCGCTGCACCGGCCGTGCGCGTTTCCGATTCCCGCGTTCGCTCTCAAGCTGCGGTTCGGCGAGGTGGCGGTGGTGGTCATCACCGGGCAGAAGGCGATGCCGGCGAAATTGAGCAGGGCCGGCTTCACGTTCCGCTACGCGACGTGCGACGAGGCGATGGCGGATTTGTTCGGCAAGACGAGATCGTAGGACGGCCTTTCCAGGCCGTCGACGTCGGCCCGGAGGGCCGACCTACTTGGAGCGTCGACATGCCCAAAGCCATTCAGGCCGTCGTCTTCGACCTCGACGGACTGATGTTCAACACGGAGGACGTCTATCAAGCGGTCGGGCGGCAGCTTCTGGCCCGCCGCGGCAAGAGCCTCACGCCCGAGCTGCTCGACGCGATGATGGGCCGGCCCGGCCGCGTCTCCTTGCAGCTCATGATCGATTGCCACGGCCTGGATGCGACGGTGGCCGAACTGCTGGCCGAGACCGACGCTTTGCTGCCGTCGATGCTCGACGGCTACCTCGCGCCGATGCCGGGGCTCGTCGATCTGCTTTCGCATTTGGAGGAATCGGCGGTGCCCAAGGCCGTCGCCACGAGCAGCCGTCGGCGCTATACGCTGGGCCTGTTGCAGCGCTTTGAGTGGACGGAGCGGTTCTGCCACGTGCTCACGGCCGAGGACGTGCACCATGGCAAGCCCGACCCGGAGATTTACGTTCTTGCCGCGAGCCGTCTCGGCGTGCCGCCGCAGCGGATGATGGTGCTGGAAGACAGCCAGATCGGCTGCCAGGCGGCCGTGGCGGCTGGCGCGATCGCCGTGGCCGTCCCGGCCGGGCGTAGCCTGGCGCACGACTTCCACGGGGCGCGCCTTGTGGCGAGTTCGCTCGCCGACCCGGCGATCTACCGCCTGCTGGCCGGCGAATGAACCGGCGACCCAGGGACGGCGAGGGGCCGGGCCTCGTCGTTGTCCATCCGCCGCCAGGGCGGTACGATCGAGTGAACCACGACGCCGTGGAGATCGTTCTTGTCTACGTGGACCCGCAAATACTGTAGGACGGCCCTTCCGGGCCGTCGCGGAGAAGACGGCCTGGAAAGGCCGTCCTACCCCCGCCAGCCTTGTGCGACTGTGAAAACCAAAAACAAGCACTCGGCGAAGGACCGGCCGGACGCGCCTAAGCACGAGGCGTCCGGGTCCGCGGTCCGCCGCAAAGCGCGCTGGCTCACGTGGCTTCTCTTGGCGCTGGCCGTCGTCCTGCCCGGGCCGATCGTCTGGGCGTGGTATGCCCTGCCGCCGCTGGGGGCGCCGCTGGCGGTGAGGGCCACGCCGTCCACTTATCCCGCGTCGAAGCTGGCGTTCCGCAAGGAGGCCCTGGTCCCCGCCGGCAAATACTGGCCGAGAATCACCAACGTGCAGGTCGTCGACCTGGACGCCGACGGTCTCATGGACGTGCTCTACTGCGACGGCCGGCGCAACGGCGTCTATTGGCGGCGACAGACTTCGCGCGGCGTGTATCGGGAACGAAAGCTAGGGGGAGACCTGGACATCGCGCCGCCTGCGCACGCCACGGTCGTCGACCTGGACAAGGACGGCGACGTCGACGTGGTCGTCTCCGTCCTAGGCAACGTGAGCCCCAGCGACGAGCACGTCGGCAAGGTCGTGTGGCTGGAAAACGACGGCCAGTTCGAGTTCACGACGCACCTGATCCTGGACGACGAGCGGCGCGTGGCCGACGCCCAGCCCGGCGACCTCGACGGCGACGGCGACGTCGACCTGGTCGTGGCCGTGTTCGGCTACAATCACGGCCGCATCCTGTGGCTGGAGCAACGCGCGGCGGGGCGCTTCGTGCAGCACGAGCTGTTGCAAGCGCCGGGCACGATCCACGTCCCCATCCACGATTACGACGGCGATGGCGACCTGGACGTCGTGGCCCTCGTCTCGCAGGACTACGAGGAGGTGTGGGCCTTCGAGAACACGGGCGGAGGCGCCTTTGAGCCCAAGAAGCGGATCATCAGCTACACGCACAATTTCGACGTCGGATCGTCGGGGCTCGTGAAGTGCGACCTGGACCGCGACGGCGACATGGACCTGCTCTGGACCGCCGGAGACAACCTCGAGATCTTCTACCACTATCCGCAGCCGTATCATGGCTGCTATTGGCTGGAGAACCGCGGAAACTGGGAGTTCGTGAAGCACCGGATTTCGGACCTGGGGGGCACGTACGCCGCGGCGCCGTCGGACCTCGACGGCGACGGCGACACCGACGTCGTGCTGGCCAGCATGTTCAACGACTGGAACGTGGACGGCGCGGCGAACCTGGTGTGGCTGGAGAATGACGGGAAGCAAAACTTCACCCCCTGGCAGATCGACGGCGCGCCGATCCTGCTGGCCACCGTCGCCTGCGGCGACCTGGACGGCGACGGGCGAGACGACGTCGTCGCCGGCGGCATGAATCCCTTCCTCCCGGACCCGCGGATGGGGGAAGTCACCGGCTGGTTCAGCGGCCAGGGGGGTGGGAAGTGAGTCCCGTGCAATGGGCCCTGGCGATCGTGGTGCTGATCGAGTTCTCGGCCGGCGGATGGGTGGCCTTTAGCCGCCTGAGCGTCGTCGATTTTCCGGCCGTCGATCCGTCGCGCACCGACACGATCTCGGCCGGCGACCTGGAGAAGCTGCGCCTCGAGTCGCGGCCGGAGCAAGCGTCCGACTGGCGCCGACTGGCGCAGGCCTACATGGCGTATGGCTATCCCGCCGAGTCCGAGGCCTGTTTCGCCAAGTCCGCCGCGATGGACCCCGCCGAACCGGAAGCGCGGTACCAGTGGGCGCAGTGCCTGGCGCACCTGGGGCGGATCGAGGCGTCCGTCGAGCAGTTGCGGCAGGCCGTCGAGCGGAAACATCCGCGGCCGGCCGATTGCTGGTACTTCATCGGCCGGAACTACCTGCGGCTGGAGGACCCCGCGCGCGCGGAGCAGGCCTTCCGCGAGGCCGGCGATCTGCCCGGCGCGCAACTGGAATTGGCGAAGCTGGAAATCCGTTCGGGGCGGCTCGAGGCGGCGCTGGCGAGGCTCAAGCCGTTGCAAGAGAAACAGCCGCGCGACACCGAGCCGCATTTGCTCCGCGCCCGGGCCGAGGAGCTCTCGGGAAACGCGGCCGCCGCCGAGAAATTCTACGACCTGGCCGACCACGCCCCGGACCGCATCCGCACGCCGCTGGACCTGGAGTCGGAGCGCTGGTCGGCCGACCGCAAGACGATCGGCATCGACCAGCGCTGGACGGTCGCCAACGAAATGATCATGGCGGAAAAACCCGGCCCGGAAACCGCGGGCATCCGCAACCTGCTCGACTTCAAGTGGAATTCCCCGGCCGCCGAGACGCTCGTGATCAAGGCGATCAACGCCCGGCGCCTCTCCGAGGCGGACGAGCTGCTCTACGAGCTTACGCAGCGCGAGGGGCACACCCTGGCCGTCCTGGAGCTGCACGGCGACGTCTGCGTCGCGCGCCAGCGCCCGGAAGATGCACGCGACTACTGGGAGCGGGCGGTCAAGGTCGGCGGCGTCGATCCTCAGGACATCTACAAGAAGCTGGCCGCGTTTTACCAGTGGAGCAAGAATCCGGCGAAGGCCCAGCAGCACACGGCGCGGGACCACCACGCCGCGGGCGCGCAGGCCTTCTGGCGGGGGGACTATGCGGCGGCGATCGAGAAGCTGGAGTCGGCCGTGGCGGCCGACCCCGGCCTGGCCGCCGCCTGGTTTTACCTGGGCGAGGCGCGTCGCCTGAGCGGAGACCGCGCGCAGGCGTACAAGGCGTACGAGCGCTGCCTGCTCATCTCGCCGGAGCACGATCGAGCGCGCCAAGGGATGAAGTTGCTGAAGGAAATGTAGGCGGCTCACGGCCCATGGCAGCCGCAAAGGGTCCTGTAGGACGGCCCTTCTAGGCCGTCGCTAAGTGACGGCCTCGAAAGGCCGTCCTACGATGCGCCTGGCGCCTCGGCGCGCCTCCCCCGCTCCCAGCAGAGCCAGATCACGCCCGCCGCCAGGAGCGGCAGCACGGCGACGGCTTGCAGGCCCGGGTCGTAAACGTTGAGCATCGGATCGATGGCGCGGAGGTGGTCGACGGTCCGGCCATAGAGCGTGTGCAGCGGGGCGGCGCTGGCCCAGGCGATCGTCCCCAAGAGTCCCGCCACCTTTCCCTGGTGGCGGACGGTCAGCTCCTGCGTGAACGAATAGAAGCAGGGGAACAACGCCAGGAGTCCCGCGCCGATCGTCATCAAGAGCGCGATCAGCGCCCAGCCTTTGGGAAAAAGGGGCAGCAAGACGCCCAAGAGCGCCAGCATCGCGCCGCCAAAAAAAACCATCAGCCGCGCCCCGTGGATCGTGCGCCCGCGGCGCTTCAGCCAGAGCGTCGCCCCGCCCGCCAGAAGGCAGCCGGCCTCCGTGGCGGTGAAATAGAGGGAGATGATGTAGAGCGCGTGGGACTCGCTGTAGCCGCGGCCCTTCTCCAAAAACTGCTGCATCCAGGCGCGGTACATGTGCCAGGAGGCGTTGATGCAAATGACCACGACGGCCAGGATCAGGAACCGCCTCGTGAAGATCACCTCAAAGAACGACCGCGCGTCGGCCGCGGTTTGCCCGGCCGCCGCCAGAGCGTCCGTGCCGCTTTCGCCGGCCTGTGCCGTCCGCCCCAGCTCGCCGCGACGGATCGACACGAGCCAGGCCACGGCCCACAGCGACCCAATCGCGCCCACCACGAGAAACGGCATTCGCCAGCTTCCGACCTTGGGCGTGAGCATGACGCCGATGATGATGGGCGTGGCGATCGCGCCGATCGACGCGCCCCCTTGCAAGACGCTGTTGCCCAGCGTGCGGTCGGCCGGCGTCAGCAGCCGCTGCGTGGTCTTCAGCGCGCAGGGCCAGTGTCCGGCCTCGAACAGGCCCAGGAACAGCCGGCACGTCAAGAGTCCGGCGTAGGTTTCCACCAGGCCCGTGCAGAAACCCATCGCCGACCACAGGAGGAGCACCGTGGGATAAAGCCAGCGGATGCTCGTGCGATCGGCGATGAAGCCGAAGATCATCGTGCCCGCCGCAAAGGCCCAGCCGAAGGCCGATTCCAGACGGCCGTAGCCCTCGTCGTTGAGCTTGAATTCCTTCTTGATCCGGCTGGAGACGTTGACCAGCGTCTGGCGGTCGACGTAGTTCACCGTGCTGGCCAAGAACAACAGGCCGCAGACCCACCACTTCCAGGCCCCCGACCGGCGGCCGGCGCCGGCCAGGGCGGCGGCATCGGGCGGCGGCGAGACGTAAGGGTTGGCGGACAAGGCGGGCGGAAGTCCGGGGCGGGAATGGATGTCGTCTTTCGCTCCGCGAAAGAGCGTCCTTTCGCGGAGCGAAAGGCGACGATTCGGCCGCGATTCTAGGCCGCCAGCAATGCCGTCTCAAGCTGCCCTTGCCCGGACTGGGAGCATTTCCTAACGTCCGGTCCGCCATCCGGGATGCTGTCACGCGCGACGCCGGCCACATCGCCATCCATGACGCTAGTGACTTTGGAGCTGTTGCCGATGCGACGTTTCGCGTTTCGGTCTTTTTTCGCGCTGGCCGGCTTACTGCCCGTGGCAGGTCTGACGGCGACGGCGGCGACGGCCGGTTCGCCCGACTGGCCGTTTGCCTGCGCCCACGAAGCGCCCGGTGCCGGCGAAATCGCCGAAGGGGATGTCGATCCCAATGGCGTGTCGCTTGCGCCCGAGGCGTCGACGTACGACGCGATCCTGGCCGGCGGCTGGCCCGACGACCCCGCGCCGCTCGACGACTTCTCCCTCGGACCTGAGCTTCTATCGCCAAACCACGCCGAACCGCTGCCCCCTCCCCCAGAGCCCGTCGAAGAAAAGTCCGACGACAAAAAACCAGACGAACCCAGCACCGCTGCCAAAGTGGAAAAATCCGGGCCTGCCCTGAAAGAGAGAATCGTGCTTCCGTATCCCATCGGCGCACTCTCTCTCTGGTCGGGGAGGCTGGAGCTGGGCCTCAACGGCGCGGACGGCAACTCGCAAAACCTCAATACCCGCTCGTCGGGCAAGCTCGTCCGAAAGACGCCCAAGAACGAGCTGACGTTCAACGTGACGCACAACTTCGCCCGCTCCGAGAGCACCCGCACCGCCGACAAGCTGCTCTACGACACGCGGCTGGAAAAGCTCTTTGCGGACAACCCCTGGCTGGCGTTTTTGCACAACTCGGTGGAGTACGACGACTTTCAGGCCTTCGACAGCCGCGTGGGCTTCGACGGGGGCGTCGGCTACCAGTGCATGAAGACGGAAACGACGACCCTCCGCGGGCGCGTCGGCGCCGGCGCCTCGCGCGAGTACGGCGTCCTCGGCAGCCGGTACATCCCCGAAGGAAACGTGAGCTGCGACTTCGAGCACAAGCTGGCCGCGCGGCACAAGCTGCTGCTCAAGAGCGAGTGGATTCCGGACCTGGAGGACTTTGAGGAGTTCCGCGCCAAGAACGACCTGGCGATCGAGACGGGCCTCGACGTCTTGGGGCCGACAAGCCTGAAGATGGGCGTGGTCGACCAGTACGACTCGACGCCGCACGGCAAGCGGCGGAACGACGTGCAGTACACGGCCCAGGTGGTGTGGGAGTTCTGAAAGTAGCCCTCACGCTCCTACGAAAGTAGCCCTCACGCTCCGCGTGAGGCAGCCGAAGCGGGCGCCGTCCGCGCGCTCAGCGAGTTCGCAGTGCCGGCGGGCTCGCCACCGCAACGCCACGTCTCGCGGAGCGAGACGGCTACGAGTAGCCCTCACGCTCCGAGCCGCCTCCTAAGCCCCCGTTGCACTCCGGTGGGATTTGATCGCCGTTGACGGTACATTCGCGGTAAGCTGCGCCGCCTGGATCCACGGCGCGTAGCCGCGATTCCGCCTTGTTGGCGTCATCTGTGTCTCGAAAGAAGAAGCACGACCGCCCCGCGCCGCCCTCAGACACGCGCGTCGCCTGCCGCAAGGTCCAGGGCCAGGACGCCTGGGAGCTGGTCCACCCGCGCTGCGCGCTGGAGCGGGCCGACGACCTGGCCGACGTCCAAGCCATGCTGGGCGCCGGCGAAATCGACGTCGCCCGCGACGAGGTCCGCTGGCTGCTCAAGGAATGCTCCGACTTCATTGCCGGGCACCGGCTCTTGGGCGAATTGGCGCTGGCCGAGGAGGACTATGCCCTGGCCCGCGGGCATTTCGGCTATGCCTTTCGCATCGGGCTCAAGGCGCTGGGCGAGCCGCTGCCCGGCCTTGTTCCTTACGCGCGGCCGGACAACCAGGGCTTTTTGGAATCGGGCAAGGGGCTGGCGTTTTGCCTCGACAAGCTGGGCAAGCGGGAGATGGCGCTGGAGGTAGTCGAGACGCTCCTGGCGCTCGACCCCAGCGACCCGCTGGCCGTGGGCGCTTGGCGCAAGGAGTGGTCGTCGTAGGGTAGGCGGCCCGCCTGCCATTTTTCGTAGGGCAGGCGGCCCGCCTGCCATTTTTCGTAGGGCAGGCGGCTCGCCTGCCATTTTTCGTAGGGCAGGCGGCTCGCCTGCCATTCTTGTCGGACGCATTGAGAAATGCGTCCTACAGTTCACTTCCCGCATGCAAGGCCGTAGGCTGGATTCGCGCGACGAGTCGATTTGCTCGTTGTAGCGACCACATTCCGGCATGCGAGGTCCGCCCATGAAACTGCGCGTTGCATTCTCTCTCGCCGCCCTCGGCGTTCTCTGTTTCCCGGCAGCGGCGCAGGACAAGCCGAAGGAAAAGCCCGATTGGGTCGACGCGATGCGTAAGGTGCACGCGAAGTTCGCAGGCGAAAAGCGCACGTTCGCGCAATTCGGCGACTCGATCACCGTCACGATGGCCTTCTGGACGCCGATGCTCTACGAGAAGCCCAAAAACATGGACGAGGCCGCGGCCAAGGACTACGAGCTCGTCAAAGAGCACCTGCACGAAAAATGCTTTCGGGAGTGGAAGGGGGCGAAGTTCGGCAGCGAAGGGGGCATGACGATCCGCTGGGCGCACGAAAACGTCGATCGCTGGCTCGACGAATTGAAGCCCGAGGTCGCCCTCGTCATGTTCGGCACGAACGACCTCGGGCAATTGGAAGTCGATGAATATCGCCAGAAGACGCGCGAGGTCGTCGAGAAGTGCCTCGATCGCGGGACGGTGGTCATCCTGAGCACGATCCCGCCGCGGCACGGGCACGACAAAAAGGCGACCCAGTTCGCCGACGCCGTCCGCCAGGTAGCCCGCGAGTTGAAGGTGCCGCTCTGCGACTACATGGCCGAGTGCCTGAAGCGTCGGCCGGACGACTGGGACGGCACGCTGGCGAAGTTCAAGGACCGCGAGGGCTACGACGTCTTGACGCTGGTCGCCGGCGACGGCGTTCACCCCTCGAACCCCAAGGAATTCAGGAGCGACTTTTCGGCCGAGGGTTTAGGGACGAGCGGTTACACGCTGCGGAATTACGTGGTGCTGCGGTCGTATGCGGAGGTGCTGCGGGAGGTGATTCAGGCAAAGCCGTAGGGCAGGCGGCCCGCCTCCCCTTCTTCCTCCTCGTACTCGTAATCGTCCTCGTACTCGATTTTGGATTTTCGATTTTGGATTTTGGATTGGGCAGATGGAGGCGGAGAAGTTCCGGCAAGGCATGGCGCGCCGCTTTCGATTGCAGTTCCGCCTGGCGACGCTGCTTTTCGTCGTCACCGTCGTGGCCATCGTCGTCGGCGGCTACATCGAAAGGGCCCGCCGCGCCGATCGGGCGATCAAGCGACTCGAGTCGCTGGGCGCCGGAATTGGGTATCACCACTGGGTCGAGGCAGGTTGGTTCGAGAAGTGGAATGGATTTACGGATCCTCGCAGGGTCCTCCACGTCGACGTTGCGAATTGCGCCGTCGGCGACGACGACCTGTGGGTGGTCCAGGAGATGCCGAGGCTGCGGGGTTTCACCGCGCATGACGCGCGCGTCACGGACCGCACGTGCGCTTATCTTGCCAAGCTCGAGAACCTGACATCCGTGGATTTATCGCACTGCGGCGTTCGCGGCCCCGGCCTGGGCCACCTTCAGGACCCCCTTGCTCGTCCGCGTGGACGTGCGGGGAACCAAGGTCACGCCGCAAGGGCTTGAAGCGTTTCGCAAGAAGCGGCCGGACGTGCAGTTGCTGGCGGATGAGCGGGAAGAGCCGTGAAGTCGTGAGGTTCGGCCATTCGCGCTCGCGGTTGACACGCGAGCGTGGACGCCCTAGCGTTGATGCAGGGGATTCGGCCCGCTCAACGCCGCAGAGAAGTGCCCATGACGCAGCGCATCGAACTGTCCGCCGCCGACATGCCCCTTCGCGATTTTATCGCGGGGCTGGCGCCGATCCGCGAGCCTGTGGAGCTTGTGCTGCGCGGGACGGCGGTCGCCAGGATCGTGCCGCCTTCCGAGCTTTCCGACGCCGAGAAGCAGCAAATCCTGGACGAAGGTTGGGCGGTGGTCGACAAAACGCGCGCGCGAATGAAGGGCGTCAAGAGCTCCGTCGTTCGAAAGGCCGTCGACAAGGCCGTGCGTGCCGTGCGCCATGAAAAGCGCCGTCGTTGACACCAACGTGATCATCGCCGGCGTCCTGTCCAGCAGCCCCCGCAGCGCCAGCCGCGCTGTATTGGACCGGCACCGCACCGGCGACTTCCTGCTCGTGCTCTCACCGGATACGTTGCGCGAGATTCGCAGCGTTCTTGCGCATTCCGAGCTGCGCGCCGTCCACGGCATGACCGACGCGGACATTCGACACTTTTGCCGCGCTCTTCAGGTGGCGAGCCAGGTCTTCCCCGGTTCCTTGGTCGTGCCCCCAGCGGTGACGCGCGACCTGACGGACACCAAGTGGGTAGCGCTGGCGCTCGAATCAGGCGCGGACTTTCTGGTCACCAACGATCAGAGGCACCTCCATCGGCTGAAGGCGATCGGCCGGACGCGGATCGCGACACCGGCACGGTTTCTTCGCGAATTGGCACAAAAGCCCTGATGGCGACGATCGGTCGCCCATGCGCGCGAGGGGGTGTCGTCAGCTCTTAGGGTCGAACGAAATCAGTGTCGTCTTTCGCTCCGCGAAAGAGCGTCCTTTCGCGGAGCAAAAGGCGACGATTCGGGAAGTTATTTTTCGGCCGCTCCTTAGCAATGCATCCGCGCCTTCGCCTTCACCTTTCCCTTCCCCTTCTTCGCCCGGCGCGCCGCCACCTTCTTGATGTACGACGCCGCGTCCGGCGTCGTGCAGCCCGTCTCGCCGTGGTCCACCTCCACCTTGCCGATCCGGCCCGCCGCCTCGATGGCCCGCTTCTGGAAGGCCGGGCTGCGCAGGCCGATGCAGATGAGCGCGGTGTTCATCGCGTGGCGGACGCGGTTCCTCTCGGAATGGATGGCGCGTTCCACGCGGGTGAGGATTTTTTGCAGGAACTCGTCGGCGACGGCGCCGTCGCTCATCGCCAGGCGCCCCACCAGGCCCCAGCCGGCCGCCGCCATCCACTCCCCTTTGGCGTCGATCCATTTTTCCATTTTCTTCTGCGCCAGCGGCGTCTTGCCGACCAGGGTCGCGAAGGCGTCGGCGAGCACGTGGCTGTCCAGGTCCAGGGCCCAACTCTCGAGCAGCCTGTCGGTCATCCTCGCCGGGTCGGCGATCATCGTGGCCAGCACGCGCGCGTCGTGAATTCCCGACTCCCACAGCGCCTCGGCCAGGGCCTGGTCGGTCTGGATGCGTTGGGTGAGCTTGCCGAGGTGGGCGTAGCTGACGCCGTACATGCTGGGGCCGACGCCGTAGCGGGCGTAGACCTTGCGGTTCTGCTGGGTGCCCAGCGATTGCAGCTCGCGGAGGACGTCGGACGCGGAATTGGCCATGGGGGGGTCCTTTCGAGGTGCTCGCCGATGATGAATTGCGATGAGACGGGTCGGTCTGTGCAAGGCGACGGCCATTGTACTGTCGGAACGTCCCGCCTGCAAAAACGTTGAGAAAGAACCTGCACGCCCTCGCGCGAGAACGGCGACGACGAGCACGAGCAGGAGAGCACAGAAGCTCAGAGCGACTTCAAATACTCGATCAAGTCGCCCCGCTGCTGGGCCGTCAATTCGCCCTGGCCGGTCACCTTGGCCGGGTTGTGCAGGTCGGTCAGCAGCCCCTCCAGGGCCTTGGCCCGGCCGTGGTGCAAGAGGCGCGTGCGGCGGTAGAGGCCCAAAAGCGACGGCGTGTTGTAGCCTTTGTACACGTCGCTGGGGGACCCTAGCCCCACGTCGTGAATCTGCCCGTCGCTGAAGTGCGGGCCGGAGTGGCAATTGGCGCAGCCGGCGGCCTCGGACCCGAAAACCGCCTTTCCGCGCTCGGCGGACTCGGAGAGCGACCCATCCGGGCGGCGGAAGGGATTGGGCGGAAGGTCGAGCGTCTCGAGATAGGCGATCAGGGCGTCGACGTCCTCCGCCTTCGGCTCTTCGCCGATCATGGTCGAGGTAATCGACTTGGCCATGGCGGCCCGCAGGTCCGTCTGCCAGCCGTGCCAGGTCCAGGGCGGCGTTTGCACGACGCCGTGCAGCGGGAGGACGGTCTTGAACGTGCGGATGCTGCCGTCGTTGTGCGTGTCCATGGTGACGGCGTTCGTGCCCCCTTCGTAGTGGCACGAATGGCACGAATACCACTGGTCGAGGCTGCGCTTGGCGTCGTAAAAAATCGCCTCGCCGCGCCGGGCCAGAGACGGCGCCTCCGGGCCGCCCAGCGAGATCGCGTGCAAGAGCTTCTTGTCGACGAGGTCCACGACCTGCACACAGTTGAGCAGGTAGTTGGCGACGTAGACGGTGCGGTCGTCGCGGGCGATGCGCAGGCCCATCGGCCGGCCGCCGACGTCGAGGCGATCGAACCGGTCCCGGTCCCGCTCCAAGCGCTGGTCAATGAGGTCGCCCGGCCCGCCCGCCGCCACGAGCGGCAAATCGTGCATGCGGTAGAGCAGCAGCTCGTGCGTCCCGGACGACGAGACGACGAGCCGTTTTTCGTCGCTCGTGAAATCGATTCCGTAGGGGTCCGCCACCGCCCGCCGCGGCACGTCGAGCGAAATCGCCTCCCGCGTCGCCGGGCCGTCGAGCTTGACGCGGGCCACCCGGCTGGCCAGCACCCAGCCCTTGCGGATGTTCTCGATGCTGATCGGGTTCTGGCGGTAGATCATCCAGGGAAAGTAAACGTGCTTGCCGTCGGCGGTCACCTTCAAATGCCCGATGTTGATGCCGCTGAATTCCTGCCGGTAATCGAGCTTGCCTTTCTCGACGTCGACGACGGCGATCGCCCGGTCGCCGCTGCAACCGACGGCCAGGCGCGAGCCGTCGGGCGACAGGGCGAGCGACCGCGGCCAAAGGCCGACTTCGATCTCGCTGCGAACGACGCCAGCGTCAAGGTCCAGCACGGCGACTTTCGCGGCGCTCGTCAGCGCGACGTAGGCCGTGCGGCCGTCCTTGGCGACGGCGATGCCGTGCGGGTCAAAACCCGTGCGGATCGTTCGCCGCACGTGGAGCTTGTCCGAGAGGACTTCCAGCACCGTCACGTCGCCGGAATAGCTCCCGGAAACGAGCAGGTGCCGGCCGTCGGGACCAAGGGCGATGGCCGCGGGGCGCTTGCCGACCGCGACTTCGTCGAGGACCGCTCCGTCCGCAACGTTGACGAGCGAAACCGAGTGCGACGTCTGGTTGGCCGTCGCCAGCCACGTGCCGTCGTAAGAGAGCACAAGATCGATCGGCGAACGATCGATGTCATGCGGGATCGGGTCGGCGGGCGTAGTGGCGGCGGCTGGCGACGCGCGATCGGCGGCGGGCGGCTGCGCGGGTGCCAGCGTCCAGCAAAGCGCAAAGAAGGCGGCAAGTCCGGCGGCCGCGGCGGCGGCAAGACGCTGCATGGGGGCCTCAAACGGCGGGGGCAAACAGGCGGGACAACGCTCCGGGATCTCTGCTCCCCACAGCCCCCTATTGTAGGTGCCGCAAAGACCGTGGGTAGAGTGAACCCGCCGCCGCGACGCTCAAAGACCCTACGCGCCTTTCGCGGACGCGATCAGCTCCGCCGCCCCCTTGGCCAGCAGCTCCGCCGCCACGCGCTCGCCCAATCCCTCCGGCGCGCTTATGTCTCCCGACCCTTCCGCCGAAATCTTCCGCCGGCCGTCGGGCGACAAGACGACCGCCGCCAGCCGCAATTGGCCGTGCTCGACGCGCGCCGAAGCCCCCACCGGCGCCAGGCAGCCGGCCCGCAGCGCGGCCAGCAGCGCGCGTTCGGCCAAGACCGCCGCCCGCGCGTTCTGGTCGTCGAGAAGCTGCACGAGCTGGCGGATTTCCGTGGCGTCTTCCCGCGCTTCGATCGCCAGCGCTCCCTGGCCGACGGCCGGCAGCATGATCGACGGCGGCAATACCTGCGTGACGCGATTCTGCATTCCCAATCGCACGAGGCCGGCCTCCGCCAGGACCAGCGCGTCGAACTGGCCCTCGTCGAGCTTTCGCAACCGCGTGTCGACGTTCCCGCGCACGTCCGCCATCGCGAGGTCTTGCCGCACGAAGAGCAGTTGCGCGCGGCGGCGGATGCTTCCCGTGGCGACTCTCGCCCCCGGCGGCAGCTTGTCGAGCGCCAGGCCGCCGCGGCTCACGAGCACGTCGGCCGTCGGCCCGCGCTCCGGGACGGCCGCCAGGCACAGGCCGGCCACCGAGTCCGTCGGCAGGTCCTTCAGGCTGTGAACGGCCAGGTCGGTCCGGCCGTCGAGCACCGCCGCTTGCAGTTCCTTCGTGAACAGCCCCTGGCCGCCGATCGCCGCAATGGGTCCGCGCTGGTCGCGGTCGCCCTGGGTGGCGATCGGCGCCAGCTCGACGTTCGCTCCGAGCTGCCGCAGCCGGCCGGCGACCCAATCGGCCTGCCACCGCGCAAGCGCGCTGGCGCGCGTTCCCAGGCGAATGCGAAGAGCGGCCATGCGGCGCGACCGGCGAGAAGAGGCCCGGCGTCGAGCAATTTCGACGCCTCTTGCGTCCATCATCCCCGACCGGCCCGGACCGATCAACCGCCCGTCGCGCTCGCCAGCCGGCGGAAGCGAACGACGCTCGGCTGCGACTCGCCGCTGGCGCTCGTGCGAATCACGGCCGACCCGGGCCGCGCAAGCGCGCTGCGGTCGCTTCCGGCCGAGTTGGTTGTTGGCGGCGCTTCGACCGGCTGAGGAGGCGAGTTTTCCGGCGGCGAATCCTGGTTGTCGGCCTTGGTCGACGTCGGAGGAACCGAGGGCTCGGGCGGCGCAGGGCTCTCTGGAGATGGTTTTTCGGCCGGCGTCTCTGGCGATGCTTCACCTGGCTTCGTCGTCGATCCGCCGGCAGGCGGCAGTTGCGGAAGCTCCGCCGGATGTCGAAACACGTCGGCCGTCGGAACCGGCAGAAACTGCGACGGCCGCCTGAGCGCCAACAGCTCCGCTTCGGCCGGTCCCTCGATTTCGTGGTCGGGATATCCTTCCGCCCGCACATCGTCGATCACTTCACTCACCTTGGCGAGCGGCTGCATGCCGCGGACCCGGGCGACGACCATCGTGGTGCGCGCTTTGACGCCGCTGGCAACCCGGCCGCCGAGGCGCCTCGCCAGCGCCCCAACGGTCAAGGGATGACCGCCTTCCTCGGCTTCCGGTTGCTCATCCGCCGGCAATCGCTCGTCGTTGCCCGATTCGCTTGGGCCAAGCTCGGCAGCGTCCCATTGGCCCTGGCACACGCATCCGCCCGCAAGGCAGCATGCAAGCACCAGAAGGCACAGGGCCAGTTGGCCGGCGCCGCCAGCAGGGGACATGCCGCGCTCCGTCGCAAAAACCGAGGGCCATTTTGCCGTTGTCCATAACAGATCGGCCTGTTATGGCCGGAATCTGTGACGTAACCGGCAAAGTTTGACATCCAGATGGGAGATTAACCGGCGCGCGCCTTCGCCGTGAAGGAGGAAGACGGTGCTAGCTGCTGACAGCGTGCTACCGCGCCAGCGCCGGCGCCCTGTCCGACCGCTCCGCCGTCCGCATCGGCGCCGCCGATTGCGGCACCAGGCAGAAGCCCAGCCAGCCGTCTTCGATCACCACCTGCGCCGTCTCCAGGCCCTTTAAGCGCGGGTCGGTCGTGAGCGGGCCGTAGAGGATCGGGAACGCCTGGTCCGTGGGGAAGATGCCGCTAAAGATGCCCCGCAGGATGAGCTGCGATTTGGCCGTCAGGCGGTCGCCCACCAGCCCGACCGGCCGGTTGCGCACCAGCTCGAAGGCGGGGCCTTTTTCCTGCGGCACGTAGTCGATGAAGACGCGCAGGTTTTGCCAGCGGCGCTGCGGCACCTTGAGCTCGGCGATGGCCAGCACCATCTCGATCCGCCCCTCCGTCAACTGCACCGTCACGGCGTCGCGCTCGGCGAACGTGAGGGTCACGTCCTCGTCGTCGAGATGACCGGGCGCTGGCAGGTTCAGCCGCAGCTTCTCGCTGAAGGCCTTCCAAACCTCGACGGGCGTCATGGTCTTGCCGTTGAGATGAAGCTGCTCGAGCAGGTTGTTCATCGCCGTTTGATGAATCTGCACGCTGGCCAGGCTGTGCTGCAAGGCGCGGGGCCGGGGCGTGTGGGCGCCAAGCTGGTCCCAGGCCGCCAGACGGGCGTAGACGGCCAGCCGCGTGGGCCCGCTGGGGGCCACATAGATGCCCGGGTCCAGCCCCAGACCCGCCATCGGCCGCAGCACGCGGTCCACAAGCTGCGTGTTGAACTTCTCCAGGGCGGGATCGGCCTGGGCCTGGATGCGGCGGCGGGCGCGGGCGGCGATCTTCGATTCCGTTTCCGCGCGGATGTCCGACTCCATCGACTCGTGCTCGCTTTCGGCGAAGCCGCGGACCAGGTCGCCCAGGATCGGGATGCCGTCCAGCGGCGTTTCGATCTCGTCGAGCTGGTTGCGGGAATCGACGTCGACCTGCACGTCGTGGGCGACCACGCCGTCGGGCGTCAGCTCGAACACGCGGCGGGCCGTGAAGTTGGCGTAGGTCCGGCTGTAGGCCGTCACCATCCCGCTCGTCGATGACGTCGACGAGCTGACCTGCCCGCGGGCTTGCAGCTCGAGGCGCGCGCGGTCGCCGGGGACCACCCGCACGGAGACGTCGCTGACGGTGCGGCTGCGGCCTTCGACCGGCATCCCCAGCACCGTGTCGCAGACGCGCTCCACGAGCGGCTTCTGGTCCGGCAGCAGCCGGTTGAGCAGGTCTTGCGAGACGACGAAGCGGACGTTGCGGGCGCGGTAGTGCGCCTCGGCGGTCATCGCGGCGGCGGCGGTGGAGGGGTCCTCCGACCACGACAACTGCCGCAGATTGTCGGCCAGGCGGTAGGCGTCGCTGGGCAGGCCGGTCCACTCGTACTGTTCCAGCGCCTCGGCCAGATCTTCGGGATCGACGGGCCGGGCGGCGGCTTGGCGCATCAGCCGCTCGAGCTCCGTCACGGCGGGGTCGGCGAGGAACTTCCGCTGCGCCGCGGAGAGTTGCGGCGACCGGATTCGCAGGAGCACTTCCTGGGCCAGCGCGGCCTCGCTCTGAGCGCGCTCGACGGGGTCGGCCGCCGCAAGCTGCCGCAGGGAATCCAGGAGCAAGTATTCGCGCCACGCGGCGCCGTGCGGCGAGCGGCGCTCGAGCGCCTCGACTTTTGCCAGACTCGCCGCCAGCGCTTCGGCGTCATCGGCCAGGCCGACGGGATGCTCTTTCCGCGCGGCCGAAATGAGAATCGCGCGCTGCCATACGTCGAGCCGGCGGACGAGGGCGTGCTGCGCCCGCCGCAGGTCGGACCGCAGGGCGGGGTCGTCGATCTGTGTGGCAAGCTGGTCGGCGATGGCCGCCTGCTGACGGAGGGCTGCGGCGACGTCGACGCCGCCCGCCGCGCCATCGCCGGTCAGGCCCACTTCGCCGAGCTCCTGGACAAGATGCGTCACGTCGGAGGCCCAAGGGCCGGTCGCGGGGCGGTCCGACAAGCGCTCGAGGTAGGCCAGCAGCTTGCGCGGCTGCGGCCAGGCGCCGCCCGAGGGCTTTAGCGCGGTTTCCTGCGCGGCGGAAGGCCCGACGACGGCCGGCTCTTGGGGGGCGTCGGCTGCGGCCTTTGGGATTTCGACGGCGCCGGCGGTTCCTTCCGCCGTCTCGTTTTCGGACGGGGGCGCGATCTTTGAGGCGATCTTCGGCGCCGCCAGCTCCAGCACCGGCCCGGCGTCCGCCGCCGGCTCGATCTGAGGCCGCGGCTCGGCCAGGGAAACCGTCGTGACGGGCGGCACACTCTCCGGCGCGGGCAGCTCGGCAAGGGCGCGGTTGGCAGGGCGGGACGCGGCGTCGGGCGGGAACCACTGGGGGAGGCGCGGCCCAAAGAAAATCGCCGCCACGCACGCCGCCACGAGCGCGAGCAGAAACTTGCCGGCATGGCTTTTTTGAGGCATGGCGCCCTCCCTGGCGGCCGGCGATGCGCGTCTGCCGCAAGCGAGCAAACGAGACCCGCCGCGAGCGGCTTCCGTCTGCGCGTCGTGCGATCGGCCGTGCGGATTTGGCGCACGGCAATGCCAGCAGCCTACGGAATTACATCGGTGGGTCCGTTCCGGCCCCAACAGGGCGGCCCAGCGAATCGCGCCGAAATGCCCACGTTGCCGAGCCGCTACGGCCGTTCGCGCCGCCCCTGCGGCTCGCGCGCGATCTTCCGGTGGGCAAAACCCGGCAAAATGCGCCGGGGATAGCGATCGTAGGGAAACGAGAAATGCACCAGACTTGGTCGTCGCGAAGGCGGCGCCCCGTCGTTCGCCGACGTTACTGGGACGACGAGTTGCTCGGTGCGGAATACGATCGCGCCAAACTCTCCACTTTGGACTTTAGTGCCTCAACGTCCGTGGTGCACCATTCAGATTCCAGAAGATTGTCCCAATCTCCTTTGAACACACAAACGACGAATTCGCCGCTTGGGTCCCACTGGGGGTACCAGCCGATGTCAATGACGACGCCGTTTGGGAGGCGAACGTCGGCCATGTCTTCCCTGAGAGCGTGGCGCTCGAGTTGCAAGGGAACGCGACCACGGATCTTTGCGCCAGTCGGCAAGTTGAAATCGATTTGGCTCGTCTCCTCCGAGACCCCGGGTTTGCCGGAGCCAGTCGATTGTGACGGGGTAACCATGAACCTCACCAGTCTGTTTGTGCCATTCTACGCAGATGTGGTCGCCCAAACCGCCGTCCCGGACTGTTCCAATTGCGAAACCGACGTTCATGCAGAACGTCGCAATCAGATCGTCGTCGTCAGGCAAAAGCGTTCCCAATCGGGCACAGGCCAGGCAAAGCAATGCTTGTGTGATTCCGGTCGGAAATTCAGTGTCTCGAAAAAATCGGCTGGATCACGATCTAATGTGCCGATACTTCGACATCGGCACAGCTTTGGGCGGCTCATGCTTCTCCAGCCGCCTGTGCTTTGGGCGCGCCCAACTTGTTGGTCTCTGTCGAACCAGGGGATCGCTCGACCTTTAGTTGCGACTGAATACCATTATACCCTGCCGCCGAACCACGGTACGCCGCCAAAACTGCAAAGGCAAGTAACGTACCGCAATTTCGACGACTCCACCTTTGCCAAAGCGAAGTCAAGGACGCGATGCTGTGCCGATTAAGCCGCTTCGGCGGCCGGCGGCCATTCCTCGTCCGCGCCGTGCGCATAGCGCTCGTCGCGCAGCTCGCCGTCGAATTCCTCGGCGTCGCTCGCTGAAATCGTCAGCCAGGGCGGCGAATCCGGCGGACCGGCGACCTCGCCCGGTGCGTCGGCGCTTTCAGCCGCCGCTTCCTGCGCCGCCGCCGACTTCATCTCTTCGCTGGCCACGTAGGGCGGAATCTGAAAGTCGCCGGTCGCGGCCGGCGCCTCGACGAGGAGCGCTCCGTCGGTGGGCGAGGCGCTTTCGTCGGCCTCTTCTTCCGGATCGAGGATCGTCGTGTCCACGTCGCCCTCGTCTTCCGCTTCCGACAGGTCCATCCACACGCCCGCCGGCAGCCCGAGGGAGCGGATCGCGTGGACCGGCTCCGCCACAGGCTCAAAGGGCACGGAGGCAACTTCGTCCGCCGGCTCGGGAGCGGGCGAAGCTTCGTCGCCGGCGTCGTCGAGGGTGTGCACCGGCGTCTTCAGCTTGCGGAACAACGTGCAGAGGTGTTCGTGGCAAGTGAGAAGGAGCACTTGCCGGCCCTGCGCCGCGAAGTCGCGCAACACCTCCGCCGCCGCCCTGGCCCGGGGCGCGTCGAAGTTCACGAGCACGTCGTCCAACAAAAGCGGCAATCGCGCCCCGCGCCGCTCCAGCGTACGCACGAGGGCCAGCCGCAGACAGAGATAAAGCTGCTCGCGGGCGGCGTTACTAAGCACGTCGATCGGCACGCTCTGCCCGTCGGCCGTGTCCACCCGCAACAGCCGCTCGCCAAGGGGCGCCCAGACGCGCGTGTACTTGCCCAGCGTGACGCGGGCGAAATGGCCCGAGGCCTCGCGGAGCGTTTCGGGCTGGCGCTCGGTCTCGTAGAGGTGGCGGATGGTATCCAGGAGCAGGCTGGCCGCCGCGAGCACCTGCCAGCGCTCGAGGGCCTTTCGGAGCTGCTGCTCGACGACGCCCAATTCGAGCTGTTGGGCGGCGAGCTGGCGGTCGTCGGCCAGGCGGCGGATTTCGTGATCGACCTGGGCCCGGTTTTCCAGGCACTTGCGCAGCTTCTCGGCGCTGGCTTCGTGCTGCGCCAGAAGCTCGTCGCGGCGCTGCTGCAAGTCGGCCGGGGCCGAGCGTTCCAGAAGTTCGCGCACGGCGGCCTCGCTGACGTGCTCGTTGAACGACGCGGCGATCTCGCGGTTGAGCGAAGCCAGCTCGTCGCGCAGCGTCACGTACTGCGCCGACAGGTCCAGCCGCTGCGCGAAGTCGCGGCGGTCGAAGGCGCCGGCCCGCGAGTACAGGGCCAACCTCCGCCGGGCAAGCTGGCGGATGCGGGCGTGGAGCCGGCCGCGTTGCCGGCGCCAGGCGCGGAGCCGGCGTCGCGCCGGCGTCAGGGACAACGACGGGTCCGAAACCTGCGGAGCGGATCCGGCGACGTGCGGAAGCCGAGCCAGACGTTCGGACAAATCGCCTTCGGTCGCGGGAAGCCCGGCGTCGCACAGGGCCGCATCGAGGCGCTGCTCCCATTGGGCGTACGACGCTCGCGCTTCCGCCAGCTCGGTTTGGCGGCGCGCCAGGCCCTCGGCCAGGCGGGCGGCGTGCTTGACGTGCCGCAGCAGCCGCCGCGCGTCGGCCGGCGACAGGCCCTTGGGCAGGCCCAGGGCCGTCACGGCTTCGCGCCAGCGCTGGGCCGCTTCGATCATCGCGCGGCGGAGCGGTTCGACGTCTTGCGGGGAGACCGGCCCGTCGCGATGCGTCGCCAGCGTCACCTCCGGCTCGGGCGCCGTCGCCTCGGGCAACGTAGGGGGCGCCTCGGCTTCCTTGGCCGGCGGTTCCGCCTGCCCCGTGCTCTCGCGCAGCCGGAACAGCTCGTCTTCAGCGTCCTTCAGGCGGACGGTGATCGGTCCGCCGCCGTCGGGAATGCGCTCGTCGAGAGTCGTGTGCTCTTCCTCGGCCGCCGCCAAGAACCGCTTCAGCTCCTGCTGCTCCAGTGTGCATTCGTCGTAGAGGCTCGCGTTGCGCCGCTCGAGCCAGAACTTCGCGCCGGGGGCGCCGGCCGCCAGCAGCAGGCCAAGAATTCCCGCCAGAGCGCCCCACGACAAAAAGATCGCGGCCAGGAAAAACATCGCCCCCAGCGCCGCGGCCGCCACGAGGCCGATGAACACCGGCTTGGGGAGAATTTGATTGTGCAGCAGGTGCACGCACTCTTCGTCCACGTCGGCCAGGTCCAGCTTGAGCTTCTCGATCTTCTTTTCGGATTCCAGGAGCGCCTTGAGGTCCGCGACGCGCCGGCCCCCGCGGTCGATGCGCGACTGGACGTCCCGGTCGATGGGAGCCGGCGCCGGCCCGCGAACGGGACGCGCGGTCACAACGCGCCGCGGCTCGATTCGCGGCGGGTCTTGGACCGGGCGAGGATGATCTGCTCGGGCTTCGCTTCCTGTCTTGCCAGAGGCGGCGGCCTTCCAGGCGGTGCGGGCCCGGATGTACGACTTCGCCAGCGGCCGGAGGGCCTGCATGTCGTCCGGCGAGAGGTTGTCGGCCACGTCGGCTGCGATTCCCTCCGGCAGCGCGCTGCGTTCGGCCTCGAGCCGCGCGGTCGTTTTCTCGATGATCCCTTTCAGGGCGCGGATGCGATCTTGTTGCGCTAGCGCCCACTCGCGCTTTTCCGCCAGCTCCGCAAGCTGCGTCGCATCGACCGGCGGCTTCGTCGTCGATTGCCCGATGGGCGCCGATTGCCGCAGCTCCTCCCGCGCAGTGCGCCAGCGCGACTGCAACTCTTTGAGACGCTCGCGGTGCCGGGCGATCCGGCGGTCGAAAAACGCCAGCCGCGTGCGGGCGCCCTCCGGCACGACCTGCACGGCGCCCAGCGTCTCAAGCTGCGACTGCAGCGTGGCCTTGCGTTTCCACTTGTCGCGCAGCGAGAGCGCGGTTTCGATCGTCCAGGCCTCGCGCTTCAGCCGCGACGAATCGAGCTGAAGATGCCGCGATTGCTCTTGAAGCTGCCTCTGTCGGCCCACGCGCTCCACGAACGCCTGCCCCTGTGCCGAAAGCGCCTCGATCTCGGCCGCCAGCGATTCCCGGCGGTGCAAGAGCACCTCGACTTGCGAGGGATCGCGTGCCGCGTCGCCGTGGTGGTGCCCGTTCGATTGTGCCTGCCCTTCCGGCGGCGCCAGCCAGAGCAGTTTCTCGCGCTCGGCCTTCAGCTCGCGCAGCACCTCGCCCAGCGAGACGCGGTCCAGGCCGCCCGTCAGGTCGTAGAGCCGCACGGCCGCCTGCTCGTCGTCCAGGAGGCGCAGCTCGTGAAGCTGATCGAGCCCCAGGCAGAAGACGTTGGCGAACGTCGGCTCATCGACGGTTCCCAATAGGTCCGACAGCTTCCGCGGTTCGCCGGCCGGATCGAGCGGCACGACGGCCGCGTCGTCGCCCACCTCCGACCGCCAGCGCCGGATGCGCAGGTCGCCGCCCGCGGTTTCCACGTCGATCCAGCCGCCCGCCCCGGACGGCGGCAGAAACCGTTGGTGCTCCCCCTCCGAAAACCCGAACAACACGCCGCGCAGGAACCACAGGGCGGTGCTTTTTCCGGACTCGTTGGGCCCGTAAATGACCGACAGGCCGTCGCCCAGGCCACTAAGCCGCAGGCCGCTCCACACGCCGCACTCTTCGACGTTGATGCGCGTGATCTTCATGCACCCTTCTCCTTGCCGCCCAGGACGTCCACGCCCAAAGAGACGACCTGATCGAGGATCTTCCGCCGCGCGTGCGGGTCATCCAGCAGCGTCACGTGCCGCAGCGTCTCGACCTGGGTCGATGCGCCCGCCGCGCCGGACTCGCCGCCTCCCAGCATCGGCGACAGGTCGATCGGCTCGGCCGCGGCCTGCCACGCGCGCACGCCCCGCAAAAAGTCGCCCAGGAACGTTTCTTCCTCGTACCACGACTCCGGGAACGCCGCGGGCGGCTCCGCCGTGATCGAGACGCTCCACGCCCGGCCCGGTCCTTGTCCGAACGTCTCGCGCAGCGACTTCAGCACGGCCTGGTCCAGGCCCTCGCGGCGCAGGGCGCGCAGGAGCGGGCCGCGTCCGTGGATGGAAAACGAAACCAGAAAGCGCATTTCCTTGTCGCCGGCCAGAAGCGTCTGCAGCTTGTCGTGCAACAGCAGCTCGAAAAGGTCGCGGTCCGTCGAGTCGTCGATCGTCAGGGACTCGCACTGCCAGCGCAAAACGTCGGTGGGCAGGAACTTCGTCTGCGGACGGCCTTCCGGATCGACTTCGACGAGCGTGCAGCCGTGCGGACCGGTCTCCAGCGGCTGCCGGGCCTGCGGCGAGCCGGACCAGTGAGCGACGTGCTTGCCGGCGAAAAGCGTGGTGGCCGAATGTTGACCGCCCAAGGCCCAGTAGTGGATTTGCCTCGCGCGGAGCGGCTCTTCGTCGGCCGTGCCGTGGGCGACGGCGATGGTCAGCAGGCCGTCCGGATCGGGATGAAACTCGTGCGCGCGGACGGCGCGCGCCTTGTGGCGGCTCGTGCCGGCGATGCGGGCGACGGCCTTGCCGCGGCGGCGGCAGATGTGCTCCTCGACGCGGCCGGCCGCGAAGCGATGGACGTTGTCCGGCAGCGCCAGGCCGTCCGGCCAGCGGTCGGGAGGATCAACGCCGCCGCCGGCCCAATAGACGGGAATGTCCAGGTCCGCCAGGCGGCGGAATTGCTCGACGAGAAACCACGACCCGCGCGGCCCGGCCGCCCGCCAATCGACGACGTCCCCCGCCAGCACGACCAGGTCCACGGAGTGCTCGGCGGCCAGGTCGAAGACGCGCGTGGCGGCCTGGTAGGGGGCCTCGACGAGCTTCTCGCGCCAGTGCTCCGGCACGTCGGCCATGCCGTAGGGCGGCTGCTCCAGGTGCAGATCGCTGGCGTGAACGAAGCGCATGACAGGGTCGGTCGACATCGGGGCCTCCTTGCACCGGTCGAGAGTAACGGGCCGCGGGAGTGTACCGGCCGGCGGGGCCGAGGCCAACAGAGGATGTAGGACGGCCCTTCCGGGCCGTCGCTTGAATGACCGCCTGGAAAGCCCCTAGAAAGCACCGCTGTCGGCGCAGGCAGGCAGTTGTGCCGGGGCCGTCGATGGACGTGCGAACCGTCGGTTCTGCCCAAAAACGCGCAGGGCCGCATGATTGCGGTTTGTTTTTCATCCGCAATAATAGGGCCGATCGCGGCTCCAGCCCGGAGGGCCGCGACGACGCCTTTCCCTTTCGCCCGGTCGGTTCACATTTCCACGGGAGTATCACACCATGGCCTTGAAAGTTGCAAAGCTCGATCTGTGGAGCGCCGAAATCACCGACCAGCCCGCCGGCCTGGCCAGCAAGCTCGAGGGCCTGGCGGCCGCCAAGGTCGACCTGTCGTTCCTCTTCGCCCGCCGGCAGCCGGAAAAGCCGGGTTCGGGCCTCGTGTTCGTGGGGGGCATCAAAGGGGCCAAGGCCACGAAGGCGGCCCGGGCGGCCGGGTTTGCGCCGGCGGCGAGCGTCTTCGGCCTGCGGGTGGAGGGCCCGAACAGGCCGGGGGCGGCCCATGCCGCGCTGGCGGCGGTGGCTGCGGGGGGGCTCAACCTGCGGGGCGTCTCGGCTTCGTCGACCGGCAGGCGCTACGTGGCCTGCCTGGCGTTCGACAGCGCCGACGACGCGGCGCGGGGGCAGAAGCTGCTGGCGAAGGTGAAGTAGTTCAAGGTCCACCTTCAGGCGGTTCTGCCGGAGTCCCGCCTTCAGGCGGTTCTGTCGGAGTCCCGCCTCGTGAAGAGCCGTACATTGACCAGGCAGGCGGTTGGCGAGGCAGGCATCATTTTCGGACGCGCCAGACGTCGAGCACCCTGGCGATCCGGTCGCCCTCGATGACTTCGTAGTACACGACGAGCGGCCCCACAATGAGTATGCGAGCCGAGCCCGACCGCGACTCACCGACCGACATGGGATCTCGCCCAAGCACCGTGTCGATGCGGTCGGCCGCCTGAGCGATCGCCGTGCGATCAGTCGCCGCAGTCCACAGGTCCGCGAGACTACCCTCGGCGAGTGGTTGCCAGACGACGGTATACCTCATGTCCGGCCCAGGCTCTTCCAAATTTCGGCAAGCGGTCGACCGCCCTTTTCCCTTCTTGCCGCTTGCAGCTCTTCTTCCGTGTGGGGACAGCCATCTTCCGGGCGCGAGATCGCTGTCGATTGGGGCGAAGGGACGAACTGGCCAACGATGCGGCCACTTGCATCGCACAACTCGACAGGGCCGGCAAAGCCGTACAGCTTGGCGCAAAGTGAATCGTCAATCGTCAATCGTGTCATGGCAGTAACCGCTAGAGTGCCAAGTGTCGGACGGACAGTGTATTATACACTCCCTTACCCGTCGATGAACACTGGCGCAGGTCGCGGGTGTCCGCCCTCGCAGGATGGAGTGGTTTGGACGGCCCGCAGCGACGCTGACAGCAAGTCTAGCTGCTAGTTCGCCAAACCGCGAAAACTCGGGCCGTGCGGTCGGCTTCCGATACGACGAAACGAACGCCGAGGGGTCTCACAATCAAGACGCGCGTGTTTCCGGTGCGCGATTCACCTTTGGAATCCGGATCGCGAGAGAGGACTGCATCGATTCGGTCGGCCGCGTCGGCAACGGCATGGCGGTCGGTCGCGGCCGCCCAAAGGTCGGCGAGCTTCGCCTCCGCAGGCGGTTGCCAAACCACGGTGTACTTCATGTACGCCCCAGGCTCTTCCAAATCTCCGCCAACGTGCGGCCCCCCTTCGTCTTCCGCATCGCCTCCAGCTCTTCTTCCGTGTAGGGACACTCATCCTGCGGCCACAAGGTCGCGGGCTCGCCCGAAGGAAGAAACTTGCCGACGACGCGACCGCTGTTGTCGCACAGTTCGACCGGGCCGGAAACGCCGTCGAGCTTGGCACAAAGCGAGTCGTCGATGGTCACGCGTGTCATGGCAGCAACCGCGCGGGCAAAGAGTGGCATCCGTGGGACAAACAACTGAATTATACACTCATTGTCCGTGCCGAAGAACCTTTGCGTCCGGCGACTCGGCCCTAAGAAGGGTCCGCTCGTTCGGACCGCCGCACGGCGACGCTGACAGCCGTTTTCGGCAGGCGGGCCGCCTACCCTACGTTCAACCCCCCGTGTCGTCGCCGCGGATGCGGTTGAGGAGCCGCACGCGTTCGCCGTGGTCCGGCTCCAATTCCAAAACCAGCTTGTACTGCTGCACCGCCTTCACCCGCTCCTTGGAAAGCCACATCGCGTCGCCCAGCGTCAGGTGCAGCCGGGCCGAGAGCGGGTTCGTCGAGACGGCCTTGCTCAGGAACTCCAGGTACTTCGCGTTTTCGCCGCGCTGGTGGTAGCGATTGGCGACGGTGACGTAGGCGTCGGCCAGCGTGGGCTTGTAGACATCGGGCTGGGCGGCGATGGCCTTGTCCATCCGCGCCAGGTAGGCGTCGTAGTCGTCCAGGCCCAGCGCCGCCTGCGACCACTGGAACCAGAACAGGCCGGCGTCCTCCTTGGCGACCTTTCCCTGGAGCGTGGCGTAGATGCGGTCGGCGTTGGCGTAGCGGCGGGCGTTGAGCCAGGTGTTGGCCTCCAGGAAGTGAAGCTGGAAGAGGTCGATGCCCAGCGCTTGCGCCCGCTTCACCTGGAAGATGGCCGACCGCGGCTCGGCGACGTAGAACGCGTCCTTTTTGCCGGGGACGGGATCGATCAGGAAGTAGTTGCCCTTGATCTCGCCGGCCTTGCCGCCGATGACCTCGGCCGTCGTCACCTTGCCCAGGTAGTTGTGCAGGTTGAAATAAACGCTGGCCAGCTTGAAGTGGTAAACGCCGGAGCTGGTGCCAAGCTGGCCCGAGGACTCGTAGGACTGGGCCGCCATGGCGAAGCGCTTCTGCGCCAGGTAGATGTTGCCAAGCTGGTAGTGGTCGGCCGCGCTCTTGGGGTTCAATCGCACGGCCTCTTCATAATACTTGCCGGCCTTGTCGAACTGCTCCTTCTGGTAGTGGGCCTCGGCCAGCAGGTGATAGACGGGGTAGTCGTGCTTGAACTTGAGCAGCGGCTCAAGGATCGAGATCACGCGGTCCGGCTGTTTGCGCGGCGAGAGGAGGTCGGCCAATTCGATGGCCGCCTCGACGTGCTCCGGATTGGCCTTGATGAGGTCCTCGAGAACGGCGAGGGCCTTTTCGGGCTGCTCGGCGTAGCGATGGGCCTTCGCCAGGAGCAGCTTGTAGGTGGTCTTCGTAGGATTGGCGGCGACGGCCTCGGCCAGCTTCTTGACGGCACCGGTATAGTCGCCCTGGAAGAAGAGCTTGCGGCCGTCTTCAAACAGCTCCTCGGCCTTTTTGGCTTCGGCGGGGGAGACGGTGGGGGGCGGCGGCTGCGGGGCGGCGGCGGCGGCCTTCGGCGCCGCATTGGCGTCGGCCGTCGCGTCCTGGGCCGGAGAAAGCGGCGAGACAAGAAGTGCGGCGGTGGCCGTCAGGCCGCAAACGAAGAGTTTCAAGTCGATCGACATTGCGTGTTCCTCAGCGAATGACTGTCGTTGGGGGCCTGCTGCGCGGGGACCTCAGCCACGAATTCTTTCTATTTCCTGTAGGCCTTGATCCAGTTGATCTGCTCCAGCGCGAGCTGGGCCTTGGGATGCGCGGCGAACTTCTGCCGGAACGTCTCGTAGGCGTCCATCGCGTCCACCCAGCGGCCAAGCTGCTCCAGCACTTCCGCCAGGGCGAACTGGGCGTCGGCCACGCGGCCGCTGGCCGGGTAGTTGCGGATGAACTCGCGGTAGGCGCCGGCCGCGTCCACGAATTTCCCTTCCTGCTCATAGAACTGCGCCACCTGCCAGGCGGCGTCCTCGGCCACGGGCGTGCCGGGGAACTGCTTGACGATCTTCTGGTAGGTGGCCATGGCGGCCGGGCGGTCCTTGAGTTGCGTCTGGTAGATTTGCGCGACGCGGAGCAGGGCCTGGTCGGTCTTGTCGCCGAGCGGATAGTCGCTGGCGGCCCGGACGTAGTGCCCGACCGCCTCGCGGTAGGCCTCGTTGATCTTGTCCTGCCGGTTGGCAAGCTGCAGGGCCGACTCGGTCTCGGCGGCCTGCCCGGCGGCCTGGGCGAAGTTCCACAGGTTCACGTCGTTGAAGGCCCGCCCCCGTGCGGCCGACGAGGCCTCATCGAGCGCCAGTTCCGCCTCCTTGCCGGCCTTCTTCAACTGATCGCGGCGCTCGGTCTGGCGGGCCGTTTCCGCGTCGATGTCCTTGGCGAACCGTGCATAGGCCCCGCGCTGCCCGCGCTCGAACGCCTCTTCCTTGGCCTTTTCGACGGTCAGGCCGGCCAGGAGCTGCGCGTGCTGCTCGTAGCTCTGGCCAATGAGGAAGAGCGCGTCGTCGGACAGCGGGCTGTTCGGGTAGAGCTGCGGCACCTTCAGAAGCTCGGCCCGCGCCTCCTCCACGCGGTTGAGCGCCAGGAGCGCCTTGCCGATTTCGATTTGGGCGTCGTCGGCCAGGTCGCTCTTGCCGAAGTTGGCCACGACCTTGCGGAACTCGGCCACGGCCTTGACCGGGTAGCGAAGCTGCTCGAGCACGATGCGGCCGATCTGGAACTGAGCGTCGTCCTTGTTGCGGACGACGTTGCCGTCGGCCAGCAGCGTTTCGTAGCGATCGAGGTTCTTGAGGATTTCGACGCGGACGCGGGCCATTTCGGCCTGGCCGTCGCCGCCGTGCTGCACGAGGAACTCCTCGTACTGTTTGCGGGCCTGCCGCCACTCGCTGAGGTTGATGTGACACTCGGCGATGGCCAGCTTCACGTGGGGAACACCGGGGTCGCCGGGATACTCCGACAGAATCCGTTGGTACGTGGCGATGGCGTCCTTCCAGACCTCGTTCGTCTGATGAATCTGCCCGATAGCGGCCAGAGCGGCCGGGGCGCGGCCGTCGGTGGGGAAGCTGTCGACGAACACGCCGTAAACGTGCAGGGCCTCCAGGTAGCGCTGCGTGCCGCCGAGCTGCTGGGCCATGTTGAAAATCGCCGCCCGGATCGACTCGTCGTCGCCCGCGATCGCCAGGTACTCCAAGTACGTCTCGGCGGCGCGGATCGGGTTGGCCAGGCCGGCCGCGTGCAAGTTCGCGATCCGCAGCACGGCCTGGGCGGACAGGGCATCGTTCGGGAACCGCAGCGGGATCTGGTTCAAAACGAAGATGGCCTGCTCGTTCTGCCCAAGCTGCTGCAAGCGGTCGGCCACGCTCCAGATGCGCTGCGGGAAGGTGGCCACCTCAGGATGCTGCGGGGCAATCCGCAAAAGCGCGAGCAGCGCCTCGACGGACCGCACCAGGAGACCTCCCGCGCGCACGGCGCTGTGCGCCGCCGCCAACTCCGCTTCCTGCAAATAACTGGTCACGGTGAGCAGATGGGCCTGGTTGATCCAGTCGGGCTTGTCGGCGTAGGAGGCGATGAAGGCGGAGATTTCCTTGCGGGCCTGCTCGAATTGGACGTGCCGCTGATCGACCCATTCCTGGTCGATGCGCTCGCCAGGCTGCCGCTGGGCGGCCCAGGCCAGCCGGTCCTGAATGGCCTGGAATGCCAGGGCGACCTTGGCCGGATCGTTCGGGCGGTCGGTGAGGTACTGGTTGATGAGCGCGATCGAGCGGTCGGCCCGCTGCTGCCCTTCGAAGAAGCCGATCATCCACAGGATTTGCGCGCGGGCGTGGGCCGCCAGGGCATGCTCCGATGGCGGGGCCGTCTTCACGAGGTCGATGAGGATCTTGTAGGCCGCGTCGGCGGCGGCGTCCTGACGCTTCATTTCGGCGTCGGAGAGGACCTGGCCCGTCGGCAGCGCGACAGCCTGCGAGCCTTGCCCCGCTTGTTTGTCCTCAGCTTCGCGGCGGCTTTCGAGCATGGCGATCTGCTGGAACTGCCGCTGCTGCGACTGGCGGATCATAGCCACGGCCTCGGCCGTCGGCTCGTTGGCCGGCAGCCCCGGCCCGGCGGGAATCCGCGCGCCAAAGTCGTAGAGTCCGTCGTCCGGCTTGGACGCGGTTCCGCTCGCGGTCGATGCGCCGGACGTCGGTTTGCTTTCGCCGGGTCCGCCGCCGAGGCGATCACCGCGGCCGGCCCCGCCAAAACCGCCGGCGCCGCTGCCGCCGCCGGGGAAAGCGAACGCGGCGGACGTGTCCGGAGGCGGCGTCATGGCGAGCATGACCTCGCCGCCGTTGGACCCCTTGTTGTCGGCCGTCGGCTGCGCCAGGAGCGACAGGCCGTGCTGCGCATCGAGTTCGCCCAAGTAGGTAGCGGCGCGCAGGAACTTGAGCTGGTTGGGGCTGTGATAGTCCGGGACGGCCGCCGCGAAGCGGTCGACGACGGCCCGGGCCACGGGCCACGCGCCCGCCTCGGCGTACGTCCGAGCGATGGCCAGGAGCTGCTGTGCGGCGGCCCCGGCCAGGTCGCCCGCCGGGTGCGCCTTGAGGAACGCGGCCAGCAGGTCGATGGCCGCCTGGTGCTCGGCCGAGATTGCCTCCGGCGGTTTTTGCGGTTCCTTGCGGTTGGCGAACGCGTCCGTGGCTTTGGCGATCGCCACGACCACGATCTGGTACTCGATGCGCTCGGCAGCGGCCAGCGGCGCTTTGGCGGCCGCGTGCGCCGCCAGGAAGTCCTTCAGCACCGCGCTGGCCGTGTCGAACGAGCCGTAGCCCTGATAGACGCCGGAGATTTGCAAGACGCGCTCCAGCGCCAGCGGGGCGTATTCCGACGTCGGCAGCTTGATCGTCAGGTGCGCCAAGAGGTCCAGTTCCGCCTTGTGCGACGGATCGAGCGGCAGCTTGCTGCGGGCGTCGAACTGGCTGGCCGCGACGGCCAGCGCCGTGGCCGCCTTCCGCTCCAACAGGTTTGCCCGCGCCCACACGGCCCAGTCGCCCAGCGGCGGCTCGTCGGCTTTTTCGACCACGGCCGCGATCACAGCTTCGGCCAGGTCATATCGATCGAGGCTCGCGTAGCGCGCGAGCAGCGACTCGGCCGTCTGCCGCAGCGTGACGCGGTTGGCGTCGGCGGAAATGTCCTTGTGAATCTGCAGGCCTTCGGCCAGGGCTTCTTTCACCAGCGCCGAAAGCTCGGCCGGCAGTTGCCGCTGCGCCTTTCGCAGTTTTTCTTCGGCCGCAATCGCCTGCTGAATCTTGTAGCGCACGAGGGCCCAGCGCCCGGCGCTGGCCGACCGCGAGCCGTAATAGGCCTTGATGCCGGAAAGCACCTCGCTCCAGCGGTCGGCGGCGGCGTAGCGGTCGAGGACCTGCTGCAGGACGACGGCGGCCCGCGGTTCGTCGGGGGCCTGCACGGCCACCTGCCCGGCGAGAGTCAGCGCGATTTCGTCGTCGCGGAGCAACTTGAGGTTCGCCTTCGTGACGGGCGATGCGGCCTGCTGCGCAAATTCCTTCGCGGCCAACCGCGAAAACGCCTCGGCCACGGACATCCAAAGCGCCGTCCGGGCCGGGCCGACCGGCAGCTTGTCGATGCCGCCGGCCCATTCGAATTTGGGCGCTCCGCCCTCGCCCGCCTGCACCGTGAGAAGCTGCGACAAGCCATACCGCAAGTCGTCGACCGCCTCGTAGCGCGTCAGTTGCGCGGCGAGCAGGGCCACGGCCTGCTGCCTGGCCTGCTCCCTGGTGGCGTCGAGCGCCGCGGCAAGCGCGATCGCCCGTTGCAGTTCGTCGGCCTGGCTGAGCGGCGTGCCGGATTTTCGGTCGGGCGGCGTGCGGCAGAAACTGCCCAATTCCGTGGCCAGCGCAAGCCGGGCCGCCTGGGCCTTTTCGCCGGGCGTCTGGCGCAGAACTTCCGCGGCCAGCCAGTACCCGCGCAGCACGGCCTTCACGCCGTCCTGGGCGAACTCGGCCTGGCCGACGTCGGCGAGAATCCGCGCGGCCTCGAGCCGCTGGTTCACGAAGCGCTTGGCCGAGAGCCAGCCGCCGGACGCAGAGACCGGCTTGAGGACGGCATCGGCGCCAGGCACGGGCTGGTCGCTCACGGCCGGCCAGACGATCGCCAGCGCCGCGGCCAGATCGCCGCGGCCCGCCGCTTCGCGGGCGCGGGAAAAGAGGCTGGAGGCGAACTCGCCGACGACGTTGGTTCGCACGCCGCCGTCGGGAAGGCTCGCCGCCAGGGCCGCAAGCTGCTTGGACGTTTCGGCCGAGTCGGCCTTTTCGTCGCGATGCTGGATCACGAGCGCGGCCAGCTTCGCCCGCGCCGCCCAAGGCTCGGCCAATTCGCCGGCCGCCTTCAATAGCTCGGCGGCTTTCTCGGCGCCTGTCTCGCCTTGCGCGAGGAGCGACCAGGCGGCAATGACGCGCGCCGGACCCGTCTCGGCGGGCTTCTGGCTCTCGTGGACGACGCGGAGCGCCTCGGTCAGCGCGCCCGCGGCGCTGCCGGCCCAGAGCCGCGCCTCGGCCACGACCAGCCGCACGGCCGTTCGCTTCTCGGCGCCGATCGGCTCGGTGAGGGCGCCAGCGAGCAGCGCCTCAACTTGTGCGTACGCGCCGACGTCCATGAGCGCCCTCGCCGCGGCCAAGCGCTCGTCGATCGAGGTCTGCTGGCCGGTCATCGCCGCCACGACCTGTTTGGCCAGAGCGTGGTTGGGCGAGATCTTGAGGACCGCGCGATACTCGGCCAGGGCCTTGTCCAGTTGCCCCAGCTTCGTGTAGCACTCGGCCAAGGCGACGTGCGCCTCGACGGACTGCGGCAGTCCCTGGGCCGCGGATTCCAAGAGCGGGCGGGCCTTTTCCAGGTCGCCCGCTGCCAGGGCCTCCTGCCCGGTCTTCAGGTCGCCCGCGGCGTCCGCCAGCACGATCGCGGGAACAAAGAGCACGAACAGGAGACACGCCGCCAATGCCGCCGAGCGTCGCTTCACGGTCTTACTCCTTGGCTCGCTGGAACTTGAGTTGTCGCAGGCAGGCTTGTGGTCGCCTGGCCGCGTCATGTGGACGTGGGGACCGGGAACACGGAAGCGCACGCCTCCGGCTCGCCGCGGGCACTTGCTTGTTTCAGGTGGTCCGCCAGAATCAAACCCTCTTTCGGCTGTGACTATTGACGTGCGAAAGGGACCGAAAGTTCCGTAACACCGGCGCAACATTCGGCCATGAAAACGCGGCAGGCATCGGCGTGGGAGCGGCTGAATCGCCGGATGGTCGCCTGTGCGGCCTGCCCGCGGCTGCGAAAATACTGCCGCCAAGTGGCGGCCCAGCGCCGCCGAGCTTACGCAAACTGGGAATACTGGGGGAAGCCGGTCCCCAACTTTGGCGATTTGCGGGCCAGGCTGCTCGTCGTCGGGCTGGCGCCTGCGGCGCACGGGGCGAACCGGACGGGGCGCATGTTCACCGGCGACCGCAGCGGCCAGTGGCTGTATCGGGCGCTCTACAAGGCGGGGTTCGCCAACCAGGCGGAATCGACGCGGTCCGGCGACGGGCTGGCGCTTGTTGACTGTGCGATCACGGCCGTGAGCCACTGCGCTCCGCCGGACAACCAACCGACGCCGCGCGAGCTGGCGAAGTGTCGCCATTGGTTCGTTGAGACGATCGATCTCTTGCCGGTGCGCGTCTTCTTGGCGTTGGGACAGATCGCCTGGCGGGGCGTCGTCGATGAAGCCCGTCGCCGCGGATGGCACACCGGGCGGCTGCCGAAGTTCGGCCACGGCGCCTGCGTCGAGTTGGCCGGCGGCCGGTGGCTGCTTTCCAGCTATCATCCCAGCCAGCAAAATACGTTTACAGGGCGGCTCACAGAAGCGATGCTGGACGCGGTGCTGCGCCGGGCACGCGAGCTGCTCGCGAATCCTTCAAGCGGTTGAGCGACGCTGTGCGTCGGGCAGGGTCCGCCTTTCTTCCTCAGTCCAAAACCCCACTCCGTCATCCTCGATGTCCGCCCTGGCCGGTGCCATCTGGACCGCCGACGCGGCGCCGCTTACGGGCGAGTGCCTGGCGTCGATGCTCTCCGCGCTCGCCGGCCGCGGCCACGGCGAGATCGACGTCTTCGAACTGCCCGTGCGGCCCGGATTGGCGCATCTGCCGATCCCCGGCGTGGCCCTGGGCTGCCGCGGACGCAAAGGGATTCTGGACGAAGGGCGCGCGATCGCGCTGGCCGACGGCGAGCTGGCCTGCGCGCTCGACGGCGAGCTTGATAATCGCGTGGAGCTGCGGCGGCGCGTGGACGGCCTGGGCTGCGTCCTGCGGACGCAGGCCGACGCCGAAATCGTCCTGCGCCTCTTTCAGAACGAGGGACCCGACTGCTTCGCCCACCTCCGCGGCCCGTTCGCGGCGGCCGTCTGGGACGCCGACCACCGCCGCGTCGTCCTGGCCCGCGACCGGTTCGGGCAGAAGCCGCTCGTCTACCACGCGGAGGGCGGGCGGCTCGTGTTTGCCAGCGGGTTGCGGGCAATTCTCGCGCTCGACGGCTTCGATCCGTCGATCGACCCCGGCGCACTCGACGAGTATCTCGCTTACGGCTACGTCCCGCACCCGCACACGATCGTCCGCGGCGTCCACAAGCTGCCGCCGGGCTACGTGGCGATCCACCGCGACGGGAAGCTGAGCTTTCAGAAATACTGGGAGCCGGATTTTGCCACGGTGCGACGCGGCTCCGCGCGGCACTATCAAAGCGATCTGCGCGAAAGGCTGGCGGCCGCGATCGCGCATCAAACGGCCGGCGAAGAAACCGTCGGCGTCTGGCTGCGCGGGGGCGTGCCGTCGGCGGCCATCGCACATTTGGCGTCACAGGCTGCGCCGGGGCGGATGCGGGCGTTTTCCGTCGCAGCGCCCGGCGCGCCGGAGGCGGCTGCCGCCCGTCACGTCGCCGAGCAACTCAAGCTTCCCCACCAGCCGCTCTTGCCTGAGGAGCCGGGCCGCGAAGCGCTGGAATCGCTCTCGGCAGCGCTCGACGAGCCGCTGGCCGACCCGGCGCTTTGGACGCGCGGGTCGTTCTTGCGGCAGGCGGCGGAGCACGTGCAGGCGGTGATCGAGCCGGCGGGGGCCGACGAGCTGCTCGCCGCCCACCCGCGGCACACCGCCCTGCTTACCTGGAGCGACTGCCTGCCCTCCTGGCTGCGCCGGCTGATTGCGCCGCGCGCCGCCTGGAGGGTCGAAGAAGCGCAGTTCCGCCGCCGCACGCTGCCGCTCGATCGGCAGCGCGAATATCTGAAAGCGATCGCCATCCTCGACGAATCGGCCCGCGCCGGCCTGTATCGCGAAGAGCAGCTTGCGCAAATGCCCGGCGACCCGATGGATTTTCTGCGGGCGTCGTTCGCGCGGCTGCCGGGGCGGGAGGCGCTGTCCTGCTTGAGCCTCGTGGACCTTGTGACGGACCTTCCCGGCAGGCAGCTTGCGGCGCTCGACGCGGCGGCGGGGGCTGTCGCCTGCCGCCTCCCCTTGCTCGACCGCGACGTGGCCGAGCTTTTGATCGCCATGCCGAGTTCGCTCAAGGGAAAGCGAGCGATGCGGCTCCTGGCGGGCGCTTGTTTGCCGCGGGAGTTAGCGAGCGTTTCGCGCCGGCATCACGAGGACGTTGCGGCGCCCGTCGCGGCGTGGCTGCGCGGGCCGCTGGCGGGCGTTTTGCGCGAGGTGCTGCTGGATTCCGGCGCCGTGTGCCGGGAGTTTTTCGCCGCCGAGGCGCTGGAATCGCTGGTTCGTGCCCATTCCGACGGCCGAGCCGATCACGGGGGGCGCCTGTGGGCCCTCCTGGTGCTGGAGCTGTGGCTGCGGCGGCACGCGCCGGCCCTTCACGCGACGGCGGTCACCGGCGCCCAGTCGCAATCCGAGGCGTAGTCCGACTTCAAATTTCTCACACGGCACCTCGACACCGACGATTCGGGGGGGCGCAATAAAAAACCCGCCCCTTTTGAGGGGGGCGGGCTGTTGTGCAAAATCCGGCAACACCTACTCTCGCACTTTGGGCACTACCATCGGCTCTGAAAGCTTAACGGCCGTGTTCGGAATGGGAACGGGTGTGGCCTTTCAGATATGGTCACCGGAAAGGGCCGCCGGCGGCGGTGAGGCCGGCCGGCGGCTTGGTTTGGGTGGATGGCGCGCTAGTCAAGCGCGGCGTGATCGAAAGAGCATGATCAACGTGGTCAAGCTTTCGTCCGTTAGTACCGGTTAGCTGAGCACCTTGCGGCGCTTACACATCCGGCCTATCAACCTGGTCGTCTTCCAGGGGACTCTCGGACCCGAAGGTCCAACGAAACCTCATCTTGGAGCAGGCTTCACGCTTATATGCTTTCAGCGTTTATCCTTTCCGCAGATAGCTATCCAGCCGTGCCGCTAGCGCGACAACTGGTACACCAGAGCTGCGTCCTTCTAAATCCTCTCGTACTAAGGAAGAGGCTCCTCAAGTTTCGTGCGCCCACAGCAGATAGGGACCGACCTGTCTCGCGACGGTCTGAACCCAGCTCACGTACCGCTTTCATTGGCGAACAGCCAAACCCTTGGGAGCTTCTCCACCCCCAGGATGCGATGAGCCGACATCGAGGTGCCAAACCGCTCCGCCGCTATGGACGCTCGGGAGCGATAAGCCTGTTATCCCCGGAGTACCTTTTATCTGTTGAGCGATGACCCTTCCATACGGGATCACCGGATCACTAAGCCCTGCTTTCGCACCTGTTCGACCTATCGGTCTCACAGTTAAGCACCCTTGTGCCTTTGCACTCAAGGCCTGATTGCCAACCAGGCTGAGGGTACCTTAGGACTCCTCCGTTACTCTTTTGGAGGAGACCGCCCCAGTCAAACTGCCCAACTGACACTGTCTCCCGCCCGGTTTCACGGGACGGGGTTAGAACTAAAGCATGCTCAGGGTGGTATTTCACATTGCGGCTCTGCGCGAGCTAGCGCCCGCGCCTCGATGCCTCCCACCTATGCTACACAGAACATACCACAGCCCAATATCAGCCTACAGTGAAGGTTCACGGGGTCTTTCCGTCTCACTGCGGGAACGTGGCATCTTCACCACGGCTACAATTTCACCGGGTCACTGGTTGAGACAGTGCTTCAGTCGTTACGCCTTTCATGCAGGTCGGAACTTACCCGACAAGGAACTTCGCTCAGAGTTGTTACTCCCAGGAAGCCCGGAGGCTGCTGGGGGGCCGGTCATTTCTGCCAGCCTCTGCATGTCGCCATGCAGCTCGGACTGTATCTTCGCTCGAAAGACGAGCGTTCGGCGTACAGTCTCTGAGGATCCCGTCCAGAGCGACGGTTTCCTGCTGATTACCTGCACCCACGACATTTTCACTGCCTCGACGATTCGAGGCGAGTAGTGTGGGATACTCAGGCTTTCCAGCAAACAGCCGAATTTGACTAAGGCTAGCTTTCGTTAACCTTAGGACCGTCATAGTTACGGCCGCCGTTTATTGGGGCTTCGGTCGGCAGCTTCGCCTTGCGGCTGACCGCCTTCCTTAACCTACCAACACCGGGCAGGCGTCAGTCTCTATACCTCCTCTTGCGAGTTTGCAGAGACCTGTGTTTTTGATAAACAGTCGCTGAAGCCGATTTACTGTGGCCCCCATTAGCTTTGAACATACAGGGGCACCCCTTATCGCGAACTTACGGGGTCAAGTTGCAGAGTTCCTTAACCAGTGTTTTCCCGAGCGCCTTAGACTTCTCGTCTCGCCTACCTGTGTCAGTTTTAGTACGGTTGCCAGACCTCAACCCTAGAAGATTTTCTCGGACGCCAGTTGGGTGACTATCCGAACATAAGCGCGTTTACGCCGGCTTAGAGGCGTGTTGCCGCGGATTTGCCTACGGCCACCTCACCACCGTCGCAGGGACATTTCTATCCGTCCCCTCACCCTTTTTTGCGCCGTCTCTCCATCGGTCCGCCTGGCAGCGCAGGAATGTTGACCTGCTGTCCATCGACTACGCCTTTCGGCCTCGTCTTAGGTACCGGCTAACCCTGGGCGGAATTACCTTCCCCAGGAAACCTTAGGCTTTCGGCGAGCAGGATTCTCACCTGCTTTATCGTTACTCATTCCGGCATAATCACCTGTGCGCCCCAACACCGTTCCTTACGGTACGGCTCGTATCTGGCGCACAGCGCTCTCCTACCAATCCAATCGCCCGAAGGTTCATGGATTCCACTGCTTCGGCGTCGTGCTTGACTCCCGTTCATTATCGGCGCAGAACTGCTCGACCAGTAAGCTGTTACGCACTTTTTAAATGGTGGCTGCTTCTAAGCCAACATCCTGGCTGTCTCAGCAATTCTACTTCCTTTGTGACTAAGCACGACTTCGGGGCCTTAGCAGGTGATCGGGGTTGTTTCCCTCTCGACCGCGAAGCTTATCCCTCGCGGTCTCACTCCCGAGATAGTCGCCACGGTATTCGGAGTTTGGTTCGGCAGGGTAGTCGGAGTGACCCCCAAGCCAATTCAGTATCTCTACCCCCGTGACGTAGTTCCTCGAGGCTAGCCCTAAAGCTATTTCGGAGAGTACGAGCTATCTCTGCGTTTGATGAGACTTTCACTCCTCCCCACAGCTCATCCCACCGGTTTTCAACCCAGACGGGTTCGGTCCTCCACGCAGTATAACCCGCGCTTCAACCTGGCCATGGGTAGTTCACGCAGTTTCGCGCCTATTGCCAGCGACCGTGTCGCCCTGTTCAGACTCGGTTTCCCTGTGGCTCCAGCCCTGAGGGCCTTAGCCGCGCCGCTGACAATAACTCGCCGGATCATTATGCAAAAGGCACGCCGTCACACCTTGCTCGCAAGCGAGCCATAGTGCTCCGACCGCTTGTAGGCACATGGTTTCAGGTTCAGTATCCTCCCCTAGCAGGGGTTCTTCCCATCTTTCAGTCGCCCTACTGAGTTCGCTATCGGTCGTCAGAGAGTATTTAGCCTTGCGGGATGGTCCCCGCAGTTTCAGCCGGGGTTTCACGTGACCCGACTTACTCAGGTACCCCTCGGTAGGCGATTCGCCGTCGCGTACGGGACTTTCACCCTCTGTGGTCCACCTTTCCAAGACGGTTCTGCTAGCGATCGCTTTCCCATGTGAGAGGCCCTACAACCCTTCCAGGGAAAACCCCAGAAGTTTGGGCTGTTCCCGTTTCGCTCGCCGCTACTAAGGGAATCGAGATTTCTTTCTTTTCCACCGGTTACTGAGATGTTTCAGTTCACCGGGTTGGCGACGCACGCCTATGGATTCAGCGTGCGTTAATTCGGGAACCTCGGGATCAAAGCTCGTTTGACAGCTCCCCCAAGCTTTTCGCAGTCTTCCACGCCCTTCATAGCCTTCTGACGCCAAGACATCCCCCATGCGCCCTTACTTGCTTGACCACATTGATCGCGCCCTCGCTCCACGCCGCTTGCGCGGCGAAAACGCTCCACGCCGCTTGCGCGGCGAAAAGTTCGCGCCCGATCGATCGGCTGCAAGCCCCACGCGGCGCCTTTGAAAAAAGCGACGCGCGGGCAGAGTAACGTTGATCCTTTCCACAGCCGAAAGGCCGCCCAAGTGGCGTACCTCCCGGCTGATGGCGCTCTTTCTCACTTCTTATCCTTTGCCGCGACAGGCGCTCGATTGCTCGCCCACCTGTCGGAAGGATGCCATCTACCCAAACCGAATTGTCAAAGAGCAAGACGCCCGGACAAAGCACGCGGCAGAGTTCGGGCGCACCCCCAAGGGACAAGCCTCCCTCCGTGGGGGTTCGCGGAATGGTATCGCGCGATTCCCCAGCGAAAGGGCTGGCCCAGGTGAGTGCCTCCCTGCTGGCCCTTGGGCCGGCGGGAAATAGTGAGATTACCAAAACCGCCAAAGGGTGTAAACCCCCTGTCGAATCGCAATTCCCGGTTCCCGCGAGGCCGACGAAGGCATTTTATCGTCCATCCGGCACCCCGGACCACAGCGATTGAGTGCCGTTCCGTAAGTTATTTTCCAATAGTAGCTTGTGATCTTGGCGAGTCGTCTCATCGCGCCTGGAAACAAAACCAGGAAGGCCCGCGGCGAGCCGTTGGTCGTGCCTCCACCGCCGCGGAATACGCGGCGCCGGTAGTCGTCTTGACGCTGGCGAGTCGGCGTGGCCTCAGGTAGCATTGACAGAGCAAGGACACCCCCGTGCCAGCGTCTTCAAAATCGGCCCCGCCGCCGATCGTCACCCTCCTCACCGATTTCGGCACGGCCGACTATTTCGTCGCCGCCGTGAAAGGCGTGATCCTCGGCCGCTGCCCCGGCGCGACACTGATTGACGTCACGCACGACGTCCCGGCGCATGACGTCGCCGCCGCGGCGTTTACGCTCTTGGCCGTGCACCGCTCGTTCCCGCCGGGCACGGTGCACCTGGCCGTCGTCGATCCGGGCGTCGGGTCAGCGCGCCGCCCGATTGCGGCCGCGGCCGGCGGGCAGCTCTTTGTCGCTCCCGACAACGGCCTCCTGGATTACGTTCTGCAGCGCGAGAGCGGCGCCCGCGTGCACCACGTCACCGCGGAGCAGCTCTTTCAACGGCCGACGAGCGCGACGTTTCAGGGCCGCGACGTGTTCGCTCCCGTCGCCGCGGCGCTGGCTGTGGGAACCGCCCCCTCGCACCTGGGGCCGGCGATCCACGACTTTGTGAAGCTGCCGCCCTTGCGCCCGGCCACCGACGCGGACGGCGTCTGGCACGGGTCGGTCCTGCACGTCGATCGATTTGGAAACTGCGTGACGACGTTCGCCCGCGACGAAGCGCCCGGCACGAACCTGAAGGGACGGAGTTTTCGTCTCACGGTCGGCAGCCGGGCCGTCACGGAGCTGCGCGAGTTTTATGCCGCGGGCGGCGAGAGCCCCGAGGCGTTGTTTGCGATCTGGGGCAGTGCGGGATTCTTGGAGGTCTCCGCGTGGCGGGATTCGGCGGCCCGGCTTACGGGCGTGAAGCGCGGCGACGCCGTGGCGCTGCGCATGGGGTGACGCGACGCAAAAGTGACATTCTCGTCCGCGAAGGGGTTGGGTATTCTCTCCGAGCGCCCAAAGCCCCGCGGCCCTGCCATGCACAACGACTCTCCCACGCCGCGCAAAGCGCCTTCCGCCGCCCAAGCGCCGGCGGACGACGACGACGTCGCCCTTGCATCGGCAGAAACATCGTCCGCGTCCGTCTCTCCCTCGGCCATCCTCGAAGCCATGCTCTTCGTCGGCCATCCGGCCGGCGATCCGCTCTTGCCGGAGCAGGCGGCGGGGCTGATCCGCGGCGTGCGGCCCAAGGAAATCGAGGCGCTCGTCGGCGAATTGAACGCCCGCTATGCCGCCGCCAACTGCCCCTACCACGTCGTCCGCCAGCAGGGCGGCTATCGCCTGGAGTTGAAGCCGGAATTCGGGCCGCTGCGCAACCGCTTTCACCTCCGCGCCCGCCGCGCCCGGCTGTCGCAGGCGGCCGTCGATGTCCTGTCGCTCGTCGCCTACCGGCAGCCGGTCACGGCCGACGAAGTCGGCCGGCTGCGCGGATTTCCCAGCGCGGCCATCCTGGCGCAGCTCGTCCGCCGGGGCCTGTTGCGCGTCGACCGGCCCCCGACGAAACCCCGACGAACGCGCTACCACACGACCGACCGCTTCCTGAAGCTGCTGGAGCTGGAGAGCCTCGACGACCTGCCCCACGGCCAGGAAACCGAACCGGGCCCGTAGCTCCTGCTCGTAGGGCAGGCGGCCCGCCTGCCGTCCTTCGTGCCCATCGCGGCTCTGCGCGCGATCACACCTCGCGCCACCCTGCCCCAACCCAAGGAACGTCCACTTTGGAGTCGAGCCGCAGCCGCAAGCTGAGCTGCGCGGCATGATGCTGGACGTGCCGGATGTTGTAGACGTAAAGCTCCGCCCGCGAAAACGCCCGCCGCTGAAATCCCGCCCGCGCCTTCAGCGAATCCTCGGATTCCGCGGCGATCCCTTGCGCCGCTTTCCTTCGGCAGTGCTCGAGGTACTTCTTGATGGAGGCCTTGTCGTAGAGCAGCACCGGCGCGTGGTCCTCGAATTCCTCGTAGTCGCGAAAGAAATGCTCGTTCTCGCGATGAAACGGCTGCCCGCTGAACGATTCCTCGTTCGGCCCGAGATAGTAATCCGCATAGAACAACGTGTGAAACGCGACCTGGCAGAACAGGTGGTTGCCGACCCGCGAGTTCCACGCGGCTTCGGGACAGCGGTCGAGGCACGCGTTCAAGGTGCACAGCGCCGCCTCGAACTGACTCCCGATCAGTGCTTTGAACGTGGCGAGCATCAATCTCTCCCCATGCGTGGGGCAGGCGTCCCGCCTGCCGTAGGGCGGACTTCAGTCCGTCCTTCCTCCTCCCTTCGCGGACGTACGATGCTGCTACGCACCGCCCCCCAGCGCCGGATGAAAGTGCACTTCGCTCTCCTCGCCGACCGCCGCGAACATTCCCCGGTTCGTGATCACGCCGTCGATGCTCGCCGTCAGCCCCGACGCGAACCGGTCGCCGTCTTGCAGCCGCGCGGCCATGCCCGGAAAGTCCGCCTCCAGCGCCGCCACCACCTGCCGCATGCTCTTCCCTTTGACGCGGACGACGGCCTTGCCGCCGGTCAGGTCGCGCATCTGCGGCGGAATGTGCACGGTGGGCATGGGAGCGGGGAAGGATGAGCGGTGAGGCGTGAGGGTTGAGGATAGCAGAGGTGGCGCCCGTCGACTACGCGGCCGGTTTCTGCGCTTGTCCCGTGGGCGACCGCCAGAATAGCGTGCCAAGCCACGCAATCGCCCCGGCGCCGCTCAGGCAGAGACCCCACGTGTACGTTGCGGGACGGTAGCGGTACGTCACACGGTGTTCCCCTGCCGGCAGGTAAACGCCCCGCAGCACCCGGTTCGTGCGCAAGATCGAAAGCGGCGTCGGCGGCGACCACTCGCCCACTGCCGATCGAGTCGAGACCTCGGCCGTCCAGCCGGGATAGTAGAGGTCGGCCAGCACGACCAGCCCCGGCGAGGGCAGGTGCACGTCCACGTGGACTTCCTGCGGACCGGCCGCGACGACCCGGCACTCGCCGCCGATCGCAGCCGCCGGGGCGCGGCGCCGAAATTGCTTCGTCCAATACGCGACGTCGTTCACCTCCACCACGGCCGTCCGTACGAAGTCGCGCGACAGCCCGCCCGGAAACAACACGTCGCGCGTCCGCTCCTTGATCGCCGCCGGCCGCCGGTCCGCCGGTTCCGGCAGCACCTCCACGTCGTACACGGCCCAGGCCCGCGGCTGCGCCGAGGGGTTCTTCCACACGCAAGTTTCCACGCCCGTAAGCGCCGGCGACTCAAGAGGCTGCCACGTTGCCGGCGGCGCTGCGCCCGGCGGAAGCACGAGATACCGCACGCCCAGCGCCGACAGCAGCTCCGGATGCACCGGCAGCGGGCGGCCGTCGGCCGTCCGGGTCGCGGGCGTCTCCTCCCGCAGCGGCGAGAATAAATGGAGCGTCTGAAGATCGCGATTGGCAAGCGTCTCGGGACTATTCACGAGCGCGACGCCGTGCAGCAAATGATACTTGGGCGAAAGCGTGTCCCGATCGAAGGCCACGCCCTCCGCCTGCCGCACCGTGCCGACGGACTTTGCCCAATCGGCCGGAAACCAGTCGCTCCCACGACCGACTCGGAACGAATCCACCCCGTCGTGCTGTGCGTCCTCGTTGATCGCGTCCGCCACGCGCGACCGGTCGTGCCACAATGGCGCCGGCGCCGTCGAGAGCATCCAGCCGTTCGCCACGGCCAGGTCCGCCGCCGTCACCATCAAAACGACAACGCCCGTCAGCTTCGCCCTTCGCAACCAGAACGTCGCCACGCACCAGCCGATTGTCGTGACGACCAGCGTCTGACCGAACGACCACACGACGTCGCTCCAGGCCCCATTCACATCCAGCGGCCCAAAGAGCGGATCAGGTTCCGCGCCGCCGACCCACTGCGCCCAAAAGCGCTTGACGGCCAGCGCGACGACCAGGCCAACGGCGCTGGCGACCACGAGGATCATCGCCGACCGCCAGCGCGGAGGCGATTGCGCCTTGTCGCCCTCTTCGGCTAATTCACGCCAGCCCTGCGCCGCCAACATGCTCGCCCCCAGGCTGAACAGCACCAGCAGCTTGCCGGGATACCGAAAACCGACGTAGCCGGGCAGCACAACCGTCATCAGCCAATAGAGTCCGCCAAGGGCATCGCCCACGGGCCAGTCCTTCGTCGCGCCGGGCGAGAAGAGCGCCGTCGCCTGCTTGGAGAGCCAGCTCAGACCATACTCGCCGAGTGCGCCGATCAATCCCGTCACGCACAGCCAGAACATGAGGCGTCCCTGCGGCGTCGTCTTTCGCCACGCGCGGCAGCGCAGCGCCAGGAGCAGCGGCAGGCAGCCGAAATAAAGCGATGGGCAAAAGGCCCGGCCCTCCGCCGGCAGGGCCTCGATCCACCGCCGGTGTACCGGGTACTGCCGGCCGCTGAAATTGGGCCAGAGAAACTCCGGCCAGCGCCACGGCCCGACGCTGAAATCGCTGGCGCGATCGAGGCTCGTTTCGCCGGCGGGCGACGACGGCCGCGACAATAGGCCGGCGTACCACGGCGTTGGAGTCCCGCCTTCAGGCGGCGTGCTTGTTGGAGTCCCGCCTTCAGGCGGCGTGCTTGTTGGAGTCCCGCCTTCAGGCGGCGCAGCGTTTCTGGGGGCGCCGCCTAAAGGCGGAACTCCAACAGCCAACTCACACAAACTCCGCGGCGCGTCCGACTCCGCGCGATCGCTCAGCCCCAGCAGCTCCCACGTCGGCAGCACCTGCACGGCCGCCAGCGCAAACGCCATCGCCACCGCAAGCGTCAGGAGCACGAGTCGATTCCCCCGCCAGCGTGGCGGAGTCGCCGATTCATCGTCCTGCTTTTTGCCCTCGGCCGGCAAAGCGCCCGCCGGGGCGGCCTTCCGTTCGCCCCGGCGCACCAGCCAGGCGTAAACGGCCGCCATCAAGATCAAGTGATACGCCGTCTGCGGATCGCCCCCCAGCGTCACCGCCGCCAGC
>JACOUI010000053.1 GCA_016177915.1 Planctomycetia bacterium
CCGTGAAGATTGGCAGCGAGCCAGGAAAAAACGACGGGATTTTGCGTTCCCATCATCCTCTGGTGCTCCGTCTTCGCGGCAAGTTTCCCAAAAAATCTCGGCAGATCGGCTTTTTCACAATTTCCGACAGACTGTAGCCTAGTGCAACTGACTCTCCGCGCGTGCTTCTCCACCGGCCTCGTGCCGGTGGATCCGCGATTGAAAGCTGGACCGACTACGCGCCCAGCCGCCAGTCGTTCGTTCTGCCGACGCGCTTTTCGGCGGAGGCGAGTTTTTCGGGCGGTCGGCCCCTAGCTGCCAGTCATTCACCCACCGGCACGAGGCCGGCGGTGACGTAAACGCCGAAGTTGTTTTTCATTCGCTCCCTACTGCGCGAAGGCCCAGAGGTACTTCGCGCCGCGGATGAAGAGCTTGCCGTCCGAAATCGCAGGCGAGGCGATCGTCGTGTCGTCGATCTCGTTTTCCGCCAATTTCTGGTAACGGGACGTGGCGGAGATGACCGTACACAGGCCGGACTTGTTGAGGAAGTAGATGCGCCCCTCGGCCGCGATCGGCGAGGCCTTGTAGTCCCCTTGCAGCCGCATGCTCCACTTCTGGTGCCCCGTCTCTGCATCAAGACACCGCGCCACCCCGTTGTCCGAGACGAAGTACAGCCAGCGGTCCCAGACGACCGGACAGGAGCTATCGGGCGTGCCGTCGCTGTGTTTCCAGGCGATGTTTCGGGGGTTCAGCTCGCCGGAGAGGTTGGGATCGAGCTTCACGCCGAACGTCGGTCCACGCATCCCCTGCGTGGCGTAGACGAAATCGCCGGAGATCGCCGGCCCGGTGACCGTCCGACCGCCGCGGACGCCGGGCAGGAACCATGTTTGTTTTCCCGTGGCCGCGTCGTAGGCGTCGAGCTGGTTGCCGCCCATCACGATCAATTCCGCCTTGCCGCTATGGCGGGAAAGGACGGGCGTGGTGTAGGAGTCGCACTCCTCGGCGTCGGCCTTCGTCATCCGCGGCGTGAGCCACTTCTGCTTGCCGGAGATGCGGTGATGGGCGACGAGGTAGCTCTGCACCGGCGCGTCTTGCAGGTCGGAGAGCGAATCCTGCATGCAGACGGAGATGACGAGATCGCCCACCAGGACCGGGTTGTTGGCGTGGCCCCACCAGATCGTGTACTTGCCCTGCTCCTCCTGAAGGTTGCGCCGCCAGAGCTGTTGGCCGTCGTAATCGAAGGCGGCCAGCGTGCCGTCGCCGAAGTGGACGACGACGACCTCGCCGTCGGTGACGGGCGAGGGACTGGCGGCGTTGTGCAGGTCGTGGAATTTCTGGGCCCCGCGGGGCGACTTCGCCGGCCCATCGACCTTTCGCGGCACCTCAGCCTGGCCGACCTCGCGCTGCCAGACGATCTGGCCGTCTTTCTTCGACAAGCGCAGCACGAGCAGGCGGCCTTCTTGCTGGGCGGTCACGAACACGGCGTCGCCCCAAATGCAGGGCGTGCTCGTGCCGGCGCCGGGAAGCTCCGTCTTCCAGGCCATCGCCGTGCCGTCCTTGAAGAAGAGCGGGACGCCCTGTTCGCGGGAATAGCCGTTGGCGTCGGGGCCGCGCCATTGGGGCCAGTTTTCGGCGCGGGCGGAGGGAAACGTGAAAAGTGTGGCCAACAGCAAGAGAATAATGCCACGCAAACGGAGCATGCGTGTGTCGCCTTTCCTCAAAGATTCCCCGAGAAAGATTCCCCGAGGCTGGGGCGAGCTGCGCTCGACCCCGACCGCAAGTGTTTATGCGAGCAGCTCGCCGATCGCGGCGCAGTCTTCGTTCGCCACCGGCAGCGGCTGGCCGTGGTTATTGTACGACATCTTCTCCTCCGGCACGCCCAGCGCGCGGAACCAGGTGTGGAACAAGTGCCCGATGTCGTACTCCGGGCCCTCCACGAACGTCCCCTTCTCGTTGGTGCCGCCGACGACCCGGCCGCGCTGGATCCCGCAGCCCGCCATGCAGACGCTCCAGGCCTCGGGCCAGTGATCGCGGCCGAGGTGCGAGTTGATCTTGGGAGTGCGGCCGAACTCGGAGAGCATGATGACGAGCACGTTTTCCAGCATTCCCCGCTCGGCGAGGTCTTCGATGAGGGCGGCGAAGGGCTGATCGAATTGCGGGATCAGGCTCTGGCAGGCGTTGAAGTTGTCGCCGTGGCTGTCCCAGTGGTAGGAGTTCACCTTCACGAACCGCACGCCGGCCTCCAGCATGCGGCGGCCGAGCAGCACGTGCCGGCCCAGCTCGTGGCGGCCGTAGCGCTCCACGTCGCGCGGCGGGATTTTCGATTCGTCGAACAGGTCCTCGCGTTTCATCAGCTCGCGGGCCATGTCGAAGGCGAAGCTGTTGGCGTCGTTGATGTCGGGACGGCGGCCCGCCGCGTAGTTGCGGTTGAGCTTTTCGCGCAGCTCGTTGCGGGCGGCGTCGTCTTCCGGCGAGATCGCCGGGTGCCGCAAGAGGTTTTCCGGCGCTTTGCCGTCGCCCAGGGCCAGCGCCCCGAACTTGGCGCCGAGGAAGCCGGCGTCCTCGGTCTTGAACCCGCCGCTGTAGGGCTTGATCCAGACGTAGGGGGGCAGGCCGCTCTCGCACGGGCCCAGCAGCTTCGCCACGGCCGAGCCGAGATACGGATACACCACGCCGCGGTTCTTCGGGTCGCCGCGATTGATGCGCCCGACGCCGGCCGAGTGGCTGTTGTCCTTCGTGCACACGCTGCGGCAAATCGCAAGCCGGTGCATCTGCTTTGCGGTGTGCGGCAGCAGCTCGCTGACGTGAATGCCCGGCACGGACGTGGGGATGGCGCGGAAGGGGCCGCCGAACTGCGTGTTGGGCTTAGGGTCGAAGCTTTCAAGCTGGCTCATGCCGCCGTCGAGCCAAATCAGGATGCACTGCTTTTCCTTTTTCTTGATCTCCTCGCCGACGGCCGGATGAAAGAGCCCGCCCACACCGCCGAGCGCCGCGCCGGCGAGACCTGCGCCCAGCAGCTTGCGCCGGGGAATCTCGTGCTCCCAGGGCTTGCAAAGGGGGTGATCGCTCACAGGCTGCTCCGGCGAATCGGCGGGGATGGAAGGCGGGATTCCAGAAAGCCGTCCTGGCAGGAATTCAGAATACGCGATTTGACGGGGAAATCAAAGCGAATCGCGTCTCGTGGGGTAGGCGTCCCGCCTGCCGTTCGTCGGACAGGCGTCTCGCCCACGATTCCGCCGTCGCTCGTGCGCCAGATCGCAGGCAGAACGCCGACCCCAAGTAGGCAAACGGCAGGCGGGACGCCTACCCCACGAAGGAGTATTATCCCGCGAGGTTGACGAGCACGGCGCCATTCTCCACGCGCACCGGCAGCGTCGGCTGCCGCACGGTCGGGCTGAACTGGTGTTGGCCTGAGCGGACGTCGAATTGCCAGCCGTGCCAAGGGCAAGTGACAACGCAACCGCGAAGCGACCCCTTGCCCAGCGGGCCGCCCTGGTGCGGGCAGACGCCGTCGAGCGCATAGAATTGCCCGTCGACGTTGAAGAGCGCAATGAGCCGGTCGCCGGCGACGACCTCGCGGCAGCTTCCCGGCGCGAGGTCGCCAGCGTCGGCCAATCGCACCCAGTTTTCCACGTCGCCTCCCGCCGGATGGCGCGGTTCCTTTGCCGCTCGTCAGCCTGCGGCGGCTGTGTTAGATTGCTTTCGCGGCCGCACATTTCGCGGAAAGAACCCCGGCCAACGGATTGTACCATGACGCTATCGCTCTACGACATGTGCCCTTGCGGGTCCGGCAAGAAGATCAAGTTCTGCTGCCGCGACCTGGCCGAGGAAATCGAGAAAATCGAGCGCATGATCGCGACCGGGCAGCCCCACGCCTGCCTGGAGCACATCGAGCGGCTGGAAAAGAAATATCCGGACCGGGTGTACTTGCAGACGCGCAAGGCGGAGCTGCTGCGGCAGCTTGGCGACCCGGAAGCGGCGCGGTCGACGCTGCAACAGGCCCTGCAGCGCGACACGGAGAACCCCGCCGTGCTGGCGGAGGCCGCGCTGGCCGCATTGCAGAAGGGAGACCTGTCGTCGGGCATTGCCTGGCTGCACCGCGGCATCGCGACCGGCGTGACCAAGAAGGCGATCCCCGCGGGAGTGATGGAAGCCCTGCAAGCCGTGTGCGACGCGGCGATCGACGTGGGCGAGTTTTTCGTGGCGCACGGCCACCTGGCGCTGATCTTTCGGTTCATGCCGGACCACGAGGGCGTGCGGCACGCGCTGTCGAGCTTTCGCAGCTCGCCCTTTGTGCCGCTGCTGGCGAAGGAGCCGCTGCGGCCGGAGTTTCCCGCGGACGACCACCCGCAGAAGGGCCGGTTTTTCGAGGCCATCCGGCCGTTTGCGCAGCACGACTGGATCGGCGCGGAGCAGTCGTTTGCGAAATTGAGCCACGACGCGCCCTCGTGTTGGCAAGCGTGGCACAACCTGGCCGTGCTGCGCACGTGGCTGGGCGACAACGTGGGGGCGGCCGAGGCCTGGCGGCGCGAGGCGGCCCTCGACGTGCCTCCCGCCCAGGCGGCGCTGGCCGAGGCGATCGCGCTGGAGCTGCTCCCGCCCGACGAAGTGACCGACATCCGCCAGGTCGAAATCCCGGTGACCGACCAGGCCGCCCTGCTCGAGGCGCTGCGGGCCGCGGGGCGGATTTCGGAACGTCCCGTCGCCCCGCAGGAATGGGAGGGCCCGCCGCCCCGCGCGGCCTATCACGTCCTGGACAAGCCGGTCCCGTCCGCCGACGTGACGCCGACGGCCGAGAACGTGCCGGCGGTGATCGGCCTGGCCTTCTTCTTCGGCAAGGAGACCGACCGGGAGCCGCGCCTGGAGCTGCAAGCCCGCGGCGGCAACTTCGAGGCGGCGAAGGCGGCGATCGTCGAGGCGGGAGGCGCGGCGCTCGGGGCGGCGCTGGAAGCGCAGGCGCTGGGGCAGGTCTACGACGATCCTTTGGCGCAGCTCGAGCGGCGCTTTCCGGACCACGCCACGGTCGACCAGATCTTCGAGGTGTACTGCGCCGTGCGGCGGCGGGCGCTGGTGGACGAGTGGCCGGCGCGGCCCTCGCCCGTCTTCGGCGGCAAGACGCCGCAGGAGGCCGCGGCCGACGGCGAGCTTCGCCGACGGCTGCTCGGTTACTTGCTGCGGTTGGAGTGCCGCCTTGACCAGAAGCAGGTGGCGGCGTTCGATTTCGGCGAGCTGTATCAGCGGCTGGGGTTGCAAGCCTGGCCTCCGGTCACGCTGCCGCCGGTCGACGAGGATGAGCCGGACGCCGAAGCGGAATCGCTGCAGGACGAGAAGGGGGACGCCGCCGCGGCGGGCCAAGCCGCCGACGAGACGGCAAGGAAGCACATCCGCGCTTTGCGGGGGCTTTCGCGGCTGAACCTGACCGATCTGGCGCGGCTGGACCTGGCGCCGCTCGACAACGACGGCTTGACCAGCGTTTATACGTATGCCTCCGCGCATCACGCGGTGCGGACGATCTACCGCATCGGCTGCGAGGTCTTGCGCCGCGAGGGCGTGAGCGAGTATCTCGTGGCGCCGGTCCTGGCGACGCTTCCTTACCTGTGCGAGGACACGCGGCGGGGATTGGAGTTCATCGCCGAGGGTCGAAAACGCGGGGCGGCGGACACGGCGCTTCCGGTCGAGCTGGACTTCGCGGAAATGCAGATCCACTATCAGCGGTCGGACGGCGAGGACGTCATGCGGCTGGTCGACCAGATCGGGACGCGGCACATCAAGAAGCCCGGCGTGCGCGACCGGCTGCTGTCGTTCCTGATCCAGGCGGGCATGGTACGGCCGACGGGAGAACCGGCGGAGCCGGCGGGGGAAGCGGCGCCGGTCGTGGCCGCGCCGCCGGAGGAGGGCAAGATCTGGGTGCCGGGCGGCGAGGGTCCGTCGGCGCCGGGGGGCGGGAAGATCTGGGTGCCGGAGTAGGGGCACTTTCGTCGTTGGCTTCTCGTGCTCGTAATCGTCATCGTACTCGTACTCGAATGTGACCCAGCATCGAGCCGACACACTTCGCGCTCATCGTGTCCGTTAGGTACAGCGTTATCCTCGGGTTGCTCGCTGCCGCCTGCGTTCGTCGCGCGTGCGAGTGATGCAGCCTGAGCACCGAGGAGCGGTCATCATCATTCTGCGCGCACGGCGGTCACTCGTACGAGCCGATCGGCGTCGGCGACCTCAAACAGCACTTGTAGGGGTGATTTGACCAACCTGCGAAGTCCTTCGGATACAGACGTGCCCTTGCTTGCAGGTGCCATGGCCAATTCTGCGTCGATTGCCGCCTGAGCGGAGGTGACCGCTGCGCGATCGTCGGCATCAAGCCAGATTACGGCCAGTTGATTCAGCGCCTCGTCGTCCCAGACAACGGTGAATCTCATGGCGAGCGCTCGCGGAGGCGAGCGAGCAACTCGCGAGCCTCATCGGCGCTCAACGACCCGCGCTGCTTTTCGGCCTCTTCCAGAACCTTCAATCGCTCCCGAACCTGCTCGCCCGTGTACCATGGCCCAACGGAGGCGGCGCGTCGCTTAGCGTCGGCGATCTCTTCCGCGGTGAACCCAAGGGGTTCGATATGTCCGAGCAGGCGCCCCTGGCTGTCGAGGACGTCCACCGTGCCGTTGGACCGTACTAGTCGGGCCTGGTCGTCGGTGAGGATGATTTGAGGCATGGCGTCGTACTCCGGGACTGGTGAGGTCACAGTTATTATAACCCGGAACCCGCGGAATTCGCTGGCGGTCTCGCCTGAATTCGAGGAGGAGTACGAGTACGAGACATCTGAGTAGGAAAGTCAAGTGGCGGCGGCGACGGTCGTCGGCGCCGGCAGGTGGTTGAGGATGGGGGAGTTCTTCCTGCGAAGTCGCTCGAGGTAGTGCGATTCGC
>JACOUI010000054.1 GCA_016177915.1 Planctomycetia bacterium
CCCCTTGTGCCGTCAGGTGTCTCCATGCCGCGATCGACCGACCGTGCTGCGCAGTACCGCGCGAGGCGCCAGCTTCTGCGGATGGCGCGAGGGCTGGTGAAACAAGCATTCGCCGACTCGCCTCAATCGAGCGCTCCATCGCCCGTGCTGGCGAGCCCCGCCGCCGTGGGCGGCGACGGCGCGTCGCTCGTGCCGGCCGCGTCCGTCAGGACGGACCTTCTGCGCCAATTTGTGCGGCGGCACCCGAGCGCCGCCGCGGCGACGCTGGCAACCTGGATCGCCCCCACCAAAGGCAACGATCAAAACGAATCCGCCAACGACTAAAGCGCCACCGGGACCTGCCATCATGCCCGCCAATGACGTCCGTAAGGCCGCCATCATTTTGATGAGCCTCCCGGAAGACGAGGCGGCCGGGATCATCGCGCAGCTCGAGCCCAAGCAACTTGAGGCGGTGATGGTCGAGATCGCCAAGATCGGCTCGATTCCGGGCGACGAGCAGTCGGCGGTCATCAACGACTTCGCCCAGGCCAGCCCCGCGTCCACCGAGACCGGCGGCCTGGAAAAGGCGAAGGCGCTCGTGGAAAAGGCCCTGGGGACGAAGGCGGGCACGGCCCTGGACAGCGTCCGCCAGCACATCGAAGCCGTCCCCTTCAGCTTCCTCAAGAACGTCGACAGCCAGAACCTGCTGACGTTCATCCTCGACGAGCACCCGCAGACGATCGCGCTCATTCTCTGCCATCTTCCGCCGCAGCGCGCGGCGGAGGTGCTGACGGCCCTCCCCGCCGACCAGCAACTGGCGGTCGTTCGCCGCGTGGCCAACATGGGTCAGACGAACCCGGCCATTATCGCGGAGGTCGAGGAGGGCCTGGAGCGGCGGATGTCGACGATCATGCGGCACCAGTTCGAGAACGCGGGCGGCGTGAAGGCCGTCGCCGAAATCCTCAACGTCACCGACCGGTCGGTCGAGCGAAACCTGCTAGAGAACCTCACGCAGGACGACAGCGACCTGGTCGAGGAAATCCGCCGCCTGATGTTCGTCTTCGACGACATCATCAAGCTCACCGACAAGGACATTCAAACCGTCCTCAAGAACGTGGAGACGGCCCAGTGGGCGATGGCGCTCAAAGGAACGAGCGACGAGCTGAAGCAGAAGATCCTGGGCAACATGTCGCAGCGCGCGGCGCAGTCGCTCAAGGAGGAAATGGAGTACCTCGGACCCAAGCGCACGAGCGAGGTCGAGAGCGTGCGGCAGCAGGTCGTGGACATGATCCGCAAGCTGGAAGACGCCGGCGAAATCGCCGTCCACGGCCCGGACGACGACGAGCAGCTCATCGAATAGCGCGACGCGACGTACAATGCTCGCGGGGAACCTCACCGCGAAAGGCGCCGCGACCATGGACGTCTCGACCTGCTCGATCTCCCTTCCCGACGTTTCCCTCCGCGTCGCCTGCGCCGGGCAGGGCCGGCCGCTCCTTCTCGTGCACGGCTTTCCGCTCGACCACGCGATGTGGCGGGGCCAGCTCGCCGGGCTGGCCGCGGACTTCGACGTGATCGCCCCGGACCCGCGCGGATTCGGCTCCAGCGCAGTCACGCCGGGCAAGGTGACGATGGACGGGTTTGCCCGCGATCTGGCGGCGCTGCTCGATGCGCTCGACGTCGCCGACGAAGTCGTCCTCTGCGGACTGTCGATGGGCGGGTACATCGCTTTTCAGTTTGCGCGGCTCTTCCCGGAGCGCTTGGCGGGGCTGGTGCTGTGCGACACGCGCGCCGCTCCCGACACGCCGGAGGCCGCCGCGGCCCGGCTGCAAAACGCCGACAAGGTCGAGCGATCGGGACCCGAGGAACTGGTCACGGGCATGCTTCCCAAGCTTTTTTCCCCCCTGACGCAGGCGCAAGAGCCGGCGCTCGTCGAGGCGACGCGGCAGATCATGCTCAAGACCGATCGGCGGGGGATCGCCGCGGCGCTGCGCGGCATGGCCGAGCGGCCCGACGCCCGGCCGATGCTTTCGTCGATCCGAGTGCCGACGCTTGTGCTCGCCGGCCACGACGACGCCATTTCGCCTCCCTCCGAGATGCGGACCTTCGCCGAGCAGATTCCCTGCGCAAGGTTCGTCGAGATTCCCCGCGCCGGCCATATGGCGCCCTTGGAGCAGCCGGAGGCGGTCAACGCGACGATCCGGACGCTCGCCAGGGCGCGTGCGCCGGGCGCAACTTGAACGGCCCGACGTGCATTGCCGACGCTGCTTGGTATTGCCGGCGCGCCAAAACTGCTACAATGCGGCATCCGGTCCGTGCGGTGCTTTTTGAGAGGAGGCAGCCATGTCCCGGTCTTCGCTTCTGGCGGTGGTTGGCCTGGCCGTGTTCTTGTTGCCGTGCGCGCCTGCTTTCGCACAGCGGCAGCAGGTCACGGCGACGACGCCCTTTGGCGCCCTCAACGACAACTTTTTCGAGCGCATCGGCGTCAGCGCCCAGTTCAACGGCCCCGGATTCTTCTTCCGCATGGGCGGTTTCAACAACGCCATCCCCCAGTTCGGCGGCTTTCAGCCGGGGGTGGGCCTCATCGGCGGCTTCGCCCGCGTCAACCCGGGCGGCATCTCCGGCCAGTTCGGCTTCGAGTTTTCGCAGGGCCGGAGGACGAGCTTCGTCTCGCAGACGCCGTCGATTACGCTGATGAACGGCCAAAGCGGCATTATCTCCGATACGTCGCAAAGCCCGTTCGTCATCTCCTACCGTCCGCCGATGCTCCCGCAGCCGAAGTTCGGCATCCCCTGGCGGCAGCAGCTCGAGGGAGAAATCCCGCGGCAGACGAGCCGCGACGACGCGGAAGACTCTTCGGCCGCCGCCAGCGACGCCCCCGACGACGTGCATCCGCTGGCCCGGCAGTTGCGCACGTCCTCCGCCGGACCGACGCAGAGCGTGGCCGACATCCGCCGGCAGAAAGAGTCCGAGCGCGAAGTCGAATCGGCCCAGCGCACCGCCCGCGCGCAGAAATTTCTCGACGCCGCCCGCCAAGCCCGTGCCGACGGCAAGGACGCGCTGGCCCGCAAGTTCCTGGAAAAGGCGCTGCCACTGGCGGAAGGGGACCTGAAGGACGCGATCGCCAACGAGCTGTCCAAGCTGATGCCGTAAGCCCGCCGGCGTCCCCTCCCCCTTTGCGGCGGAGGGTTAGCGTGCGGGGTCGCCCTCCAGTGCGATTCACGCCAGGATCGTCAGCACCGTCAGCACGACAAACCACGCCGCCAAGAGCACGATCGACAGGATCAGTAGCGCGCGGTTCTTCTTCGGCGGGTTGGGCGGCGGCAGATCGTCGATCGCCGGGCCTTCTTTTGGCGCCGCTCGGGCGGGCTGCTTGCGTTTCGTCTTGCTCATGCGTGCGTCCGGCGCGGCCTGGGAAACGACGCCGCCAGTCTGGCGTTGTTGTACAACGCCCGCGCCCATCCGAGAAGGCGGACACGGGCAAGCGGGCCAGCGGGACGCGCCTGGTTTTGATTGACACCAGGTTTTGATTGACACCCCTGGCGGAATTGCGGAAGATCGGGGGACCGGGCCGCGAAGGGGGGCGAACGTCGTGCGACAATCGTCGTTCCCGCTGCCGCGCGACTGCCGTCCTCCCTCCGCATCCCGTCCCGCCGAGCGCTGCACGAACGAGTCCGTCCGATGGCGGTGAAAAACGACGCCCCGCGCTTCCCGACATCGGCACTGGCCGCGCTTGGCGCGGTCGCGATGGTCGTCGTTGCCGCGCGCGGTTGGGCCGACGAAAAGCAAGAAAAGGCGAACGGGCCGTCGTTCCCGCGGGAACATGTGGAGTTCTTCGAAACGTCTGTGCGGCCACTCCTCGTCGCCAACTGTCACGAATGCCACGGCCGGCGGAAGCAAGAGGCGAAGCTGCGGTTGGATTCGTGCGAGGCGGTGCTGGCGGGCGGCGAAACCGGCCCGGCCGTCATCCCCGGCGATCCCAAGAGCAGCCTCTTGATCTCGGCCGTGCAGCACGCCGAGGGCGGCCCGCAAATGCCCCCCCAAGGGAAAGTTGGATGCCGAGAAAATCGCGGTCCTCACGCGGTGGGTGAAGCTCAATGTTCCTTGGTCGGCCGCCGCGGCAGGGCAGCGCGAGTCGGCGGCTGGACCGCGTCATCGCCCTTAAGTCGGAAGGCAAGAAACCGCCCCCCGATCCGCTCGACGTGCGCCAGTTTTTGCAAGCCCCTGACCTATTCCCAGAATTTACTTGACCGTGGGGCTGGGTATCCCTAAAACAAGGGGCATGAAAGCTCGGCTTGTCTTGCCACTGGGTCTTCGGCATGCCCTTCGCTTAGGCATTTGCGCCTAGTTCTGTTGTCTTTGAACACAGGAGTCGATCCGATGAAGACCGTCCGGAAGGGCTTTACGCTCGTCGAGCTGCTCGTCGTCATCGCCATCATCGGCATTCTGATCGGGCTTCTCTTGCCGGCCGTGCAGGCGGCGCGGGAAGCCGCCCGCCGCACCTCGTGCGCCAACAACCTCAGGCAGATCGGTTTGGGCCTTCATCTGTATCACGATACGTACAAGAAGTTTCCGACGGCCGGATTTCTGATCCGGCCGGGAACCACCAACAATGCGTATCACCACACGTGGATCACCGCCATCCTTCCATTCGTCGAGCAAGGGCCTCTGCTTAACGCCACGAATATGAATCTGAGGGCTTGGGGTCAGCCGATTGTGGCCACCAACATCGGGCTCTTGCGCTGCCCATCGGAGGGCGGATATGACCAGCCGAGCGAGACTCACAACATTGCCTTCACGAATTACGCTGGGAGCGAAGGGTATCACTGGTGGGAAACGGCCTATCTTAATCCGGCATGGGGTGGAAACTGGGCGCAGCTTCCAGTTCTCGGTGACTACTCGGGACTGTTCACGGTGAATCGCACGTTCAATATGGCGTCGATTCTGGACGGTACTTCCAACACCGTGATCGTGTCCGAAACCGACAGCTACGGCTACAAATGGGGCCCGTTTCAAACCTCGGGTACCGGCAGGCGGCGGGTGCGGGGCGGCGAGGCGGTCTTCCGCTCGGCGTTCGTCTACACCCCTGTCGTTGGCCGGGCCATGTTTCCCCCGTTTAGGACCCCTGACGATTCTGCACCACGCGAAGGTCAGTGGTTCCGGCGTTCCCCGCACTCGTACGCCCCAAGCTATTTGACCGCCTGGGGTCTCAATACCGAATGGCCGGGTGCAAGCTCGCTGCATTCCGCCGGCATCGTGCTCTGCCTGCGGGGCGACGACTCCGTCGGCAATTACCGGCAGAACATCATGTGGGGCGTCTGGGTGGCCATTAACGGGATCGCGGACGGCGGCGCGGTTCAGGCCGTCCCTTAGCGGCGTACCTTTGAGGTGATTTCATGATGAATGGATCGATCCTGCGCGGCGCAGCTTTGTTGGGTCTGCTGTGCCTGGTCGGCTGTGCGGCTGAAGAAGGAGAAGACCCGACCAAACGATCCGGATTCGTGGATACATCGGATCCGTCGAAGGTGCCGCAAACCATGACGCCGCTTGATGCGGCTGGCGGCCCTAGCACGCCGGATGCTGGCGCCCCAAAGCAGTAATCACCGGCAACGGAGCCGGTTCGTGATTCGGCATTGAAATAGATCGTCCAACCGCGTCGGCCAGCTCCTTCCCATCCAATGGCGCATAAAGCCCGCGTCTGCTACTCGAGCGCGCGTGGACACGATCTCCGCCCACCAAGGACAGGTCCGCCGGATCGCAAATTGCGTTGCGACGCCCGGCCGACGTCGATACATTAACGTTGCCCCATGCGTTCTTCGGCCGCCATCGGGTTGCGACCATGCTTACCATCGCCGGACCGCGGTCGAGCTATTGCGACGGCATCTCCCGCCGCAGTTGGCTGCAAATCGGCGGCCTGGCCTTGGGCGGGCTGGCCCTGCCGCAAATCCTCCGCGCGGAAGCGGAGAGCGGCGTGCGCAACCCCGCCAAGGGCATCATCATGGTGCTGCTGCCCGGCGGGCCGACGCACCTGGACACGTTCGACCTCAAGCCCGACGCTCCCGCCGAAATCCGCGGCGAATTCCGGCCGATTGCCACGAACGTGCCGGGCATTGAAATCTGCGAGCTGATGCCCCGCCTGGCCGGCATGGCCGACAAGCTGGCGCTCGTCCGTTCGCTCGTCGGTTTCCGCGACGATCACAACACGCACTGGTGCTCGACCGGTTGGGAATCGCATCCGCCGATGGACTCTTCGCCCGTCGTGCCGGGATTTCCGCCCGGCGACTGGCCGTCGTTGGGATCGGTGCTATCGAGGAAGTTCGGTCCGCGCGTCGCGGGTATGCCGCCCTGCGTCGATCTGACGCCCATCGATCCCGACGCGCGGTTCATTCTCCGCACGCCCCCGGGACAGTCCGGCTATCTGGGGGCAGCGCACGCCGGCTTCGAAGCGCAGGCCGTCGATCGGCGGAACATCACTCTCAACGGGGTGAGCCTCGATCGCCTTTCCGACCGCCGCGCCTTGCTGGCGAGTTTCGACGGGTTCCGCCGGCAGGTCGATGCGGAAGGTTCGACGGACGGGATCGAAGAGTTTCACCGCCAGGCTTTTGAGGTCCTCACCTCGCGTCGGCTGGCCGAGGCGCTCGACCTTTCCCGCGAGGACGCCGCTGTTCGCAGCCGCTATGGCCTGGATCGGGCTTTTCCCAGCGAGCGCCAGGGAAAGACGCTCTTGGACCAGTTCTTGCTGGCCCGACGGGTGATTGAAGCGGGCGCCCGCTGCGTCACGTTGGCGTTCTGCCGCTGGCCCTTCGGACGCATGCTCAAAGGCGACTACAACTGGGACTGGCACAAGGACCTCTTCAACGAAGCTCGCGGCGCGTTGCCGCTCTTCGATCTCGGCCTGTCGGCGCTCGTCGAGGACCTCGACGAGCGCGGCCTCTTGAAGGACATCGCGATTGTCGCCTGGGGCGAGTTCGGCCGCACTCCGAAGATCAACCAGAACGCCGGCCGCGACCATTGGCCGAAAGTCGCCGGCGCGCTTGTGGCCGGGGGCGGCCTGCGTTGCGGGCAGGTGCTTGGCTCGACGACGCGCTGGGGCGAGGAGCCGCAAACTCGGCCCGTTCATTTCCGCGACGTGTTCGCCGCGCTCTACCATCGGCTGGGGATCGACGTCGCGACGACGCAATTCACCGACCTCGCCGGCCGGCCGCAGTATCTTGTCGGCGATCACCGGCCGTTGCCGGAACTGCTCGGGTAGGGCCGTGCAGCCGCCCAGGCCGGTTTCTCGCTGGCCATAGCGCCGATTCACGTTGCGTCGGCCGGCGATGGGCACGCGGTTTGCACCCTACCGCCGCCGGCGCTGCAGTTGACGGCGCTGACGATTGTAAGGAGCCCAAGATATGCCCACGGAAACGCAACTGGCCGAGTACATGGCGGAGATTCGGGAGCAGGTGTGCAGCCGGTGCATCGAGCGACCGCCGGGCGCGCCGCCCTGCGCACCGCACGGCAAACGGTGCGGGATCGAGTTGCACCTGGCCGACGTCGTGGACGTCGCCCATCGGGTTCGGTCCGGCGCGATGGACCCCTATATCGAGCGGTTCCACAGCGACGTCTGCTCGCACTGCGCCAACAAGACGACGAATCAGTGCCCTTGCCCGCTGGACTACTTGCTGCTGCTGGCGATCCAGGCCATCGACGCCGTGGACGAGCGACGGGCACAGCGCGGGGAACCGGCTATTCCGGTATCCTGAACCGGAGCTTGCGACGCAACGGTGGAACGGCGCGTGGCGACCATAGGGCGGCCTGCCAGCATGCAAGCACGAGCATGCCAGCACGGGCGGCGAAACTGCTGTTGCCACAAACCGGGCGTCTCCGGAGAATCGCCCGGTTCAACGGATGCGCCCCGGCCGGCAGGAGAACGCACGGGCTCCGGTCGAGGCGCGCGGCAAGGCGGCCGCCGGCGCACGCCAGGGATGGTGTATGGTCATCAGTCGCACTCCCTATCGCATCTCCTTTTTTGGCGGTGGGACGGATTTCCCGGACTGGTTTCGCCGCCACGGCGGCGCCGTGCTGGCCACGAGCATCGACAAATACTGCTATCTCACCTGCCGGTATCTGCCGCCCTTCTTCGAGCACCGGCTGCGCGTCGTGTACTCGAAAGTCGAGTGCTGCCAATCGGCCGGCGAGGTCGCCCATCCCGTCGTCCGCGAGGCGCTGCGGCTCTTGAACCTCGACCGCGGCCTGGAAATCCATCACGACGGCGACCTGCCCGCGCGGAGCGGTATGGGCTCCAGCTCGTCGTTCACGGTCGGCCTGTTGCACGCGCTGCACGCCCTCAAGGGCGAATCGATCGATCGCCAGAACCTGGCCCACGAGGCGATCTTCCTGGAGCAGGAAATCCTGTCCGAGGCCGTCGGCTGCCAGGACCAGGTGCTGGCGACGTTCGGCGGCCTGAATCACGTCGTGTTCGACACGAGCGGGTCGTTCGCCGTGCGGCCCGTCGCCGTCAGCCGGCAGCGCCAGGACGAGCTGACCTCGCACTTGATGCTGTTCTACACGGGCATCCAGCGCACCTCGTCGCAGATCGCGGCGGGATACATGCACCGGATCGCCGGCAACTGCCGGCAATTGGAAGCGATGGGAGAGCTCGTCGCCGAGGCCCTGGCCATTCTCAAGGGAACGAGCAGCCTAAGGGAATTCGGCAAGCTGCTGCACGAGGCCTGGCTGCTCAAGAGCAGCCTCAACTCGTCCGTGACGAACGGCACGGTCAACGCCATTTACGAGGACGCCCTCTCGGCGGGGGCCATCGGCGGCAAGCTGCTGGGGGCCGGCGCCGGCGGGTTCTTGCTGTTGTTTGTGAATCCAGACGATCAACTTCGCGTGCGGGAGCGGCTCTCGTCGCTCTTGCACGTGCCGTTCGGATTGGAGCAGGAGGGGAGCCGGATCATCTTTCACGACGTGGAGCGGGATTACGTGGCCGAAGACCTGGCCCGGTCCCGCCTGCGGCTGCGGCCGTTTTGCGAGTTGTCGGACATGGCCGCGTAAGGCGGAGCGTCGGGATCCGCAATCCCGAACGTCGCTGCCGATGCCGGCCGCAAAAAGCAGTTTCTCACGACCCAGGGAGAGCCTGTTTTGCAATTGGCTGATACGATCTATGTCGCCGGCGGCGACACGCTTGTCGGCGCCGCGATCCTGCGCCAGCTTCGTGCGCGGGGATTCGAACGCGTCCTGGGTGATAGTCCGGACACGCCGGATGTCACCGTTCCAGGCGACGTCGATTGGCTCTTCCGCCGCGAGCAGCCGGACTTCGTGTTCCATGCGGCCGGACCGGCGGCGGGAATCGGCGGAAATCAGCGTGCGCCGGCCGACCTCTGTGTCGAAAACATGGCGGCCAATGGCGCTCTGATGACTGCCGCACACCGCTACCGCGCGCGGCGGCTCTTGTGCCTGGCCAGCTCCTGCTGCTACCCGCGCGATTGTCCTCAGCCCGCGTCGCCCGAGCGCCTTTGGTCCGGGCCGCTGGAGCCGACGAGCGCAGCCTACGCCGCCGCCAAGCTGGCCGGCATCGCCCTCTGCCAGGCCTATCGCCGGCAGTACGGTTGCGACTTTATCGCGGCGATCCCCGCCAACCCGTTTGGGATCGGCGACGATTTTGACGAAGAGCACGGCCACGTCATCGGCTCGCTGATGGCCAAAATGCACGCGGCCAAGGTGCAAGAGCGTGACGAGGTCGTCGTCTGGGGGACGGGCAAGCCGGTGCGCGAGTTCATCTTCGCCGACGACCTGGCCGACGCCTGCCTCTTTGTCATGCAACATCCAGAGCCGCCCGTCGTTCTCAACATCGGCAGCGGCCAAAGCGCGTCGATTGCCGATTTGGCGCGGCTGATCGCCGACGTGGTGGGCTTTGCCGGAAATATCGCCTTCGACGCTTCCTGTCCCGACGGCGCGCCGCGGAAGGAACTCGACAGCCGCCCGCTGCGCGCGATGGGCTGGCGCCCGCCGACCGCGCTCCGCGACGCGCTCGCCCGCACGTACGCCTGGTATTGCTCCATGATCGAACACCAGGAGGTGGCCAGTGCTCGATCGTAACTTCTACCGCCAGCTCTACCGTATCCGGCGCGTCGAAGAGGAGCTGGTGCGCCTCTATCCGACCGACCAGATCACCAGCCCGATTCACCTCTCGATCGGGCAGGAGGCGGTGTCCGTCGGCGTGTGCGAGGCGCTCCGGCCAAGCGACGTGGTGTTTGGCACGTATCGCAGCCACGCCTACTACCTGGCCAAGGGCGGCGACCTGCGCGGCATGATCGCCGAACTCTACGGCAAGGCGACGGGCGTGGCCCAGGGCAAGGCCGGCTCGATGCACCTTGCAGACCCGGATCATGGCGTCATGGGGGCCTCGGCCGTGGTGGCCTCGACGATCCCGCAGGCCGTCGGTTACGCCCTGGCCATGAAAATGCGCCGCGAGGACCGCGTCGTCGTCGTCTTTTTCGGCGACGGGGCGACCGAGGAAGGCGTGTTCTACGAGAGCCTGAATTTCGCGGCCCTGCGGTCGCTGCCGATCCTCTTCATCTGCGAAAACAATTCTTACGCCATTCATTCGCCGCTCTCGAGTCGGCAGGCCTCGCCCGACATCTGCCGCAAGGCCGAGGCGATGGGCCTCTTGGCCGAGCGGCTGGAGACGCTGGACATCTACGAGCTTTACGCCCGCACCTGCCGGCGCGTGACGGAGCTGCGAGCCGGCCGGACGGCGCCGGTCCTCATCGAGTGCCTCTGCTATCGCTGGAAGGAGCACGTCGGTCCCGGCGAGGATTTCGCCGCCGGCTACCGGTCGGCCGGTGAGTGCCGGGCGTGGCAGCAGGCCGACGTGCTCGTAACCGTCGGATCGCGCCTCAACGCAGCCGTGCGCCAAGAGATCGAACAATCCGTGGAGGAGGAGATTCGTGAAGCGTTCGCTTTTGCCCAGTGCAGCCCGTTCCCGGCAGGGAACGAGCTGTACACCGACCTGTACGCCTGAAGCGCCCGCGGAGACGCGGCTCTTGACGTACGTTCAGGCCGTCCGCGAGGCGACGGCCCAGGAGATGGCGCGGGACGACCGCGTCTTCGTCATGGGCCAGGGCGTGGACGACTTCAAGGGCATGTACGGCACGACGGCGGGACTGGCCGAGCAGTTCGGCCGCGAGCGCGTCTTCGACCTGCCGCTGTCGGAGGAAGGAACGACGGGCGTCGCCGTGGGGGCCGCCCTCGCCGGCCTGCGGCCCATCCACACGCACATCCGCATGGATTTTCTGCTATTGGCGATGAACCAGATCGTGAACATCGCCGCCAAGAGCCGCTACATGTTCGGCGGGCGCGTGCGCGTGCCGCTCGTCATCCGCGCCGTCATCGGCCGCGGCTGGGGACAAGGGGCGCAGCACTCGCAAGGGCTGCACTCGATGTTCATGCACGTGCCCGGCCTGCGCGTCGTGGCCCCCGCCACGCCCTACGACGCCAAGGGACTCTTGATCCAGAGCATTCGCGACGACAATCCCGTCATCTTCATCGAGCACCGCCTGCTCTACGGCCGACAGAGCCACGTGCCGGAGGAGCTTTACACCGTGCCGTTCGGCCGGGCGCGAATTCTTGCCGCGGGCGACGACGTCACCCTCGTCGGCATTTCGCACGCCGTGGTCGAGTGCCTGCGGGCGCAACGGACCCTGTCGCAGCACGGCATCTCCGCGGAAGTGATCGACGCTGTGTCGCTGAGCCCGCTGGACACAGAGACGCTCGCGGCCTCGGTGCGCAAAACGGGTCGGCTGTTGGTCGTGGATACGGCCTGGACGTTTTGCGGGGCTAGCGCGGAGATTGTCGCGGCTGTCGCCGAAGCGCTCGGCGGCGGCGTTCCGTTTGCGTTCCAGCGGATGGGGTTTGCCCCGGTCGTCTGCCCCACGTCCAAGCCGCTCGAAAAACTCTTCTATCCCAACCCGCAGACGATCGCCCGGGCGGCCCACCGGCTCGTGCGGCCGAAAGCACCCGACCTCCAGGTCGACTCTGCCGAATCGCCCGAGATCGCAGAATTCAAAGGGCCGTTTTGATGTCCGTGATTACGAAGACAGCACCACGATCGACTGTCACGCCCTCCCAGAAGCGGCTGAATTGGCCGCTCATGGAGGGTGGCTGGGCGCCAGGCACAGCCTGATGGTCAATTCCGGCTCGTCGGCCAACCTGATCACGCTGGCGGCGCTGCGTCATCTTCGCGGGCCCGGCGAGATCATCCTGCCGCCGTTGACCTGGGTTTCCGACGTCGCCGCCGTCCTCCACAACGGCTTTGAACCCGTCTTCGTCGACATCAACCCGCGCACGCTCGGCCTCGATACCGAGCAGGTGATCGAGCGGCTCTCGCCCAAGACGCGGGCCGTCTTCATTACGCACGTCCTGGGCTACAGCGCCCTCACCGAGCGGCTGCTCGCAGAGCTCGCCCGCCGCAACATCCCCCTCATCGAAGACGTCTGCGAATCGCACGGCGCGACGTTTCGCGGCCGCAAGCTGGGGACGTTCGGCCTGGCCTCGAACTTTTCCTTCTACTTCGCGCACCACATGAGCACGATCGAGGGGGGTATGGTTTCGACCGACGACGCGGCCTTCTACGAAAAGCTGCGCATGCTCCGCTCGCACGGCATGGTGCGCGAGGCTTCGCTGGCGGAAACCAAGGCCGCCTACGCTGAGCGGCACTCCGACCTCAATCCCGATTTCATCTTCGCCCACGCCGCCTACAACGTCCGCAGCACGGAGCTGAACGCCGTGCTCGGCCTGTCGCAGTTGGGCCGGCTCGACGAGCGGAACGCCCGTCGCCGCGCTAACCTCGATCTCTTCCTGCAGCGCCTCGACCCGGAGAAGTATTTCACCGACTTCGACACCGAGGGGAGCTGCAACTACGCTTTCACGCTCCTGCTCAAAAAGCCCAACGACGTCCTCCGCGACAACGTCGTCCGGCGTCTGAGGAGCCTGGGCGTCGAGTTTCGCCGCGGCATGTCGGGCGGCGGCAACCAGTTGCGGCAGCCGTACCTGCGCGGCGTCGTGGATTGGGACAAAGCCGACTTCCCTTGCGTCGAGCACGTCCACTTCTACGGCTTCTACCTGGGGAATTATCCCAGCCTGACGGGAGAGCGCATCGCCGCGCTGTGCGACGAGGTGAACGCGATTCCCGACGACCGCCCGCTGACCCCCTCCCCCCTTGCGCTCGGAGGGTCGGGGTGGGGGGTGAGGGCGCAAAGCGCCGTGCGATAGCTTCCAACCATGCACTGAAACTCCTTCTGCCAGTTGTTTCCCCGACTTCATCGAAGGTTCAAACCATGACGCACGGCAGCGTCGATCTGGCGCTCATCAACCCCGCCGGACGCAAACGGGTCTACCAGTCGCTCGGCGATGGGCTGACGGCTATCGAGCCGCCGGTCTGGCTGGGCCTCATGGCCTCGTTCGCGCGGCGGTACGGCTACCGCGTGGCGGCCATCGACGCCGAGGCCGAAGAGCTTTCGCACGAAGAAGTGGCCGACCGGGTCCGCGACCTCCGGCCCGCGCTGGCGGCGGTGGTGGTCTACGGCCATCAGCCTTCGGCCTCGACGCAAGTGATGCCGGCGGCGCGGGGAGCGGCGGAGGCCATTCGCGAAGTCCCTGCGGCAACGAGGCTGCTTTTCGTCGGCGGCCACGTTGCCGCTCTGCCCGAACGCACCCTGCGCGAGGAGCCGATCGACTTTGCCTGCTCCGGCGAAGGCCCGTACACCGTGGTCGATCTCCTGGCGGCCCTGCGCTCGGCCAATCCCGATTTCTCGCGCGTCCGCGATCTTTGGTATCGCGACGGCGGCCGGCTGTGCCAGGGTCCGCCTGCCCCGCTCGTGCAGAACGTCGACGAAGAGATGCCGGGCGTGGCCTGGGACCTGCTGCCGATGGATCGCTACCGGGCGCACAACTGGCACTGCCTGGGCGAGAAAAGCCGCCAGCCCTATGCCGCGCTCTACACGACCTTGGGGTGCCCCTACCGCTGCACGTTCTGCTGCATCCAGGCCCCCTTCAAGCGCGGCGAGGTTACGTTGGGGCTTTCGGCCGGGGCCAACAGCTATCGCTACTGGAGCCCGACGCGAGTTGTCGACCAACTTGCGCACCTGGCCGAGCGGTACGGCGTTCGCCACGTGAAAATCGCCGACGAGATGTTCGTCCTCCAGCGGCGGCACGTCGAGCAGATTTGCGAACTGATCGCCGCCCGCGGCCTGGACCTGAACCTCTGGGCCTATGCCCGCGTCGACACCGTGAAAGAGGGCATGCTCCCCAAGCTGCGTCGGGCGGGCTTCCGTTGGCTGGCGTTCGGCATCGAAGCCGCCAACCGCAGCGTCCGCCGCGACGTGCAGAAGGACTTCGACGAGTCGCTCGTCTTCAGCACGATCGAGCGCGCGAGGGCCGAAGGCATCCACAGCATCGGCAACTACATCTTCGGCCTGCCCGAAGACAACCTGGAAACGATGCAGGAAACGCTCGACCTCTCGCTGGAGCTGTGCTGCGAGTTCGCCAATTTTTACACGGCCATGGCCTACCCCGGTTCCGAGCTCTACCGCGAGGCGCTGCGCGAAGGCTGGCCGCTGCCGGCGAGCTGGTCCGGCTACTCGCAGCACGCGGTCGACACGCTGCCCTTGCCGACGCGGCACGTCTCGGCGGCCGATGTCCTTCGCTTCCGCGACGAGGCATTCCACACGCACTACACCCATCCGCGGTATCTCGACCACGTCGAGCAGAAGTTCGGCCCCGCGGCCGTGGCGCAAATCCGCGCCATGACCACGCACAAGCTGCGGCGGCGCATCCTCGGCGCAGCCGAAGAGCCGGCCGTCGCCACCGCCTGACGCATGCGAATCGAGCCAAAATGCAACAGCATCTCCCCGTCCATCTCCGCGAGTCTCGATGCGGCGCCAACGAAGCCCCGCCGCGCGGCGGGCGCAAGGCGGCCTGGCGCCCCTTCATCGGCGACGCCGCGCCGCTGACGGCCTCCGGACCCGTCGAGCGGCGCAACGACGACACCACGGTCTCCGTCGTGTTTTCGTTCTGGAACGAGGAGGAAGTCCTGCCGGAGCTGATCCGTCGCGTGCGGGCCGTGTTCGACCTCCTGATCGCGTCGGGCGAGGTTGCGGACTATGAACTGCTCTTCGTCAACGACGCCTCGACCGACCGCTCGGAGGAAGTGCTCAAGGCCGCCGCCCAAAAGCGCGGCGACATCCGCATCGTGAACATGGCGCGGAATTTCGGCGTTTCGCCCTGCGTGCTGGCCGGCATGCAGTTCGCCCGCGGCGACGCCGTCGTCTACATGGACGCCGATCTGCAGGACCCGCCCGAGCGCATCCCCGAAATGCTCGCCGCCTGGAAGGCCGACCCGGACGTGCACGTCGTGCATACCGTCCGCTGCTCGCGCCGGGGCGAGTCGCTGCTCAAACGGGGCTTGACGCACCTGGGCTACAAGCTCCTGCGAGCGACGTCAAAAATCGACCTGCCGCACGAGGCCGGCGACTTCAAGCTCCTCTCGCGCCGCGTCGTGCGGCACTTGCTCGAGTTCCCCGAGAAGCGCCCCTTCATGCGGGGCCTGGTGTGCTTTGTGGGCTACAAGCAGGCGACGGTGACGTATCATCGCGAAGCCCGCCAGGCCGGCGCAAGCAAGTTCCCCGTGCTGGGCTTCAAGGTCCTCAGCAATTTCTTCGACTCGGCGCTGATTTCGTTTTCGGACCTGCCGCTGCGGGCGCCGGCGCTCCTGGGCAACCTGCTGCTGCTGGCCGGTGCCATTTGTCTGGGTTCCGCACTGTTCCTCGCGCAGGCGACGGCCGGCTGGTTTGCGATTGCCGGCGTCGTGCTTCTGACCGGCGGCTGCCAGCTCCTGGGCCTGGGAATTCTGGGCAAGTACGTGATGTCGATCTTCCTGGAGACGAAGCGCCGGCCGAACTACATCGTCCGCGACCTGTTCGGCTTCGAGGAAACGGCCACGGCCGCGCGGCCGGCCGAACCGGCGCAAGCAGGGGACTCCGCGTGAGTGCCGACCTCGCCACCGATCGTGCGAGCCCAGTTCGTGCAGCAGGTGCCGCACAGCGCGTCGCCGACGCGCTTTCCCTGCGCCTGCCCTTGAGTCTTGGCCAGGCCGACGGCGGCCGCCCCGCCGGCGCTTTGTGGGTCGCTTTGATCGCGGGCGTGATCGGGGCCTTCATGGGCACGCTGCCGCGATTGCAGTCGGCCGTGGAAAGCGCCCAAGTGCTGGCCGGCATCGTGGAGTATCCGCCCGATAACCCATTCTATCTCTATCACATCAAGTCCTGGACGCTGCTGCACCAGGTGCCGGCGCTGCTTTTGCAACTCGGATTCTCCGAACGCGTCGTCTCCGTGCTGCTGGGAGCGCTGTTTGGAATGATCTCGTTCCAAGCGCTGGCGTTGACCTGCTACGCCGTGGGACGCAACGCCATCGTCGCCCTGGCCCTGCCAATCCTTGCCATCCCGTCGCGGCTCTACGAAGAAGTCAGCAACGTCTATCCCATTTTCCTGCTCACGGAAAAACCTTGGAATTGCTACGGCATTTGCGGCACGGGGCTGGCGCTTCTGGCGTGGTCGCTGTGCGCCTGCGGCTGGCGGAAGTTCGGCGTTTTTCTGATGGGACTGGCCCCCGCCGTCCATCCGACGATGGGCGCATGGTGCCTCGTGCTCGGCCTGCCGGCGATGCTCTGGCAGTGCCGCAAGGACAAGCCCGCTCGACGCGGCGTCCTCTTGGCCCTGACGGCGGGCTGCCTCGTGACGCTCGTCAGCTACGGCGTCCACGTCTACCACGCGCGGAATGTGCCGCCGATCGACCCAGCGCTCCGCGACCAGTACGTGACCGCGTTCATCGAGGGCTGGGACACCCACCGCCAGCCCGTGCCATTGCACGAAACCGTCGTCATCTACGGGGCGGCCTGCCTCGCGCTGTGCGGCCTCGCGCTTTGGGCGCACGGGTGGAAGCTGGAGCCCACGAGCCGCTACTTGCTGCAAACGCTGCTCCTTTCGTCCGCGGCGTCGCTCTTTCTAGTGTTCGCGACGCACTTTCAGAATCTCCTGCCGACGATCGTCGTGATGGCCATGCCGGGGCGGTTCATCAACGTCGTCTGCCTGGCGCTCCCGGCGCTCGTGCTGGGAATGCTGGCCAGGAACCGAAGCGATGTCCGGCATCAAATTGTGCTCGTCATGGTGGCGGCATACGCACTCCTGCGCGGCACGCGCTTCGACCTGGGAATCGAAGTTCCGCCGGTGTGGCATCCGGTCATCTTCGGAGCGCTCTTTGTTGTTTCCGATCTTTGGCGGGACACGGAGGTTCCATCGGCACGTTCGTTTCTCCGGTTCGCGCGGTTTGTCGCCGTGGCGGGAATGCTCTTTCTGGCCGCTTGGGAACTCCGGCGACATCCGATCACCGCCAGCGTTTTCTTGGCACTCACTCCCATGGCCGTCCTGCCCACCCCCTGGCTGAACCGCCTCGATCGCGGTTCGCTCCGGTTGCTCGCCGCGGCGGCGATGTTGGCTGTCTGCGCGATCGGCGGCGGCGTGGCGATGGGCTGGCCGGCAACACTCGCGCTCGCGGGACTCCATCTTGCCGCGCTCGCCGGCACGATCCCCCAGGGGTGGCCCGGCGCGAAGCTCCCCGCACCGCGCGTCCGTTGGGCATTCACGTGTACCCTCGCGGTCGCGAGCGTAGCGACGATTGCGGCCACGAGCGTCGACCGCGCTCAAACCGCCGTCGCCAAAATCATCGACTGGCACACGCACTCCGTCTACCGCCAGGCCCACCGCGGCTCCGGCTACCTGCTGACGGGGTCCGTCCTCCGCGCGGTGCAACTCAAGACGGGCCGCCCCGTCCTGCTGGAGGGGGCCGCCCTCAATCAGTTGCCCTATGTCCCCGAGTCTGGTCCCCGCATGAACAACATCCTGCAGCGCATCTACGGCGAAGACATCCTCGCCCCGCGGCCGCCGGGCTGGCAGATGGAGCGCGGCGGGCTGATGGAGGAATCCGGCAAGGAACTCTGGGAGCAGCGATCGGCCGAAGAATGGCAGGCCCTGTCCGCCGAGTTCCATTTCACCGAGGTGCTCACGTTCAGCGACTGGAAGCTGAATCTGTCGGTCATCGCCCGGTCGAAGTACGTGATGCTTTACGCCATCCCCGCTCGCGACGGCAGCCCCCCGCCGTCCGCTGCGCAGGTCGCCGACCGCCGCGCGGAAATGAACGACAACGACGACGAATAGCCGCCCACCGCTGTTTCTGAATCAACCATGACCGCCACGGTCTACCGCCGGTCCACCTCAGCAAGCCACGCGGCGCAGGGCGCGATGCTCCGCTTGCCGACCGTGCCGGCGGACGGCGCTTCGCTCGCGCCGCAGGCTGCAAATGCGCCTCAGAAGATTCGCAGCGTCGCCGTTCCCAGCGCTCTGGCGGGGCTGGTGGCGGGGGTCTCCTGCGGCTGGCAGACGGCCGTGGAAAGCGCCCAGGTTTTGGCGGGGGTGGTGAACTACTCGTCGAGCAACCCCTTCTACATGTACCACGTCAAGGTCTGGACGCTCTTACACCAGGCGCCGGCGGTGTTCCTGGCGTGCGGAATGTCGGAGGGCGCAGTGTGCGTTTTGCTGGGCGGGCTCGTCGGCGTCGTGTCGTTTCTGGCGCTTTCGCTGGCGGCGCTGGCGATCTCCGGACGGCGCGGCCTGGCGCTCGCCATGCCGCTTCTCGTCCTGGCGGCGGCGACCTACCTGGAGACGCGCGGCGTCTACCCGCTGCGGCTCCTTTCGGACAAGCCCTGGATCATCTACGGCGCGATGGGGACGTCGTACATCGTCCTGGCCTGGTCGCTCGTCGCGCTGGGACGATTGCGAGCGGGCGGCTTCCTTGTGGGCCTTGCGCCGGCCGTGCACCCGACGCTCGGCGCTTGGTGCCTTGCGATTGGATTGGCCGCGTCCTTCCGCGCCAGGCTGCCCGGCGGCCGGTTTCGCACGCTGCTTGTCTGGTCGGCATGCGGAGCGGCCGTGACGGGCGTCAGCCTGGCGGCCCAGTTGTATCTGGCGCGGCACATCCCGGACGTTGCGCCGGAGGTGCAGGCGAAATACCTGGCCGCCTATGCAGCGGCCTGGGACACGCACCGCCAGCCGTATCCGCTGACGGACCCCAGCGTTCTTTTCGGCGCGCTCACGTTGGCGCTTTGCGCCGCCGGTCTCTGGCTGCGAAACGACGTCGCCGCGCCCTGCCGCGTGATGTTGCGAATGTTGCTGATCTCCACGGCCCTCGCGCTGGCCGTCTGCCTGGCGACGCACGTCCCGCAGCTTCTGCCCGCCGCCGTGCAGATGGCCATGCCCGGCCGGTTTATCAACGTCACCACGCTGCTGTTTCCCGCACTTGCGATCGGGCTGTTGTGTACGCTGCCATCGCGTCACCTGGCACCCGCCGCCACGTGCGCGATCGTGGCGTTCTGCGGACTCAAGCTCGCCCACGAGCGCGGAATGCTCTACCTGCCAGAGACCTGGCCGGTCTTCAGCGCCGCGGCGATCCTTGTGCTGGCACTCGCGCGGTGGCCGAGTTCGGCCGAATCGCAAAACACGGCGAGTCGCGTTACACCCTGGGCGACGATTCTCTGGCGATTCACTTGCGCCGCCGGGGCAGCCATTCTGCTCTACTATGCACGGGGGACGATTGCCAAGCTGCTTATCGGCCTGGCCGCCGCCGGCTGCCTCTGCCCCGCGGTGATGGAACGGATGACTCGTTGGCGCGTCGTCGTGACGCTTTCGATCGTCGCGGCCATCGCCTCGGTAGCGGCCGCGTCGCTTGTCGTCCTCGGCCCCGTCGCCACAGCAGCCCTGGCGCTCATCACGCCGTCCTTCCGCTCGGCCAGCTACGACCACCGTTTTGCCCGGTGGCATCGGGCCCGGCCGGCGCTCGCGGCGGTCGGAGTCTTTGTGCTTTGCATCGTGGCGGCGAACGAGGGCGGCTCGACTGTGCGACAACTGCGCGACTGGCGGAACGACCCCTTCTACGCCGCACTGCACCAGGGACGCGGATACGTCGCCACGGTCGCCGGCGTCGGCTCCATCCAGCTCCGCGGCCGCCGCGCCGTGCTGCTGGAAGTCTCCTCGCTCAACCAACTGCCCTACGTGCCTCAGTCGGGCCCGACGATGAACCTCATCCTCCGCGAGGTGTATGGCGAGGATCTGCTGGCGGGCGGCCCGCGCGATGGCCGCCGCCGTCCGGGACTGGATCCGCAGGCTGCGCGAGCACTCTGGGAGTCGCGCGACGCGGCCGCTTGGCGGCAATTGGCCCGGAGGCACGGGTTCACGAGCATCGTCGCGCACAGCTCGTGGGAATTGCAGCTCCCCGTCGTCGCCCAAAGCGGCAAATTGACGCTCTACGAGGTGCCCACCGCTGGCGATCCTGACCCTTCCATTCCCCTGACCGCCCAGCCCGTCTTCAACGAATCACGGCACGGAAGCAGGAGAACCCCTTCCATGACAGAGCGCATCCTCGTCACCGGCGGCGCCGGATACGTCGGCTCGATCCTCGGCGAGCATCTGCTCGACGCCGGCTATCGCGTCACGGTCGTCGACAACCTCATGTACGGCCAGGAATCGCTCCTGCACCTCTGCGCGGAGCCGCGGCTGGAATTCGTCCGCGGCGACGTGCGCGACGAAAACCTGATGCATGCACTCGTCGCCCGGGCGGACGCAATCGTCCCTCTGGCAGCGCTCGTCGGCGCTCCGGCCTGCGACCGCGACCCCTGGCTCGCCCGGTCCGTCAATCGCGACGCGATCAAAATGCTCAACCGCCTCCGCAGCCCGCGGCAGCTCGTCGTTTTCCCGGTGACCAACAGCGGCTACGGCACAAAGTCCGGCGAGGTGTTTTGCACGGAGGAGACGCCGCTGGAGCCGATCTCGCTTTACGGCCAGACCAAGGTCGAGGCCGAGGCGGAGCTGCTGGCCAGTCCCAACGCGATCACGCTGCGCCTGGCGACCGTCTTCGGCATGTCGCCCCGCATGCGGCTCGATTTGCTCGTCAATCACTTCACCTATGTCGCCCTGACGGAGCGTTGCCTCGTGCTCTTCGAGAAGGATTTCAAGCGGAACTTCGTCCACGTCCGCGACGTGGCCGACTGCTTCCTCCACGCCATCCGCCACGCCGACAAGATGAGCGGCCGGGCGTTCAACGTCGGCCTTGACTCGGCGAACCTGTCCAAGGAGGAGCTGGCCAAGAAGATCCAAGAGCACGTGCCGCAGTGCGTCCTTCATTGCAGCCAGATCGGCCAGGATCCTGACAAGCGGAACTACGTCGTCTCCAACCAGCGTCTCCGCGAGGCGGGCTTCGAGGCCCGCCGCTCGCTCGACGACGGGATCGTGGAGCTGATCAAGGGCCTTTCGATGCTGGCCCGCTCGCAGCACAGCAACGCATAGTTGATTTCCAAACGTGTGAGTGAAAAGCCGCTGCGTATGGCTCACTCACCACCGGCCTCGTGCCGGTGGGCCCATGACGGCTAGCGGCCGGCCACCCCAACACCCCCTTTTTTCCGGAAGGGCAATGGACGACCTCCAATCCATCGACGCGGTCGTTTTGGTAGGCGGCCTCGGCACGCGCCTGCGGAGTGTCGTGGCCGACCGGCCCAAACCGCTGGCGCTCGTCGCCGGCCGGCCTTTCCTGTGCGCTATCCTCGATCAGTTCGCCGAGGCCGGCCTGCGGCGTGTCGCTCTCTGCGCGGGCTACTGCGGCGAGATGGTCGCAGCCGAACTGGGAAACACGTACGGTCCCTTGGAACTTCGCCACACGTGCGAATCGCAGCCCTTGGGCACCGCCGGCGCCGTGTGCGCCGCCCTGCCGCACCTGGAATCGTCGACGCTCCTCGTGGCCAACGGCGATTCTTATTGCGAGGCTGATCTACCCGCGTTTCTTCGTTTCCACCGCGGCCGGAACGCCGCCGTTTCGCTGCTCTTGACGCGAGTCGCCGATACATGCCGTTTTGGACAGGTCCAGTGCGACGCCGCGGGGCGCGTATTGTGCTTCACCGAGAAGGGCGGCCACCGGGGCCCAGGCTGGATCAACGCCGGAATCTATCTGATCGAGCGAAGTTTCGTGGAGTCCTGGCCGCGGACGGCGCCCTTGTCGCTGGAGCGAGATGTGTTCCCCTCGCTGCTCGTCTCCTCGTGGGGCGGCCTTTGGGCCTTCGCCGAAGGCGGCCGCTTCCTCGACATCGGCACGCTGGAGTCCTACCGCGCGAGCGAGGCGTTCCTGGCCGCATTGGGGCGAGGCGCCGCGTCACGCACGCCCTCGCCCGTGTCGGGGCGTTGCGAATGCGCCGCCGGATCGACAAGCCGGAAGAGGTGAAACGACACGGCCACCTCCCGCAGAAATGGCGTCCGGTCCAGCGCCGGGCCGCGATAGTAATCGAACTCCAAATCCGGCGAGCACGGCCAGGCCGTGTTCTGCGTCGGCAAGAGCAGCTTCAGCGGGTCCAGGACGGGATATCGATAGGAAACGCGCTCGACCGAGCCGAAAGCCTCTAGCTCGCCGGGCCGGTCGCGCACGACCCAGTGCGCCCGGTACGGGCCCCGCTGCCGCCGCGATTTCGGCAATCGCACGTCGACGCAAAAGACGTCCGCCTCCCCGGCCATTTGCCGCAGCGATTCCAGGTCGTTGGCGCTGTCGATGAGCCTCACCCGGTTCGCGGCCGTGATCGTCGAAAAATAGCAAGGGAACCTTCCGGCCGTGCGGTATTGCAGGTCCATCCCGTGATGCGAGTTCGTCAGCATCAACGAGCCTTCCGGCATTTCCCGCAGGCAGGACTGCGCCACGCGATCGATGGCTGCATACGACCCGCGCGTCGCGCCGCGGACGACGATGACATTGAGCGCATGGTCGCAGATCGTCAAAAGCAGCAGCCCGCCGAGGATCACGCGCAGCGCCGTTCGGCTCGGTTCAACGGTCCTCCACAGCGCCTCCAGGGAAGCCGCAAGCAGAATTGACGCCGGCGCCAGGCAATATGCCAGGTGCACCTGCTCCTTGAACAACTTCAGGAACGGAAGAAACGTGACCAGGAAAAAGAACGCGAGAAAGCATGGCCCTCGCCATGGCATCACGGCCGCCTTCCGCCGCACGGCGACAACCACCCACCCGGCCGCCCCGAGCACGCAGAGCGTCGGCGGCAGCAGGCTGGGCACGTCCAGAAGAATGCGCCAGTGCAGCCGCTTCATCATCTCCGTGGCACTGGAAAGGAGCGAACTCTCCCCCGCGCCCGCCGTCAACTGCTTTTGCAGTACGCCAAGCTCATAGACCGGCTCGACCGGTAACCCGGGGAAGAACGCGACGTGCGGCAGCAGCGTCGGAAAGAGCGCGAGCACAAACGTCGCCGCCGCCATCACCGACACAGCGCTCCGCCACCGGCCCCGTTGCATTTCCAGGAATAAAAGCAGGATCGACGTCAGCCCCGCAAACTCGCGGTAAAGTGGCGCAATGAACAGCAGCACTCCCATTGCCAAGAGCCACGGCCAGCGCCGCCGGCTTTCTTCGGCCGCAAAGTAGCAATTGAGCGTCGTACACATCGCCAGCGGCACCAGCGCCTGGATTCCGGCGAAGAGAACGAGAAGGCCCGTCAGGATGGGCGTCGACGCCAAAAGCAGAAAAACCGCCAGGTGCGCGCCGCCGGCGGTCGCCGTAAACCGCCGGGCCAGGCGGAAGAAGCTCACCGCCAACAGCCCCGCCACGACGCCGTTGAAAACTGCCAGGGCCATGCCGGCCCCCGGCCACTCGTGGCACAGCGCCGATCCGATCCGGCGGACCGCCCAGTTCAGCGGGCGATAGCCGTCCACGTGCAGGCCGCCGAAATCGCGATTCCAGATCCCGGCGAGAAAGCCCGGCCGATCGAACCGGTCGAGCGACTCGCCAGTTTTGGGGTCCGCGTTTTCGCAGACGGCGAGGCTGTCGTCCCACACCAGCTCGCCGGGCGCCCGCCACGCCACGTAGCCCAAGGCCACCGCCAGAAACAGCAGAACATCGTGCCGCCAGCCGCACCTGAATCTTTCCATGACCTTTGCCGTCATGCGTCCCTGCGTCGCCGCCTGTCGTCTTTCGCTCCGCGAAAGGACGCTCTTTCGCGGAGCGAAAGACGACATTGTTTTTCGTTCGACCCTTAGCGGAAGAACCGCTCCTTCCAAATCTGAAAATAGTACGCCGCCCCCCAACGAAAGACCTGGAGCTTCCGCTCCCCGCCGATGCGCTTCGGCTCGCCCGCCGGCACTTCGCCGATCCGCTTGCGATACTTCGCCGCGCGGACCGACATCAGCGGCTCCCAGCTTATCACCGTGCGAAAAAGCTTCTCCGGCAGCGTGTACGACGTGTCCTTGTCCAATCCCAGCTCGTAGATCAGCGACTTCGTGAACGCCCGATAGATGACCATCACGTCAGAGTAGGCCGCGCCGTAGAGCAGGTTCACCGTGCGCGTGAAGAGCCAGTTGCCGAACGCCGTCACGAGGTCGTCGTCCTCGCTTCGCACGCCCTTCATATAGCGCGAGCCAATAATCAAATCGTACCCCTCGCGCAGCTTGTCGACGAGCCGCGGCAAAACGGCCGGGTCGCAGTTGCCGTCCGGGCTGATCGTCACGATCGCGTCGCCTTCGATCATCGGCAGGGCTTCAAGGTAGGCGAACCGGATGCCGCGCCGCTTTTGCACGTAGACAGAATAACCAGCGTCGCGGGCCCACTCCACGGTCCCGTCCGTCGAGCCGCCGTCGAGGATCAGGATTTGATGAAAGCACTCGCGAGGAATGCGCGGCATGATCGCCCGCACGCCGTCGATCTCGTTGAGCGTGAGCGCCAGCAGGGTCACTTTCATCGGCGGAAACTCCGTTCGCCGCCGGCCGTGGGGCATGGGGGCGGGAGAGACTAGCCCGGACCGGCGTTTGCCGTCAATACGACCTGCAGCCAACGCTGTCGCCGCTGTCACGAGGCGGTCGCGGCACGCGGCTACAACGGTGCGCATTCCCGCAATGGCAACGTCGCAATTCGCGAGCGCAAATCGCCCATCGCACCTCCCACCGTCGAACGCGGTCCGACGTCACCTTCTTGTGGTGTCAGGAATTCGAACCTCGACCTGCATGACCTGGGCTGCATGACCGACGGGCGAGGGTCATCGCGCGAGCGGCAGAATTTTAACGCCTTTGTTGACAACGCCGTCCGGCCACGGTACAGGTATGCGAACATGGATTCACATCCGCAGTCCCATTCGCCGGCGACTGTGCCGAATGCCTGGAGGGCAACGCCATGGGTTTTGTGACGCAACTGGTGTCGTGGCTTCGTCGGCCGGCGGAAGCCCCTTTGCGCCGACCGCTCAAGCGGCTGCACTTCGAGACCCTGGAAGAACGCACGCTGCTCGATGCGTCGTTTCCGGAGTTGGTCGTCGACCCGCAGGTCTTTGCGCCGTCGTCGCTGTTGGTCAGTTTTCAGGACGGCGCTGCGCCGGCCGACGTGTTGCCGGACGGGGCGTCGCTGGGCGACGCGCTTCCGCTCGTTCCCGGACTCTACGAGGTGCAGCTTGGCGGCTCGCTGACCGTCGCCGCCGCGATGGAGGCGCTCCGCGCCAACCCGCTGGTGCGCTTCGCCGAACCGGACTACGAGGTGCACGTGGACTTCATTCCCAACGATACGTTTTTTGGTTCGCTCTGGGGATTGCACAACACGGGCCAGAGCGGCGGGCTCCTGGACGCGGACATCGACGCCCCGGAGGCCTGGGACGTCACCATGGGGTCCGGGTCCGTGATCGTGGCGGTGATCGACACGGGCGTGGATTACAACCATCCGGACCTGGCGGCCAACATCTGGACCAACTTCGGCGAGATCGCGGGCAACGGGCGCGACGACGACTTCAACGGGTACGTCGACGACGTCCACGGCTACGACTTCTACAGCAACGACGGCAACCCCATGGACGGGAACGGCCACGGGACGCACGTGGCCGGCACGATCGGCGCGGTGGCCAACAACGCCCGAGGCGTGGCCGGCGTCAACCCGAACGTGCGGATCATGGCCCTGCAGTTCATGAGCGCCAGCGGGAGCGGATTCACGAGCGATGCCGTGCGGGCAATCAACTACGCGGTAGCCAACGGGGCGAGCATTTCGAACAACAGTTGGGGCGGCGGCGGCTTCAGCACCTCCCTGTTCAACGCCATCGCCAATGCGCGGGCCCAGGGGCACATTTTCGTGGCCGCGGCGGGGAACAACGGGTCGAACAACGATTTCAGCCCGCACTACCCCTCCAATTACAACCTCGACAACGTGGTGTCGGTGGCGGCGACGGACCGGCTCGACAACCTGGCGTGGTTCTCCAACTATGGCGCCACGACCGTCGACCTGGGCGCGCCGGGCGTGAGCATCCTGAGCACCTATCCGGGCAATCGGTACGCGACGCTGAGCGGGACTTCGATGGCGTCGCCGCACGTGGCCGGCGCTTTGGCGCTCATTCGCGACCTGCACCCGGAGTACACGTATCTCGAGGCCATCAACCAGTTGCTCTCCAGCGTCGATCCGCTGCCGTCGCTCTCGGGGTTGATGGTGAGCGGGGGGCGGTTGAATGTGGCCAACGCCTTGGCGGGCCCGTCGCTGCCGCGCATTTCGATCAACGACGTGTCCGTGCTGGAAGGGAATTCCGGGACGGTCGATGCCGTGTTCACGGTGACACTCTCAGCGGCCAGCAGCGACTTCGTGACGGTGGATTACGCGACGGCCAACGGCACGGCGACGGCGGGCAGTGATTACGAGGCGGCCGTTGGCACCGTGACGTTCGTTCCGGGCGAGACGAGCCAGACCGTGGCCGTGACCGTCAACGGCGACACGACGCCGGAGCCGAACGAGACGTTCTTCGTCAACCTTTCGAATCCCAGCGGCGCGACGCTGCTGGACGGCCAGGGCGTGGGCACGATCCGGAACGACGACCTCCCCTCGCTGTCGATTGACG
>JACOUI010000275.1 GCA_016177915.1 Planctomycetia bacterium
CTCGCCAGAGGCGAACGCTTACGGAAACCGCATCGATTCGTGTGCCAGCCGGTCATTTCGCCATGACCGACAGCGAGCCGCCACTGAATCCTACGAGTCACCTGCCCGAAAATCGCCCTTTTTCCGACAGACTGTAGCCTAAAGCCTCTAGCCTCGCCCCTCCCATGCCCGCCAACCTCACACCCCAATACAAGAAAGCCGAGGAGGAATACCGTCGCGCGACGACACCCGAGGACGAGCTGCGCTGCCTGGAAGTGATGCTCAAGGAAATCCCCAAGCACAAGGGGACCGAAAAGCTCCAGTCGGACCTCAAGAGCAAAATCAGCAAGCTCAAAAAGGACGTCGAGCACGAGCGCAAGAGCGGCGGCAAGCGGGCGCCGGGGTTCAAGCTGACGCGTCAAGGGGCGGGCACGGCGGCCATTATCGGCGGGCCCAACGCCGGCAAAAGCCAGCTCGTTCGCACTCTCACCCGCGCCACGCCCGAGGTCGCTCCCTATCCCTTCACGACGCGCGTCCCCCTGCCGGGCATGATGCCCTGGCACGACGTTTTCGTGCAGCTTATCGACACGCCGCCGATCACGAAGGACTACTTCGAACCCTACATGCAAGGGCTGATCCGCGCGGCGGACGTCGCGATCCTGATGGTCGACCTGGGCTGCGACGAGGGGATCGAACAGTGCCAGGAACTGATCGACCGGCTGAACCAGACCAAAACGCGCCTGGGCGAGAAGTCGTCTTTCGACGAAGAGGACATCGGCCTCAGCTACACGCAGACGCTCGTGGCGCCCAACAAGATGGACCTGCCCGAGGCGGCGGAGCGGCTGGCGCTCTTCCGCGAGCTGTGCCCGCTCGGTTTTCCCATCTATCCGATTTCCGCGGCCGACGCGGGCACGCTGGAGGAGCTGCGCAGCGCGATCTACCGGTCGCTCGATGTAGTGCGCGTTTACACGAAGCTGCCGCACGCCAAGGAGCCGGACCGGGAGAAGCCGTTCACGGTCCGCCGCGGCTCAACGATTTTGGAAGTGGCCGAGCTGATCCACAAGGATCTGGCGTCGAACTTCAAGTTCGCCCGCGTGTGGGGCACGCAGGTCCACCCGGCGACGGTTGTGAAGGATGATTACGTTCCTGCGGACCAGGACGTGATTGAGGTACACGCGGTGTGAGGCAAGACGTCTGCCGTGCGAGGCGGACGGACTGAAGTCCGTCCTACAGGCGGCTTCAGGGTTTTGGCAGCTCCACCTTCGGCATGGCGATCGAGTGCAGGATCAGGATCGCCCCCACCGACAACAGCGCCCAGCCGATGAACTTCGGCGGCGTGACCGTGCGAAGCTGCGGCGCAGCCTGCGTCGGAATCAGCGACGTGAAGGCGCTGTAGGGCGACGATGGCTGCGGGCCGGACAGGTACTGGTCGATGACGCTGGTCGACTGCGCGTTGAGCACGTACGACTCGACGAACCGGAATTGAAGCCCCAGCAAGAGGAGCACCATCCCCAGGAAGAAGTAGTGGTTGCGGTTCAGCTTCATGGCGCGTCTCCTCGCGGTCGGACAGTGGAACGGCCTTTCCGGGCCGCCGATCTTTTCCGCGACGGCCCGGAAGGGCCGTCCTACGGTCGGGCATCGTCTCTCATCCACTGTTATCGAATCGAAGCGCAGGGCAAAGCCACGAGCGCGACGGGCGCGACGGTTCTGCGAGTCGGGGCGGCTGCGCGTTTGAGCGCGGGAGTGTCGCGCCAATGTCCCACGGCCGGCGGCGAATTACGTTAGGCGGCTCTTTCGCCAGGACGGATTCCGTCCTACCGCGTGGACGGACTGAAGTCCGTCCTGCGATGCGGTCTTACGTCGCGCGCCATGCCGCGGCGCAATCCGCTGCGCCGGCCGGGCGGAGCTGCCCGCGGGCCCTCAAGCGCCGTTGACCGTGCGGCGCGATCGCAATAAACTTAAACGATTCTTCGTGTTGCGCCGAAAATGCGCGCGGTGCGGTCTGCGGCCCAAGCTGCCTTTGCCGCCCTCTTCCTCGCAATCCGCATGTTGAGCAATGGAAGTCCTTGAACGCATAGGCGATATCCTCGGCTTCATCTTCGGAGGCCTGGCGAAGCTCATCGACCGCGGGCTGCGGTCGGTGTTCGGCTCGGCCAACGAGCGGTACTTGAAGCGGCTGCAGGGCCGGGTCGCGGCGATCAACGCCCTGGAGCCCAAGTACATCGCCATGAGCGACGCCGAGCTGCGGTCGCAGACGGAGCTCTTCCGCCAGCGGCTCAAGGAGGGCGAGACGCTGGAGGACCTGCTGGTTGAGGCCTTCGCCGTCGGCCGCGAGGCCGGCCGCCGCTGGCTCAACATGCGGCATTTCGACGTCCAACTCATGGGCGGCATGGTGCTGCACAACGGCGCCATCGCCGAAATGGTCACCGGCGAAGGCAAAACGCTCGTGGCCACGCTGCCGGCCTACCTGAACGCGCTGGCGGGCAAAGGCGTCCACGTCGTCACCGTCAACGACTACCTGGCCCGCCGCGACATGGAATGGATGGGGCCACTTTACCTGGGACTCGGGCTGACCGTCGGCGCGATCTACGCCGACATGGATTACGACCTGCGGCTCAAGGCCTACGAGTGCGACATCACCTACGGCACCAACAACGAGTTCGGCTTCGATTATCTGCGCGACAACATGAAGCCGGCCGCCAACGGCGACAAACACTGGCCGCGCCGCGCCCAGCAGTGCCAGTGCGAGCTGAACTACGCCATCATCGACGAGGTGGACAACATCCTCGTCGACGAGGCCCGCACGCCGCTCATCATCTCCGGGCCGGCCCACGACGACGTCCAGAAATACGCCAAGGCGGACGCGATCGCCCGGCAGCTCAAGAAGGATGCTCACTTCGAGGTCAAGGAGAAGGAGCACACCTGCCACCTGACGGACGAGGGCGTGCGGGCCGCAGAGAAGCTGGCCGGGGTCGAGAGCTTCTACACCGCCGGCAACATGGAATGGCCGCACCTCATCGACAACTCCCTCAAGGCCCACCACCTCTACAAGCTCGACGTGAACTACGTCAGCGAGAACGACGAGATCATCATCGTCGACGAGTTCACGGGCCGCAAAATGCCCGGCCGCCAGTGGAGCGACGGCCTGCACCAGGCCGTCGAGGCCAAGGAGGGCGTCCGCATCAAGGAAGAAACGCAGACGATGGCCACCATCACCCTGCAGAACTTCTTCAAGCTGTACAAGAAGATCGCGGGCATGACGGGCACGGCCATGACGGAGGCCAACGAGTTCAAGAAGATCTACAAGCTCGACGTGGTGGCCATCCCCACCAACATGCCGCTGACGCGGCTCAACTATCCGGACGTCATCTACCGCAGCGAATCGGAGAAGTTCAACGCCATCGCCGACGAAATCGAGCTGATGAACAAATGGGACCTCGTCGAGCTGAAGAACGGCAGTGACGTGATTGGGCGGATCGTCAAGAACGACGACGAGCGCGTGGAGATCATGCCCAAGGACGAACGGGCCCGCAAAACGCTGGAGCGTTCGCAGATCGCCGCGATCAGCCGGGCCGGGCGGCCGACCCTGGTGGGCACGGTGTCGATCGAGAAGAGCGAGCGCCTCTCGTCACTGCTCGAGCGGCGCGGCATCAAGCACGAGACCTTGAACGCCAAGAACCACAAGCGCGAGGCGGAGATCATCGCCCAGGCCGGCCGCAAGAGCGCCGTCACGATCTCCACCAACATGGCCGGCCGCGGCACGGACATCATCCTGGGCGGCAACCCGGACACGATGGCCTGGGCCGTCCTGCAAGCGAAATACGCCAGCCGCCTCGACGTCCCCAAGGAGGAATGGGTAGCGACGGTCCAGGAGATCGAGCAGCGCGAGAAAATGAAGGAAGAGGGGCGCGAGGTCGCCGGCATGGGCGGCCTGCACGTCATCGGCACCGAGCGGCACGAATCCCGGCGCATCGACAACCAGCTTCGCGGCCGTTCCGGCCGCCAGGGCGACCCCGGCACGAGCCGGTTCTTCCTCTCCCTGGAAGACGACCTGATGCGCATCTTCGCGGGCGAGTGGGTGAAGAACATCCTCACCCGGCTGGGCATGAAGGAAGGCGAGGCGATCATCAGCCGGATGGTCACCCGCCGCATCGAAGGCGCCCAGAAAAAGGTCGAGGAAATCCACTTCGAGCGCCGAAAAAGCCTGCTCGACTACGACGAGGTCATGGACGAGCAGCGCAAGCGAGTCTACGGCCTGCGGCAGAAAATCATCACCGGCAAGGCCGGCAAGGAATTGATCGTCGATCTGATCGACAAGCAGATCAACGACAACGTCGGCCGGTTCTTGGACCCCAACTACGGGCCCGACACATTTGCCAAATGGTCGGCCAAGCAGCTTCAGATGGAGCCGCTCGACGCCCGCGACCTGCGCGACATGGATTTCCCATCGGCCGAGTCCTACGTCAAGGACCAGGCCGAGCAGGCGATCGCCAACCAGATCCACGACATCCTCGAAGAAAACCTGAACGAAGACGTCGACCCCGAGGAATGGAACTGGGAGGCGGTGGCCAAAATCGCCAACACGCGCTGGCAGCTCAGCCTGCCGGCGCGGGAGCTGAAGCGCGTGGGCCGCGACGCGCTCTACGACCTGTTCCACGACAAGGCCGTCCAGGTCGTGCGCGAGGTTGATCTCTCGGAAGGCGCGAAGTTTCTCGAGCCGGACTTCGGCATCAAGAGCGCGCTGGGCTGGGCCAAGTACAAGTTCGGCGTCGACCTCGCGCTCGATAAGTTCAAGGACCTCGATCCCGAGGAGTTCAAGGCCCAGGTCCGCCAGGCGGCGCGCGAGGCCTACGCCAAGAAAGAGGCCGAGTATCCGGTGATGGCCGGACTCTACAAGTTCAGCCGGCCCGACGGACCCAACAGCCGGCGGATCGACCGCGACGCGCTTTTGCAGTGGGCCCGCGACCGGTTCCACGTCGACTTGGACCTGGAGGACCTCAAGTCGCGGCAGCGCGAAGAGGTGATGCAGGTCCTCGTCACCGCCAGCCAGAGCAGCCAGGCCAAGGCGCAACAGCTTCTGGAAGAGGGCCTCAGCCAGGTCGACAAGCTCTTCGCGGCGTCGGATGGCGGCGCCACGGCCCGCGCCGCTGTCGGCGGCAACGGGGCCGTCGATTCGCTGGCGGGCTGGCTGGCCGAAAACCTGCAAGTGCAGGTCCCGCCCGACGACATCGGCGGCAAGACCGAGACCGAACTCAAGCACGAGATCGCCCAGGCCGTCGAAGGGCGGTTCCAGCCCGAAATCCGCCGCATGGAGCAGCTTTTGCTTCTGGAGCTATTGGATTCGGCCTGGAAGGACCATCTCCTGGCGATGGACCACTTGAAGCAGAGCATCGGCATGCGCGGCTATGCGCAGATCGACCCCAAGGTCGAGTACAAGCGCGAAGGGATGCGGATGTTCGAGCAGATGTGGCAGACGATCGGCGAGGAGGCCACGCGCTATCTGTTCCACATGGAGCACCTGAACGAGGACTTCGTCGGCTCGACCTGGACCCAGGGCCAGGCGAAGCACGACACCGCGCCCTCGACGGAGGAGATCGCCCGGCAGCAGCAACAGGGAGGCCAGCAGGTCGATCCCGACGCGAAGATCGAGCCGATCCGCTATCACGGCCAGCGCGTCGGCCGGAACGACCCCTGCCCCTGCGGCAGCGGGAAGAAGTACAAGCACTGCTGCTTGCGCAAGGGCGGATGATAACCTGTCATCCCATCTTTCTCATTCTTCCCAGAGTACCCTATCTTATCTCGAATCCGACCTCATGGTTTGCACGCATAACATTCGATAATTAGAATATACATCAGTTTGCATGCACTACCGGCCGACAGCGTTTGACCACCGTGAACGACAACCTCCATCGCTTCAAGGCCGGCATCTTTCAGGCGCTCGCCCACCCCACCCGCATCGCCGTGATTGAGTTATTGCGCGACGAGCGGGAAGTGCCGGTGAGCCGCATTCACGAGCGCCTTGGAGTCGAGCAAGCCAACGCCTCGCAGCACCTGGCCGTTTTGCGCGCCAAGGAGCTGGTGACCACGCGCAAGGAAGGCAACCAGGTCTTTTACTCGCTGCGCGACCCGCTCTTGGGCAAGGTGCTGGACCTGATGAAGCAGTATTTCGAAGCGCACCTGAACGAGGCGATGGCGCTGTTGATGGACATGAAATCCGAAGAGCAACAACCGAAATGAGCCGCGGCGGATCGGCGTTGACGAGGAGCAAGCTTTGCAACTGACAGTGCGGGACGTGGGAAGGTTTCTCGGCGTGTCGGAAGGAACGATCACCCGCTGGATCAAGCAGCGCGGCCTGCCGGCGCAGCACGTGGGGGGGCAATACCGCTTCAACCGGGCGGAACTGCTGGAATGGGCCACGGCCAACCAGATCAAGGTCTCGCTCAAAATGTTCGACCACCTGGAGACCGACGACGAGCCGGTCCCCAGCCTGGTCGAGGCCCTCCAGGCCGGCGGCATCTTTCATCGCGTGCCAAACGGCAGCAAGGACGGCGCGCTGCGGGCGCTCGTGCAGGCGCTGCCGCTGCCCGACGGCGTCGACCGCGAGCTGCTGCTCAGGCTGTTCCTGGCGCGGGAAGCCTCCGCCACGACGGCCATCGGCGACGGCATCGCGCTGCCGCACGTCCGCAACCCAATCGTGCTGCACGTCGACAGCCCGCTCGTCACCCTCTGCTTTCTCGAGCGGCCGGTCGATTTCGGCGCACTGGACGGCGTGCCCGTGCAGATTCTGTTCTCGCTGATCTGCCCGACCATGCGCAGCCACTTGCAGATGCTGTCGCGGCTGTCGTACGCCTTGCACGACCAGGGATTCAAGGCGGCCGTGAGAAAGCACGGCCAGCGCGAGGAAATCTTGCGAGAGGCGCGGCGCGTGGAGGCGGGATTGGCGGCGGGACTGACGGAGTCGTCCGCTCGCGGGGCAGGCCATGACTGAAGTGCTGGTCCTCGTGGGAATCGCACTGGCGGCGGCCAGCGGCTTCTTCGGGCTTCTGTTTCGCCGCGACTCGTCGGCGGGACAGACCCTGTGTACGTCGATCGCCGTCGCCGGCGCTCTTTCCGGCCTGGCCGGCGTCGCCTGGTTCTTTGCGACGGGAACCAGCCGGCCGATCAACGTCCCCTGGTCGCTCGTCGAGGGCGCAGCGTTCCACGTCGGGCTCGACGGCCTGTCGGCCTTCTTTCTCGTGCCGATCTTTTTGATCTCGCTCCTGGGAAACGTCTACGGCCTGGGCTACTGGAAACAGTCCGAGCATCCCACGACCGGCCGCAAGCTGCGGCTCTTCTACGGCCTGCTGACCGCCGGCATGGCGCTGCTCGTCGTCGCCCGCAATAGCATCCTCTTCCTCTTCGGCTGGGAGATCATGGCCCTGGCGGCCTATTTCCTGGTCGTGACGGAGGAGGAAAAGCCGGCGGTCCGCGAGGCGGGCTGGATCTACCTCGTCGCCACGCACGCCGCCACGCTCTGCCTGCTGGGCGTGTTCGGCCTCTTGCGCGGGGCCAGCGGATCGTTCACGCTCGTGGCGCTCAGTTCGGGCAGCGTGTCGCCCGGCGTGGCGACGGCGATCTTTGTGCTGGCGCTTGTCGGCTTCGGTCTCAAGGCCGGCATCATGCCGCTGCACGTCTGGCTGCCGGGCGCGCACGCCATGGCGCCGAGCCACGTCTCGGCCATGATGTCGGGTGTGCTCATCAAGATGGGCATCTACGGCCTGGTGCGCGTCACGTCGCTTCTGCCCGATCCGCCGGTGGCCTGGGGCGGCACGGTTTTGGCGCTGGGCGTGATTTCGGGCGTCCTGGGGGTGGCGTTTGCCGTGGGGCAGCACGACCTCAAGCGGCTCCTGGCGTATCACAGCATCGAGAACATCGGCATCATCGTGATGGGCTTAGGTCTGGCGCTTCTGGGCCGGTCGCTGGGCCGCGTCGACTGGGTCGTGCTCGGCCTGGCGGGGAGCCTGCTGCACATCTGGAACCACGCGCTCTTCAAGGCGCTGCTCTTCCTGAGCGCCGGCTCGGTGATTCACGCGGCTGGAACGCGCGAGATCGACCATCTTGGCGGCCTGGCCAGGAAAATGCCCTGGACGGCCCTGGCGTTTCTGGCCGGGGCCGTGGCCATCTGCGGACTGCCGCCGCTCAACGGTTTCGTGAGTGAACTGCTGATCTACCTCGGTTTGTTCCGCACGCTCGGCTTTGGGAAAGAGCCGTCGCTGGCCGGCGCGGCGTTTGCCGTTCCCGCCCTGGCCCTGATCGGGGCGCTGGCCGTGGCCTGCTTCGTCAAGGTATTTGGGGCGGTCTTTTTGGGAACGGCGCGGTCGCAGCACGCCGATCACGCCCACGAATCGCCCCGGAGCATGCTCGTTCCGATGGCCGTCCTGGCCGGCTGCTGCCTGGCGATCGGCCTGGCGCCGCAGATCGCGGCCCCGGTCTTGGCAAAGGGAATCTCCGCCTGGGCGCCGAACGTCCCGAGCGTCGCCCAGCAACTTTCCTCGCTCGCTCCGCTGAATTGGATCAGCATCATGGGGGTGCTGTTGATCGCGGGCCTGGCTGCGGGCGGCGCACTCCTTTCGATGCGGCTGCGGCGGAGCGTCGTGGAGAAAGGCCCGACCTGGGGCTGCGGCTACGTCGCCCCCACGCCGCGGATGCAGTACACGTCCTCCTCGTTCGCACAGATGCTCGTGCTCTTGTTCGGCTGGGCGCTCCGCCCGCGCACGCACCGGCCCAAGAACCTGCCGCTCTTTCCGCGGCAGGGCGATTTCCATAGCGAAGTGCCCGATCCGGCTCTCGACGAGGGCCTCTTGCCGGCGTTTCGTTTCTCGGCGCGGCTGCTCTCGTGGTTCCGGGTGTTTCAGCAGGGGAACCTGCAAGCGTATTTGCTCTACATCTTCATCGCCCTCGTGGCGCTTTTGCTCTGGCGGTAGTGCAGCCGTGATCCTCACCATCCTTCACACCGCGCTGCACGTTGTCGTCGCGCTGGCGCTGCCGCCGCTGCTGTTGGGCGTGATCGCCAAGACGAAGGCGCTTTTCGCCGGCCGCGTCGGCCCGCCCGTCTTGCAGCCCTATTACGACCTTTGGAAGCTCGCGCAAAAAGGCTCCGTCTTCAGTACGACGACGACCTGGGTGTTTTGCGCGGGTCCGGTGGTCGGGCTCGTGACGGCCGTGCTGGCGGTGCTTTTGATTCCGCTCGCCGGCTCCGATGCGCCGCTTTCATTTCCCGGCGACGTGATCCTGCTGGCGTACCTTTTGGGCCTGTCGCGGTTTTTCACGGCTGCTTCGGCCCTGGACACCGGCTCCTCGTTCGAAGGGATGGGGGCGGCCCGCGAAGTCACCTTCGCCTGCCTGGCCGAGCCGGCGATCTTTCTGGGCCTCTTGGTGCTGGCGAAGCTGAGCGGCTCCTTGCAGCTCGAAAAGATGCTCGGCGGCTCGCTGGCGGCGCAGTGGTCGGCGGCCGGCGCTCCGCTCGTGCTCGTGATCCTGAGCTGGTTCGTCGTATTGCTGGCCGAGAACTCGCGCATCCCCTTCGACGACCCTGGCACACACCTTGAGCTCACCATGGTTCACGAGGTGATGGTGCTCGACCACAGCGGGCCGGCCTTCGGAATGGTCCTCTACGGCGCGTCGCTCAAGCTGTTCCTGTTCGCGGCGCTCGTCGTGCGGCTGGCGCTGCCGCAGTCGGCGGGCTTTGCCTGGCTCGACTGGCCCGTGTTCATCGCGGGAATGCTGGGCGTTGCGGTGGCCGTGGGCGTCGTGGAATCGACAATGGCCCGGCTGCGGCTGACGCAGGTGCCGGTGTTGTTGGTGGCGGCTTGTCTCTTGTCGGCGTTTGGCGTGGTCCTGCTTTTGAGGTGATGGGATGGTCCAGGTCCTCGATCCTTTGCTCATCATCGCCCTGGCGCTGAACCTCGTGGCGCTGGGCGTGAGCCGGATTCGCGGCGTCATCAACGCCGTCGCGCTGCAGGGCATCCTGCTGGGCGTCTTCCCCCTTTTCATGCACGATGAGATCGGCGCCCGCGGCATCGCGCTGGTGCTCGTCACGATCGCTCTCAAGGGCTTCGTCATTCCCTGGTTCCTCGTCCGCGCCATGCGCGAGGCCGACATCCGGCACGAGGTGACGCCCGTCATCGGGTTCGTGTCGTCGGTGCTCTTGGGGGCGGTGGGCACGGGGCTGGCAATGGCCTTCTCCTCCACGCTCCCCTTGGCCGGCGCGCACGCCGACCTCTTGCTCGTGCCGGCCTCGCTCTCCACCGTCTGGACCGGCCTCCTCATGCTGATCACGCGCCGCAAGGCGATCACGCAGGTCGTCGGATACCTCGTGCTGGAGAACGGCATCTTCCTCTTCGGTCTGCTCTTGTTGCAGGCCATGCCCGCCCTCGTCGAATTGGGCGTACTCTTGGATTTGTTCACGGGCGTGTTCGTGATGGGCATCATCATTTACCACATCAACCGCCAGTTCGACTCGATCAGCACGGAGCACCTGACGGAGTTGAAGGAATAACTCATGGCGAATCTGCTGATCCTGTTTCCCCTGGCGATGGCGGCATTGGCGCTGGGCGTGCCGTCGAACCGCTGGCGGCCGTGGCTGCTGCCTGCCGGTTGCGCCGTCCAGGTCGGATTGAGCCTGTGGGCGATGGGGGCGGTGGAATGCAGCGCGCTGGGCGGGTGGCTGGCGCTCGACCCCTTGGGAAGGGTTTTCCTGGGCTTCACCAGCGTTTTTTTCTTCCTTTGCAGCCTGTACATCCCGGGTTACCTGGCGCACAGCGCCGGCCAGTCGAACCGCTGGCTGTGCGCCAACCTCTTTGTTTTTCTGGCGATGATGACGCTCGTGATCCTCTCGCACCACCTGGGATTGATGTGGGTGGCGATGGAGGCGACGACGCTGGCGACGGCGCCGCTATTATATTTTCATCGCACTTCCCGGGCCCTGGAGGCCACCTGGAAATACCTGGTCATTTGCTCCGTGGGCATCGCGCTGGCGCTCCTGGGATCGTTCTTCCTGGCGTATTCCGCGTTGCACGGCGGGCTGAAGACGACGCTGTTGTTCGACGAGCTGGTCCGGCACGCGGAACAGCTTTCGCCGACCTGGCTGCGCGCCGGCTTCGTGCTGCTGCTGGTGGGCTACGGGACGAAGATGGGACTGGCCCCGATGCACACCTGGTTGCCGGACGCCCACGGCGAGGCGCCGGCGCCGGTTTCGGCGTTGCTTTCCGGTGCGCTTTTGCCCTCCGCGTTTTTGGCGATTTTGCGCGTGTTCCACATCTGCCAGGCGTCGCGGCACGGCGCTTTCGCACAGGAAATCCTGCTCGTCATGGGACTCCTGTCGATGGCGTTTGCCGCGGTCTTCGTGGTGCGGCAGCGAGACTTCAAGCGGCTGCTGGCGTATTCCAGCGTCGAGCACATGGGCATCCTGATCGCCGGCATCGGGCTGGGAGGACAGGCCGTCTACGGGGCCCTGCTGCACGTGCTCACGCACGGCTTCACCAAGGGGATGCTTTTTCTCTCGGCGGGCAACATTCACCAGGTTTACGGGAGCAAGTCGACGGACGTCGTGCGCGGGGTGATGCGGCGATTGCCCCTCTCGGGGGCGATGTTCCTGGTCGGGTTCCTGGCCATCACCGGGTCGCCTCCGTTCGGGCCGTTCGTGAGCGAGGTGACGATCGCGAGCGCGGCGCTGTCGAGAGGACATTACCTGGCCGGCGGCCTGTTCTTGTTCTTGCTGTGCGCAGTGTTCATCGGCATGGGGACAACGGTGCTGGCCGTCGTGCAGGGAAGTCCCGAAGACAGTGCCGTCGAGTCGCTCAAGTCGAACGGCCGGGGCGACCGCTTCGCCACGGGGGCGCCGATAGTGCTGCTCTTGGCGATCGTGCTGTTGTTGGGCGTGTACATTCCGCCTCCGTTGAATGCGCTGTTGCACAAGGCAGCCGATTTCCTGCAGGTGACGCCATGAACGGCCACAGCCTTGTGGTGCTGCGTAGCGGGCAGGCGATGCCGCGCGCGCGGATTCCGCAACTGCCCCTTCCGGACTTTCAGCGGGCGATAACCGCGGGCGTGGCCGCCGGGCAGCGCGTGGCGGCCCTGTTCGCCGACGCGCCGGCCGCGGACGGCAACGTGGAACTCTATGCGGTTTTGGCCGACAGCGCCCGGGCGAGGCTCCGCGTCGGCCGGACGACGCTCGACAGTGATCACTTCCCGTCGCTCACGCCCCAGTGCCCGCAGGTGCATCTCTTCGAGCGGGAGATCGCCGAACAATACGGCGTGCGGCCCGAAGGCCATCCCTGGCTCAAGCCCGTGCGGTTCCACGCCTCGTACCGGCCGGGGCACGATGCCTGGGGGCGATCGTCCGGCGAGACGCCCTTGATCGGCGCGACGGACTATTACCGCGTCGAGGGGGACGAGATTCACGAAGTGGCCGTCGGCCCGGTGCACGCCGGCGTGATCGAGCCGGGGCATTTCCGCTTCCAGTGCCACGGCGAGCACGTGTTCCACCTGGAAATCTCGCTGGGCTACCAGCATCGCGGGGCGGAGCGCACGCTCGCCGGCGGTCCGAATAAGCGCACGATCCACACCCTGGAGACGGTCGCGGGCGACACGTCGATCGGCCATGCGACCGCGTACTGCCAGGCCCTCGAAGCGCTCGCCGGCTGCCAGGTCCCCATCCGGGCCGAGGTGCTCCGCGCGGTGGCGCTGGAGCTGGAGCGGCTGGCCAATCACACGGGCGACCTCGGCGCTTTGGCTGGCGACGTGGGCTTCTTGCCGACGGCCGCGTTTTGCGGGCGGCTGCGGGGCGACTTCCTCAACCTTACGGCGCTCCTTTGCGGCAGCCGGTTCGGCCGGGGGATGGTCCGGCCCGGCGGCGCCATGTTCGACCTCGACGACGCCCGCCGCGAGCAATTCCTCAAGTGCCTCCAGTCGGCGTTCCGCGACGTGGAAAACGCCGCCGACCTGCTGTGGAATTCCGCGTCCGTGCAAGCGCGATTTGAGGGCACGGGCGCCGTCTCGCTCGAAACGTGCCTCGAGCTGGGTCTCGTGGGACCGGCGGCCCGGGCCTGCGGACTCGAGTGCGACGTGCGGCAGGATTTTCCCTGGGGCATCTATCGCTTCGCGCAGGTGCCGGTTTCCACGTGGTCAACTGGCGACGTCTTCGCCCGCGCGTACGTCCGCTGGATGGAGATCCAGCGCTCGGTGGCGTTCATCCGCGAGCAGTTGCAAGGCCTGCCCGACGGCCCGGTCCGCGCCGATGCGGGCGTGCCGAAGCCGGATCACCTCGTGGCGGTGCTCGTCGAAGGCTGGCGCGGCGAAATCTGCCACGTCGCGCTCACCGACGCGGCCGGAAAATTCGCGCGCTACAAGATCGTCGATCCGTCGTTTCACAACTGGACCGGCCTGGCCATCGCCCTCCGCGACCAGCAGATTTCCGATTTCCCGTTGTGCAACAAGAGCTTCAACCTTTCGTACTGCGGGCACGACCTGTAGGTGAACCATGCTTCCCGTATTCCTCGCCCGCCTGAAACAGGGGCATCGCACCTTGCCGTATCCGGCCGAGGCGCCGAGCCTGCCCGACCGGTTCCGCGGCCTGCCGGTGATCGACGCCACGAAATGCCCCGACGGCTGCCAAAAGTGCGCCGAGGCCTGTCCGACGAGCGCCATTACGACCGCGGACGGGAAGGTGCGGCTGGATCTGGGGCGGTGTTTGTTCTGCGTCGATTGCCTGGAGGCCTGCCCTGAGGGCGCCGTGGCCTACACGCAGGACCACCGCCTGGCGACGCGGACGCGCGAAGACCTGGTTTTGGACGGTCAGACGCTGAAGCTCGCCGAGTCCCTCGATGAAAAATCGCGGCGGCTCTTCGGGCGGTCGCTCAAGCTGCGGCAGGTGAGCGCCGGCGGCTGCAACGCCTGCGAAGCGGACCTGAACGTGCTGGGCACGGTCGTCTTCGACCTGGCCCGGTTCGGCGTTCAGTTCGTCGCCTCGCCGCGGCACGCCGACGGCATCGTGGTCACCGGCGCCGTGAGCGAGAACATGCGCACGGCCCTCCTGGAAACCTACGCCGCCGTGCCGGCCCCGAAGCTGGTCATCGCCGTCGGGGCGTGCGCGATCAGCGGCGGGCCGTATATCGACAACCCGGAAGTCCATAACGGCTGCGGGTCGCTGGTGCCGGTCGATCTTTACGTCCCCGGCTGCCCGCCCCACCCGCTGACGATCCTGGATGGTCTCTTGCGGCTCCTGGGGCGGCTCGAAGATCGCCCGCGCTCCTAGCGCCCGCGCCATTTTGAAGAATCGCTCGCCCGCCTAGAATACTCCCGTCGCCGGGCGAACCTCCTTGCCCGCCGGCCGTGTCGATCCCTTTGATGGAAGGCCTGCGCGAGATCGCTCGCGCGCGACCGCATGAATGCGGTCACTACGAACGGGAAAAAACGCGAGCTGCCCATGAACTTCGACATCTTCGCCGACCTCCGCTGGCGCGGCCTCATTCATCAATCGACCGACGACGCCTTCCTTCCTGGCTGGCTCATGTCCGGGCGGCGCACGCTCTACGCCGGCTTCGATCCCACCGCCGACAGCCTGCACGTCGGGCACCTCGTGGCCATGATGGTCCTCCGCCGATTCCAGAAGGCCGGCCACCGGCCGATCGCCCTCGTCGGCGGGGCGACCGGCATGATCGGCGACCCCAGCGGCAAAAGCGAGGAGCGAAACCTGCTCTCGCGCGAGGCGCTGTTGGCCAACGTCCAAAGCATGCAGGGCCAGATGCGGCGCTTCCTCGATTTCGACTCCTCCGAGAACGCCGCGATCATGGTCAACAACTTCGACTGGATGGAGAACTACAGCTACCTCGACTTCCTGCGCGACGTGGGAAAGTGCTTCCCGATCAACGTCATGCTGGCCAAGGACTCCGTCAAAAACCGCCTGGAGCGCGACAGCGGCATCAGCTACACCGAGTTCAGCTACATGCTCTTGCAGGCCTACGATTTCGTTTACTTGAACGAGCACTTCGGCTGCGAGCTGCAAACGGGCGGCAGCGATCAGTGGGGGAATATCACGGCCGGCATCGACCTGGCCCGGCGGCTACGGGGCGTTCAGCTCTACGGCATGACGAACCCCCTGCTCACCAAGAGCGACGGCACGAAAATGGGGAAGACGGAAAGCGGGGCGGTGTGGCTTTCCCGGGAGCGCACCAGCCCCTTCAAGTTCTACCAGTATTGGATCAACGTCGAGGACGCCGACGTCGGCAAGTGCCTGCGGTACTTCACGGAGCTTTCGCGCGACCAGATCGAGGCCCTCGACGCGGCCGTGAAAACCGACCCTGCCAAACGCGAGAGCCAGCGGCGCCTGGCCGAGGAGCTGACGCGCCTCGTCCACGGCGACGACGGCCTGCGCCGCGCGCAGCAGGCCACGGAAGTGCTCTTCGGCCGCGAGATTTCCGGCCTTTCCGATGCGGAGCTGGGCGAGATCTTTTCGGACGTGCCCAGCAAGGACCTGCCGCGGTCGCGGCTCGAAGCCGGGATCGGCATCATCGACGCCCTCGTCGAAGCGGGCCTGGCTTCGTCGAAAGGCGAAGCACGCCGCACCGTGGAACAAGGCGGCGCCTACCTCAATAATCAACGCGTGGCCGGAATCGATGCCAAGCTCACGCCAGCCGAGCTTGCCAGCGAGACGGTGCTCGTGCTGCGGAGCGGGCGGAAGAAGTACGCCCTGTTGCGGTTTCAGGCATGACGCCGCTGAGCCAGGCCTTCGGCAAACCGCTCACCGCAGCGCTCCGAAAGTGCTTCGGTCGTCCCTTCGACTGCTGCGACGTAGCCGGACAAGAATTCGAAGAGCGTTTCGCCCGTGTCGGGCGGTCCGTTCGGCGCAACGAACGCGCGGCGCAGGCAATCAAGCGCCAGAAGCTCGGCCGTCGTCCCCTGCTTGCGCGCGGCTTCGGCGAGAGGAACTTCAATTTCCGACGGCAGCGTAATGGTCGTCATAGGCGCCTCACCTGCCATTATAACGCCAAATTCTCGGAACGACCGCACGAACTCGGACAAAAAGAACGACCGTCACTGCGACCCCACCTCCGGAATCAGCTCCAAGCACACCAGCCGCCCCTTCCCGCGGATGTACAAAAGCCCGTGCGAAAGCACCGGCGCCGCCCAGGCGGGATACTGGATCAGCGGCCGCGGCCCGTCCGTCGCTTCCTCCAGCAGATAGGCCGTGGCCGCCGGATCGAATTTCTCCGGCGTGGCCCGGATCAAAAGCAACAGTCCGAACTCCGTCAAGCACACGAAGTGCCCGTCCGCGTACAAGAGCGACGACCGGGAGAGCAAGGCCTCTTTCTGCTCGCCGTCGATCGGATCGCGGAAGGGAACGGAGTCGGCCTGCCAGGCGACCTTGCCGGTGTTCCACTCCACGCAGCGCAGCCCCGCCCCGTTGCTGTGCCGGCCGCTCGATGCATACACATGGCCGTCCACGTAGATCGGCGTGTTCCAGTGCGTTTGCAGGCTCTTGTTGCGGCCTTTTTCCGCATCCGTCCAGATCGCGCGGCAGGCGCCCGGCTCGACCTCCACGAGCGCGCTTCCCGGACCGTAGGTCTCCGAAATCAAAACGCGGTTGCCCACCACGACCGGATTGCTGGCGTTGACGCTCTCCAGCAAATTCGCGCGCCACGGAAAGTGAAAATCGACCTTGCCGCTCTGCGGCTCAAACCCCACGAGTCCGCCGCGGGCGAAAACGAAGCACCACCGCCGGCCGGCGATATCGGCCAGCACCGGGCTGGCGTAGCTCGCCAGCTCGTCGGTGATCTGATAAACGACCTTGCCGGTCTTCTTGTCGAAGGCCACGACGCCCGAGCCGTTCCCTTTCACGTGGTCGAGCGCGCCGGGGGGCAGGTCCTGACTCTCCGGCGGGCTGCCGCCGATCATCACGATCAACAATTCGCCGTCGACGACGGGGCTGCCGCCGACGCCGAAAAAGTTCTGCGCGACCCCAAACTTCTTGATCGTGTCGAGCTTCCACCGCACCTCGCCCGTCTCGGCGTCCAGGCAGTGCAGCATTCCCTCAGCGCCGAGCAAATACACGCGGTCTTCATCGACGACCGGACAGCAGCGCGGCCCGCCGCTGTACTGGAAAGGATCGACGTAATCGGTCGCGTATTCAAACCTCCACAGCGGCTCGCCGGTTTCGCTCTTGAGGCACGTGCAGCGGGCGGTGTCGCCGAATCGCGAGAACTCGTAGAGCCGTCCGCGGTTGATCGTCGGCGCGCCATACCCTTCGCCCAGGCGCCGCTGCCAGACAATCTTGGGTCCCTTGGCCGGCCACTTCGTCAAGATGCCCTTCTCGGACGATTTGCTGTCGCCGGTCGGGCCCAAAAACCGCGGCCAGTCGCTGCCGGTCTTCCGCGTCCGCAGGTCCCCTTTGGGCGGCGGGCCGGACGGCGGCGGCTCGTCGACGACGGGCGAATTTTCGCGGGCCTTTTGTTTGGCCAGATCGTCGATGGCGGCCTGCTCGTCGGGGACGGCGTTCTCTCCGTTCTTGGCGCCCGACGGCGGCTTGGAGGTCCGGCCAAGGCCGGACGGGGCGTCGCCTGAGTTGCCGCGGTTGGCGGCCTTGCCGCTGCTGCCTGAGTCGGCTGCCTGCGCGGTGGAAATGGTCGACGGGGCGCCGGAGGCCGCCGACGGGGCCGTTGATTGGGACGTGCCATCGCTGGAGGTGTCGGACCCGCAGCCTGCGATGGCGATGGCAAGAATCGCCGCCCAAACGCCTCTCATGCGCCGTCCTCCCGGTCCGTGCCAGCGATGGCCGCGTCAAAAACCTCCGGCAGTATAACCGGCGGCGGTTGCCACGTGCCAGCGGAGGCGGCCGCGGGTCATTCGCGGCACTGGCCGGCGACGATCGCCGCGGCGGCGAGGAACAGCGCCGCCGTCTCGATGCGCAGAATGCGCGGCCCCAAGTCGACGCACTGCCAGCCCGCGCGACCCGCCGCGCCCATCTCCTCGCCCGTAAAGCCCCCCTCGGGACCGACCGCCAGCCAAGCGCCCTCCGGCATCGATTCAGGCCACGACCGCATCGCCTCCTTGAGCTGCGTCCCGCCGGGATGGGCGACCCATCGCATGATTGGCTGCCCTTCTTCGGTTTTGTCCATTCTCGCCTGCCCGACAAAATCGCTCCACGCCGCGGCCGGCCTGATTTCCATGAGCTTGTTGCGGCCACACTGCTTGGAGGCTTCGATGACGGCGCGCCGCAAGCGAGCCAGGGCATGGCCCGTCGGCTGGGCGACGCCGCGCTCCGTTTCCAGCGGCACCAGCCGCGCCACGCCCAGCTCGACCAGCTTCTCGAGCAGCCAGCGCTGCCGATCACCCTTGGGCAAGGCCACGCCCAGCGTCATCGTCAGCGGGCATTCGCGATCGACGATTGCCTCCGATACGATCTCCAACTCCGCGCGGTCGCGGACGACGCGCACGACCTTCGCGGCGTATTCGCGCCCGGAGCCGTCGAACAGCAGGGCCGCGTCGCCGGGCTTGGCGCGCAGGACGTGGGCCAGGTGATGCGCTTCGGGTCCGGCCAGAACGGCCCGGCCGTCGCGCGGAGGCTGTTCGAGGAAAAATCGGTGCGTCATGGGCAGTTCGACAGGTCGAGCCGTCGTCGCGGCGCAGGTTCCAGTGTACAAAGCTCGCTGAATGCGGGCATTCCTCGCCCCTCAAGCCTCATCCCTCACGATTTACCCCTCACGCACGTGGCAGCAGGTCTTCCTCATGGAATGCGACGTTCGGGGCCGGTCGCGGGAGGTCCCGCTGAGGTGTTTGGGGATTAACGTGTTCTTGCCCAATTTGCCCTTTTTCTTGACACTGCCCCTTGGGCTGCCTACCATCGAAGGATACGCATCGTCTATTCCGGCAGACCTTTGGGATCGATCCCTCGGAGCCTCGCGCGGCCCGTGGGAGGGACGGATTGTCGATCCCCCGCGGCCGGAGGCGCTTGTGACGGGACGAGAACTATCGCCGTGGCCGGCAACGATTTGCACACGTCTTGATTGCCACAGCATCGACGAGGCATCGCGATGAGCATTTTCAGCAAGGTGTTGCTCGTTCTTCAGTGGCTGACGACCATCGCGCTGTTCATTATCGCCACCTACGCGCTCGCAGTTTGGAACGGCTATCGCAGCGTGTATGAAGACGCCCGGAAGAAGGTCGAAAAGCTCAAGATCGACGAGGAGGTCGCCACGAACGGCGACAAGCTGAAGAAGATTCCGAACATCGTCGAGGCCCGCGAGCTCTTGGCCCGGGCTGTGGCGCACCGCGGCCGGGCGTGGTACCAATGCCGCAAGGGAAACGTGGACGCCAACGGCACGATGAGCGTGGTCGTCGGCGTCCCGCGGCCGTCCGAAATTGACGACAAAGACGTGCTCTACGTCTTCGAGGCGACCCCCGCCGAGCAGGCGGCATTGGACGCCCCGCTCGACGCGGCCGAGATCGCCAAGGGCGTGGGCAATCCGCCGGCGGCCTATCTGGGCGAGTTTCGCGTGACGCTGGTCGACGCGCAGAACCACTCGGTGAGCCTGGAGCCGACCGCGCCGCTTTCCGCCGCCGAAATCGCCCGCCTGAACGCCACCAACGCCTCGTTGGTCCTCCACGAAAAGATGCCGCAGGACTCGCACGAAGCGATGGCCGGCCTGACGCAGGCGCAGCTCGACGTGCTGGTTCCGATGCCGGCGGAAGGGGCGGCCGGCCTGGTCGACGAGAAATCGGTCAAGGGCCTCACGGCCGAGTCGCACTCGCGCTACCTCCGCCACGGCGGGGCGCCGGAAGCCGACGATCCGGACGACCGCGTCATCGTCACGGTCACGATCCTCAAGGACGCCGCCCAGCTCGACAACGACGATGCGCAGCTCATCGAAAACGAACTCAGGCTCGACCGGCAGATGCTGGTCAAGGACGCCGAAGTTCGCCTTCCCAAGGCGGCGGCCGAGGCGCTTGTCGGCAGGCAGATCGCTGCGGAAAAGAAGCGCGAGTACGTCCGACCGCTGCGCGACTACTTGCTCTTGTTCCGCGAGCTGAACCGGGAGATCCCGGAGCTGAAAAACGCGGTGGCGGCGCTGGCGTTCGACCTGGAGACGGCCGCCAAGGCCCTGGCGCAGTCCGAGAAGTACGAAATGGCCCGCATTCAGGAGAAGGAGCGCCTGACGGCCGAGCGCGACCGCATGGCCAAGGAGCGGCAGGTCGTGACCGAGTACGCCGCGGAGCTGGACCAGAAGGTGAAGGACTTTGCGGCCGACAACCAGCGGCTGCTGGACGAGAACCGCAAGCTGGCGGCCCAGTTGGCAAAGGCCCAGGCCGAGGCCCTCAAGCGTCACCGGGCGGCCACCTCGAAAGCCGGCGACGCTGCGCCGGAAAAGCAGTAACTCGGCTCATCGCGCGCTGTTAGGATCGAGCGAAAAATAAGTTCCCGAATTGTCGCTTTCGCTCCGCGAAAGACGACATTATTCTTCGTTCGACCCTTACGTCCGCAGCGGCGTCTCGAAAATCGACTGCGTCTTCACGATCGCGTAGTCGTCCGGGAAGGTGTGAAACGCTTGCACGATCAGGCTCCGCTGCCGCGTCTCGAAGTAGATGTAGCTTAGGGCGCCGACGGCCATCCGGCCGCTGGACTTGAAGTTGTAAAGCATCCCCTTCCGCTGGCCGTCCTGGGCCAGCTCCTGCTGGAAGGTCCAAAAGACCTGCGGATCGACCGGCTCCAGGGCGAACGTGCACTGGTAAATGGCCCCGCCGCGGCATTCCACGCGGTCCTTCCGCTCCCCCTTCAGGCGGTAGGAGAAGAGGCGGCGCTTCTGGGGCAGGGGGTGCTGGGCGCTGGCGGCCACTTCCGTGAGCGTCAGCCCCTGGTAGCGCCAGGTGACCACGTGCCCGGCGCTCGTGATCTGCAGCACGGCCTCGAAGTCGCCGCGTCTGACGGTCTTCTGGTCGAAGACTTCGAACAGCTCGGGATGCAAGGGGCGGCCGTAAAGCTGAAAGACGAGCTCCGCCACCTTGGGTCTTACGGAGAGCACCGCCGGACCTTTCGTAAGTGGAACGCCAGCGGAAGAATCTTCCTGCCGATGGAGGCATTATAAGTCGCGCGGCGCCGCGCCACAAAGGGCGTTTGAAAACATCTTCGCCGCCGCCGCGAAATCTTTTTCGCGCGAACTTGACAAATCAATCCGGCTCGTTCAACGGCACGCTAGCACGCTAACCCGAAGCCCAAGCGAGGGGGACAGCGAGGCCGGCGGCGCGTACCACATTGCCCCGAAACGCAAGCGAGGAAAATCACAAGCCAGCCCGCGCGCGGCACGCAACGCTGAACCTCCGCGCCGATCTCCCTTGCTGGCGCGTCGGGTTGGTGTGCTGCGCCCTTGCTGGCGCGTCGGGTTGGTGTGCTGCGCCGGCTCGTCGCGCTACGGCGTCTGCGTTTCCTCTACCTTGGCGTCCTTGGCCCGCTGGATCGTCGGAATCTGGCCCTCCTTCACGAGGTCGCAGTTCGTGAGCTTCGTCCGCGAATGGCCGTCGCAGACGACCTGGGCCTGCGCGTTGCTGCCCACCAGGCAGGCGGCGATCTCAAGCTGCGAGCTGCCCGACACGGCCGCCCCGCTGCGGCCGTTGCCGCGCAGCGTGAGTCCCGAGAGGATGCAGTCGCGGACGTTGTCGGCCGCCTGCACGCCATCGATGCGGAAGCCCTGGACGACGAGGTCGTGGATGACCACGTTCTCGACGCCGTAGAGCGTGATGCCCACGTCGTACACGGCGTGCGAAAGGGCGTACTGGTCGGGCAGCTTCTTTTCCTCCGCGCGGAAGTAGACGAACGGATCGCGCGTGAACCAGGATTTCGGCTCGATCATGGGCAGCGCCTTCTGGCCGGCGTCCGCGGCGCGCTGCGCCGGCACGCCGTCCAGGAACAGCATCTGGTGCGGGCCCAAACCGCTGGGCCGGAAGCGGAAGTAATCGCCCTGCGCGTGCTCCCAGGCCCGCGCGGGCACGCTCCGCGAGCCTTCGAGCGTGGCCCCGCCGCCGTCGATCTCAAACGGCGACAAAACGCCGCCGGAATGCCGCGGGCCGGAGAGCGTGATGCTCTCGCGGTACGGCTGATCGGTCTTGGCCAGCACGATGTGGTCGCCGCGACGCGACAGCTTTAGCGCCCGGCCGATCGACCGGATCGGGCCCGCCGTATTTCCGTCGTAGGCCGGCTTGGAGCCGTCCCAGCGGTCGTCGCCGGTGTTGTTGTTGACGAAGAGGTCGCGGGCCGAAACACTGCCGGCCGTCACGATCGCAAACCCGAGCAAAGCCAAACGAACGAGGTGCATTACGGGCGTCTCCCAAGTAGGACGGCCTTTCCAGGCCGTCTCTCTTCGACCTTTGCGACGGCCTTTCCAGGCCGTCTTTCTTTCTTCGACCTTTGCGACGGCCCGGCTAGGGACGCTTTACGTCACTTTCGACGGCCCGGAAGGGCCGTCCTACGGGCGGGACGGATTATCTGCGGAATTCTAGCACGCCCGCGGGCGGCCCAGGGACGTTGCGGCGACGGGGGTGCCGGTCGTAGCGGGAAGTTGGTCCGCCGAACGCTCGCGGAAACGCTGGCCCGCCGCCGGAAAGCTACGTTTTCCTGTCCCCGTAAGGCCCTCAGGCGAGGATCGCATGTCCGCCGATTCGTCCGCTGAAACGCCGCAGCCGCAAGCGGCGCCGGACCCGGACGTGGCTGCGCTCTTGGCGCGCCTCGCCTCGCCGCAGGCGCGGGACGAGGCCATCGCGAACGTGGCCGACGTTTTGGGCCGTCTGGCCGCGGAGTGCTCCGACCGGGGGCGCGTCTTGCAGCAGATTGCCGGCTCGATCTCGCAGAACGCCGCCAACGCGGCCTACTTCTTTAACCTGGCCAGCGCGCTGCGCGAGCGCGGGCACTTCGAGCTGGCACAGGCCAACTACGCGCGGGCGCTGGAAATCGACCCGCACGACGCGCAGGCGCGGCTGGCGCTGGGCGAGGTGCTGACGCGGCAAGGCAAGGCGGCCGAGGCGGCGGAAACGTACCGCCAGGCGCTCGACCAGGACGCGAGTTGCGCCGCGGCCCACCGGCAGCTTGGGATGCTGCTTCTCAAGCGCGACGAGCTGGACCTGGCGCGCGTCCACTTGCGCGAGGCGGCGCGCCATCTCGAAGACGACATCGAGCTTTTCACAGCGCTGGGCGAGCTTTTCGAGCGGACGGGCGACATCGACGCCGCGACCGAAGCCTACACGCGGGCCGCGCGGCTGCGGCCCTTCGAGCCGGACGCGCGGCTCTTGTGCGGGGAGCTGGAGTTGCAAGCGGGCCGCTGGGAGACCGGCTGGCGCGAGTACCAATGGCGGCGCGTCGCAGAGAATCGCTCCGCCTGGCGCTACACGCTCCCGTTCTGGGACGGCCGCGAGAACGTGACGAGCCTCTTGGTGCGGTCGGAGCGATCGGCCGCGGCCGACGTGCTCTTCGCGGCCTGCCTGCCGGACCTTCTGGCGCAGGCGCCCCGCTGTACGGTGGAGTGTCATCCGCGGCTGGTGGAGCTCTTTCGCCAGTCGTTCCCCGAGGCGGAGGTCGTCTCGGCAGCAGGACCGCCTATGGAAAAACCGGCCGCCGAGGCGCAGGTTTTCCTGGGCTCGCTGCCGCGGCGCTACCGGCCGACGCCGCGCAGCGCTTCACGACGAGCAGCCTATCTCCGCGCGCCGGCCGACGGCATCCGGCGCTGGCGAAAGGCCCTGCGGCAGCGCGGCGCGGGGCTGCGGGTCGGTATCGCCTGGCGGCCGCGCGGCGACGTGCCACGGCAGAACTTGCCGCCGCTTGCGGCCTGGCGCGCTATCCTCGCCCAGCCCGGCCTGCGGTTCGTCTGCCTTCAGCCCGATCCCCGGCCGGACGAATTGGCCCTGCTCGAGGGCCTCGCGCCGCGGCGCGTGGACGCCCCCGAAGGAAACGTCCTGTCGGACCTGTCGGAGCGCGCGGGCCTGATCGAGGCGGTGGACCTCGTGATCGCCGTTCCCGGCGTCACGGCGCACCTGGCCGGGTCCCTGGGCGCGCGGACCGTCACGATCCTGCCCCTCTGGCCGAGCTGGCCCTGGATGGCCCGCGGGCAGAGCGTGCCCTGGTACGAGGCCATGCGGCTCTTCCGCCAGGCGCGTCCCGGCCAATGGGACGACGTCTTCGACGCGGCGGCCGCGGAGCTAGCGGCCATGACGAAGAACGCCCCGCCCCCGCCGGCCGGGCTGTCGCGCATGGTGAAGGGACTCGACCGGGCCACAACTCGTATATCCGCCGGCGGGAGCGAGGCGTCGCCCTAACAAAACAAAATGCTATCGGACTTCGATCGCGCGCGTCCACGGGATGCCTTGAAAGGAAACCTCGAGCGCGAAGGCACCCGGCTTTGTCGGCATTTTCACCGTCGAATCAAACGAATAGGTTCCGTTGCCAGCCGCCGTTGGCAATTTCGTTTCACCCGTCTGATGGATCACGCGCTTCCCATTTGCGCCAGTTTGAGTGACTTGGACAAAGAGATACCCCGGCTGGAAATCCTTCTCCAACGCCTTGAATGTGCCCGAGACTTTGACCTCCGCGCCTACCGCTGCAAAAAATTGCCCTTGAACGGTCTTTCCATCGACATGGACTTGCCAGTCGGAAGTTACTTTGTCGTGCGGAAGCTGGTTCAGCGCGTCATTTTGCCGCTTTTGTTCCTCTGCTCCGCCACAGCCGAGGATGAGGACTGCAACACAGCAGCCGACAAGAACCACGACGCCGGTGCCGGCGCCGAGAGTCGTTCCACATCGCATGTTTGTTCCTTCCGCACGCGCGTTTACTGGACCGAGTAGTTCACGGATGCCTGCTCCTGACCGGCGGCACCGGTCCCAGCGCATGCAATCTCTGAAGTCGTCCCGTACGTAGAGTCCGCGACCGGGTTCCAAATCGTGTAAGCGAGTGCCTCGCACGGCGCTGCGACGACGGCAAGTAGCGCGACAAAGACAGTCAAGGAACGACGATGGTAGAACATGCGTTTCTCCCCCTAAGTCCCCCTAAGGTTCGGACCGATCTTTCCCGTTTCGAGAGCCCAGCGCTCTCCAAATCTGGGTTGACACGTGATCGGAGATGAACTCAGTATGCCCGTCCGCAAAGAGGACGTTCACACCGCCGAGGTGCAGGCTTGCGGCGGTGTAAGCGCCTTCTTGCACAAAGGAGCCGTTGATGCAACTTTGCTGATTCGGTGTGATCGCGTGGTTGTACATCGTGTAACCCACTTCGCCGTAGGTCCACGGCCGGCCGCGCGCCCAAGCGTTACCCTTGGCATGCTGCTCCGTCCGGCAGTACGAGCAGAACGCGTCGAACTCACTTGGAGCCGTGAGACTTCTGGCAGTGTTCCAGTTGACTCGAAGACGCGACCGCGTGCCGTCGCTCATCACAATCTCACTCATCGCGGCGGTGCGCGCCAAGCCGTCCGTCACGTTCGCGGGCGAGACGGGTCCTTCTGGATAATCCGTTGACTCGCCGGGCGCGTAGACGTGCCTGAACACTCCGTTGTATCCGTAGGCTGGAACGCCGCTGCCGAAGTTGCCCGCGTAATTTGAACCTGCGATCTCGCGCCCGAAAGGCGTCACCCACTTCGCAAGCGGAGACTCAACGGGACACACATAAACGGGGAGGTGCGTGGCTACGACCTGAAGATTCCCGGATTCCGCGTCCAGCGTGAAATCGATGCGACGATACAGCGCGTCTTGCTCAAGGTGCGGCAAGAGCTTCACGTGCAGACTGTAGCCACGCTCGGCACCAGGTGGGTAGGTTCCATGAATGCCAACGTAGCCCTCGATGGCCTGACCCATTTGCCTCAGGTTCGAGGCGCAAGCCGTTCGCCAGCCAGCGTGCCGTGCGGCCTGAATCGCCGGAAAGGTCATCGCCAACAGCAGCCCGATGATGCTGATGACCAGCAAGGTCTCAGTGAGCGTCATTCCCCTGCGGTGCATGCTGCACCTCCGCCCCACGACAAGCGCCAAGAGTGGGAAGATCGACAGGAACGCGCAGGCGA
>JACOUI010000276.1 GCA_016177915.1 Planctomycetia bacterium
GCGTTAATCAGCGAGTGTCTTTCGGCAATGCATTCGGGCGGCAGCTTACAGGTTGCCTCGAGGCGCTGCATTGCAGCTTGCCGTTCCTCGTACGCGGACTTAAGCGATGCAACGAGTTCGTCATGAAGCGCTGCGAGTTCCTCGATCGAAACGCGCTTCAGTAGCGATTGCCGAATCCGATAACGACCGTCAATTGTTTCGAGAAAGCCACGCGGACCAAGGCGCCGGGCGATGTACGTGGAATGGTAGTCACTCTTGAGATACTTGCCTGCGATCTCGCAAAATCCGCGTTGAATCTCTTTTTCCGTGAGGCCCGAAAATTCTCGACGCATTCTGACCGCGTTCAATTGCGCTGCTAAAACCGGCAGGGCGACAGCGAGAACGGTTCGCTGTCCGCGATGGCGTCGCAAAACGTGGCAGATGGTCTGGTCAGTTGAGCCAGTGCGCTTGCTCATCGTAATCGACGCGCGTCAGTGCCCGGAAAGGAAGATGACCCAGCGGCGCTCCTCGTTGCGGACGCGGTACTTCAGAAAAGTTCCTTGATCGGCCGGCCGTTCTCCACCACGTAATGCGGCCTCCCCTGGTTGTCCTCGTACGTCACGTCCAGCGGCACGCCCATATGCTGGAAAATCGTCGCCGCCAGGTCGCCGGGCGTGACGGAGCGGCTCTTGATCTGCGCGCCGTCGGCCTCCGTCGAGCCGATCACCTGCCCGTGCCTTAAACCCCCGCCGGCCAGGCACATCGACATCACGACGGGCCAGTGGTCGCGGCCGTCAGTGCTGCCCTGCGTGCCCATGTTGGGAGTTCGGCCGAACTCGCCCATGGCGATCACAAGCACTTCGTCCAACAGGCCGTGCTCCTCAAGGTCGCTCACCAACGTCGTAATCAAGTGATCGAAAAGCGGCAAAAGCGGACCCAAGCCCCTAGTGATGCCGCCGTAGGGCGGAATATTGTCGCCGTGCGTGTCCCACGTGCCCGAGGCCGTGTGGTACGACAGATCGAGCGTGACGAACGCGGCGCCGGCCTCGACGAGCCGCCGCGCGAGCATCGCCTGCTGGCACCAGAGGTGCTTTCCGAACCGCTCGCGCGTCTTCTCCGGCTCGCGCGACAGGTCGAACGCCTCCTGCGCCCGCCGGCCGATCAACAATTCGAGGGCCATCTGCGAGCAATGGTCCATCGCCTCCATCTGGCCCGATTGATCGACCTCGTTTCGCAGTTGGTCGAACTCGGCCAGAAGCGTTCGCCGGTCGCGAATCCGCTCCGCACTGATCCCCAGCGGCATGTGGAACAGGTCGGCCCCCGTCGTCTGCCCGGTGTCGCCGCCGACGTCCGTGTACACGGGCAGCTTCGTCGCCTTGTTCGCAATAAACGGGTCGTATTCCTTGCCGAGCAAGCCCGCAAACGCCAGGTGCGTCTGCGACTTCATGAACGCCACGTAGGGCGACATGGCCGGGTGGTTCGGCCCGTGATGCCTGGCCACAAGGCTGGCCAGGGCGGGATAGTCGTCGGCCTTGGGGTTCAATCGCGGCTCGGCGGCGCGGTTGCCGGTCTGAAAGACCTTGTTCGGCTCGTGGTTGCTGTCGCGGGCGTCGACGGAGCGGATGATCGTGAAGCGGTCGAGCATCGCCGCCTGCTTGGGCAGGTGTTCGCAGATCACGATACCCGGCAGCTTCGTCTGCGTCACGCCGAACGGGCCGCGGTTGATGTCCGGGCGCTCGGGCTTAGAGTCCCAGGTATCGATGTGGCTCGGTCCGCCGGCCATCCAGAGCAGGATCACACTCTTATGGCTCATCGGCCGGCCGGATTCCGCCGCGGCGGCTCGCGCTTTTAGCAGTGCGGGCAGGCTGAGACCTGCGATCCCGGCCAGCGAGGCCTTGAGGAAGTTCCGGCGGCCGGCCAGCACCAGCCCCTCGCGCTGGCGAGGGCGCAGGGAGGCGAAGGCGTGTTGGTGGGAATGTCCGGTCATGGAAGAGGACCGCGATCCAAGAGTGCCGCGTGGCCCATGAATGAAGAATGTAATGAGCGCAGGCGTTTCCCGCAATTGAAATGTGCGTCTGCAAACCGCCGCGCACGACAGATTAGGGGCTGAATCGGCGTGCGCCGCCGTCACGATCGGACTATCCGTCATCACCAGGGTCGGCGCGCTGCGCGGCGCGCGGGGGCCCGTGCGGCTTCTTTGACGCAGTTTTCGCCGTGACGTAGATAACTTTCGACAGCCTGCTGCGCGAATACGCCGCGCCCTGCGACCGCTGTCGTTTTTGGATTTGCGCTGGACGCCGGCCCGAACAGGCATCGCCATGAAACACGGCTCGATCCTGCTGATCGACGACGACCTGCACCTCTTGGAGTCGATGTCCGAGTGGCTGCGGGAACAGGGCTACGGCGTCGAAACGGCGCGGGGCGTCCAGGATGGCAAGGCGGCCTTGGAGCGAAAGACCTACGACATCGCCCTGGTCGACATCCGGCTGCAGGACGGCGACGGATTCGACCTCTTGCCCTTTGCCCGAGAGCACTGTCCCGACACGTCGGTGATCCTGGTCACCGGCTACGGGACGGTGGAGTCGGCCGTCGAGGCGATCCGGGCCGGGGCGTTCGACTACCTGACCAAGCCGCTGATCGACGACGAGCTGGAGATGGCCATCCAGCGGGCGCTGAACCAGCGGGAGGTCGTCACGGAAAACAAGAACCTGCGGGCGCAGCTCGACCTGCGGTTCGGCCTGGAGAACATTGTCGGCCACGACCCGGCGATGCTCAAAGTCTTTGACCTGGTGGAAAGCGTCGCCGACACGCGGGCCACGATCCTGATCACCGGCGAATCGGGGACCGGAAAGTCGCTCGTGGCGCGGGCCATCCATCGCCGCAGCGCGCGGCGCGACAAGCCGTTCGTCGAGGTCGCCTGCGGAGCGCTGCCGGAAACGCTGCTGGAGAGCGAGCTGTTCGGGCACGTGGCGGGCAGCTTCACCGGGGCGACCGGAAACAAGATCGGCAAGTTCGCACAGTCCGACGGCGGCACCGTCTTTTTGGATGAAGTCGGCACGGCCAGCCCGTCGCTGCAAGTCAAGCTCTTGCGCGTCCTGCAGGACTTCGAATTCGAGCAGGTGGGCGGGACGGAGACGTTCCACGTCGATTCCCGCGTCATCCTGGCCACGAACGACGACCTGTCGAGGCTCGTGGCCGAGGGGAAATTCCGCCAGGACCTGTTCTACCGGATCAACGTGATCTCGATCGAGCTGCCGCCGTTGCGGGAGCGGATCGCCGACATCCCGCGGCTGGCGCGGCACTTCTTGCAGCGGGTGTGCGCAGAGTCGGGAAAAAATGTCCACGATTTCTCGCCCGAGGCGATCAACGCCTTGCAGCGCTATCGCTGGCCGGGTAACGTGCGGGAGCTGCAGAACGTCGTGGAGCGGGCAGTGCTCTTGGGAAAGGGCGAGACGGTCCGCCTGGAGGACCTGCCGGCCACGGTCACGCGCGACGTGGTGACATCGCTGCCGATGGAGCAGCCGCGGTCGCTGAAGCAGGCCCTGGCCAATCCGGAGCGGCAGATCATTCTGGAAGTCCTGGAGTCCAATCACTGGAACCGGACCGTGACGGCCCAGGCCCTGGGGATCAACCGCACGACGCTCTACAAGAAGATGAAGCGGCTGGGGCTGGAGGCGAACTAGTGGTCTGGCCACGGCTAGTTGGCAAGTGCTAGCGTGGGGTACAGGCGTTTGAGTTTGATTCGGGCGTCGGGTGTGCGGAACTGCCAATCGACGCGGAAGATGTCCCTCTGACAGTTGAAAACTGGCGGTTTCTCGCGAGTCACGATTCTCAGCACGCTTTGGGTTTCGCGTCAAGCGTCAGCGCGTCGAGGGCAGCCAGCAACTGCGGGATCTGCC
>JACOUI010000267.1 GCA_016177915.1 Planctomycetia bacterium
GATCAGCGGCCTGTCGCGCGACGCCGCCGCCCGGCGGCTGCTGGACCTCCTGGAGGGCGAGCTGCAGCAGCAGGCCGGGTCGATCATCCTCAAGCACGAGAAGCGAATCGCCGAGACGTGCGACCAGAAGGCCCGCGAGATGCTCATCACCTCGATGCAGCGCTACGCCGCCTCGCACACGGCCGAGACCACCACCAGCACCGTCGACATCCCCAACGACGAGATGAAGGGCCGCATCATCGGCCGCGAGGGCCGCAACATCCGCGCCTTCGAGAAGGCCACCGGCGTCGACGTGATCATCGACGACACGCCGGGCGTGGTCATCGTCAGCGCATTCGACATGGTCCGCCGCGAGGTCGCCCGCATCTCGCTGGAAAAGCTCATCGCCGACGGCCGCATCCATCCCTCGCGCATCGAGGAGATCGTCGGCGCCACCGAGCGCGAAATGGAAACGCACCTCCTGAAGCTCGGCCAGGAGGCGGCCCAGGAAGCCGAGGTGCCCGGGCTCAACGAGCGCGTCATCAATCTCCTGGGCCGGCTCCGCTTCCGCACCAGCTACAGCCAGAACGTCCTGCGGCATTCGATCGAGGTGGCTTTCCTGTCCGGCATGATGGCCGAGGAGCTGGGCCTCGACGGCGACCTGGCGCGGCGCTGCGGCCTGTTGCACGACATCGGCAAGGCGGCCGACCACGAGCTGGAGGGGGGGCACCCCAAGATCGGCGCCGACCTCCTCAAACGTTACGGCGAAGGGCCGGAAGTCGTCCATGCCGCCCTGGGGCATCACGACGACCTGCGGATCGATTATCCTTATACGGTGCTTGTGGCCGCCGCGGACGCCTGCAGCGCCTCGCGCCCCGGCGCCAGGCGCGAGACCCTCGAGCGGTACGTCAAGCGCATGGAGGAGTTGGAGGCGATCGCCACGAGCTTCCCCAGCGTCGAGCAGGCCTTCGCCATCCAGGCCGGCCGCGAGGTCCGCGTGCTCGTCAGCGCGAAGGACACGAACGACGCCGTGGCCGCCAAAATCTGCCGCGACATCGCCCAGGCCTTCGAGGAGAAACTCACCTACCCAGGCGAAATCAAAGTGACCGTGATCCGCGAAACACGATTCACCGAGACGGCTAAATAGCCGTCTTGGGCCGTCCGGGTTCGAGTGGCTGACCCGGGCGGTTTTGCCCGTTCCACAAGGGGAATCTAGCGCCGTGCGCATCCTGCTCATCGGCGATATCGTGGGGCAGCCGGGACGGCAGATCGTCGCCCGCGCCGTGCCGGGGCTCATCGCCCGCGAGGGCCTGGACCTCGTCGTCGCCAACGCGGAGAACGCGGCCTCCGGCTCGGGCCTGACGCCGGGCATGTACAAGGAGCTTGTGGCCGCGGGCGTCGATTGCATTACGATGGGCGATCATATCTACCGCCGCGACGAGATCGTGTCGGTGCTCGAAAGCGAGCCGCGCATCGTCAAGCCCGCAAACTATCCGCCGCAAGCGCCGGGCCGCGAGTTCGCGGTCGTGCCAGCGCGAAACGGCGTTTCCGTCGCCGTCATCAGCCTGCTGGGGCGGGTCTTCATGCGGCCGGTGGATTGCCCCTGGGCGGCGGCCGACCGCGTCCTGGCGGCGCTGCCGACGGATGTGCGCGTGATCGTCGTCGATTTCCACGGCGAGGCCACCAGCGACAAGCAGCTCATGGGACGCTATCTCGACGGCAAAGTGACCGCGGTGCTGGGCACGCACACGCACGTCACCACCGCCGACGAGCAAATTTTTCCCGGCGGCACGGCCTTCCAGTGCGACGTGGGTATGACCGGGCCCTACGAGAGCATCCTCGGGCGGCGGATCGACCGCGTGATGGAGACGACGCGCACGTTTTTGCCCACGGCGTTCGACGTGGCCACGGGCGACGTGCGCCTGGCCGGCTCGATCGTGGAGTGCGACGAGGCGACGGGCCGGGCGACGAGCATCCGCCGTCTGATGCTGAAGCAGGAAGCGGCCGAGGGGCTTCCGGCCCCGCCATCGTCGTCTCCCAAGCGCCAGCCGCAGACCACGTAGGACGGCCCTTCCGGGCCGTCGCCGACGGGACAGAAAGCTCTGAAAAACCGTCCTGCTCATCGCGTTGCGACCCGCGAGCACAACCGGCACCCGCCGTTCCGACGGACTGTCCGTCACAGCCGTCGCGCAACGATCTCCGGGCGCCGCTGCGATTCTCGGTCCCTTCGGCAAGTCCGGGCGCGGGAGAGTGGGCGAATCCGCGCGCCGTCGGCAGAATCGGAATTCCCTGCGTGGCGCTCGCCGAAATTCCGGCGCTGCTCGATAAACCACTACGGCGGGCAAAGCCCCTTTCCCGCGAACATCGCGGGGCCCGTGAACACGAAGGATGACCGCTATGCGTCGCAGCCCCAAGTTGATCTTGGCAGTCGTCATCGGCGTTGCCGTCGTCGTTTCCGCCACCAGCGCCCGGGCGATTGACCTGATTGCCGGCATCCACGCCTTTTTCGAGAACGGCGACGAGCGGCGGGACGACCGCCGGGCGGAGGAGGAGGCGATGCAGGCGCGGCTGGAGGCCCGCCGCGCCGAACGCCAGGCCGAGCACGAGGCCTGCCGCATGCGGGCGGAACAGGAAGAACGGGCGCAGATCGATCGCTCGCTGCACGCCAAGGTCGGCATGGGCATGACACAGCGCATTCGCCTGGGCCAGCCGCAGGTGGACATGGCGAAAATGAAAACGCTGATGGCCAAGATTGAGCAGGACAACGAGACGATGCAAAAGTTGCATGCGCAACTCGAGGAGGAGCGAAAGCAGGAGTACATTGAACGGCTGAAGGCGCACCTGCGGGACCGTCGTCGGGCCGAAGAGGCCGGCTGCGAGTGCAAACTGCCTTGTCCGCCGCCGAGCTTGCCTGCTCAACTCCCGCCGCCGCTCGAGCGCGCGATGCTTCCGACGGAGATTCCAATTAACATTCCGGCGACGCTGGAAGTAGTGTTTGAGAACGCGGAAATGGAGGAGGCGCGCATCCAGCGCCTCCCGGCCAAGATGCCCTGCGAAGAGCCGTGCGACCGGTGCCAACACGGCCGGTGCGCTCACGGAAACTGCGCCTGCGGTAAGTGCAGCCAGGGCTCGTGCCCGAGCGGCCAATGCCCGCAGCACGGCGCGTCGTGCCCCAACGGCCTCTGCCCGGCCCCGCGGAATACGTCCCTGGCGCCGGCGCCGAAAACGACGCACGGGCAATCGAGGCGCGGCGGAATCTACCGGCCGGAAAAGGCCTATCGCTAGCCTCGCCCGACACGGCAGCACGGCAAAGGTAGGCGACGGCTTTCAGTTTTCCCGAAGGTCGTCTCAGTCTGCGCCTTTTCGCTGTTTTCTCTATTGTCTCCATTCTCTGAATCGCTAGAATCGCTTTCGATTCTTGCGCAATGCTGCTGACCTCGGGTGCCCCAAGGTCAACGGTCGGCCATCTCGGCCCACGGTGGCTTCGGATCGGCCGACCTCTCGTCTGGAGTCCAAATATGTACGCGCGTCTGCCGGCGGTCCGCGCGATGTTCGCCGCGGCCATCGCGATCTTAAGTGCCCCAGCGTTTGCGGTGGATCCCACGATTGCGCTCGTCGCCAACCCGGTTGCGGAAGCCGGCAAACCACTCGTCATTTACGCCTACGCCGAGGGCGATCTCGCCGAGGCCAGCCTGACGTGGTTGGTGACGCCGCCCGGCGGTCAGCCGATCGACGCCCTGGAGCAGGCGGACTTCGAAGGCGGCGACGCGAAGAACCACGTCATCTTCGTCAAGACCTCGCAACCGGGCAAATACAAGTTCATAGCGACGGCCAAGCACAACAACAAGACGTTCACATCGAACGAGATGGAGGTGCTTGTCCGGCCGGGTTCCGCGGGAACGCCGTCGGCACGGGGCGCCGCGCCCAGCGGTTCGCCGGACTTCAGCGGCGCTTTGCCGGGATCGCCGGCTGCAGCCGCGCCCGAGAACAAGAACACTCAGGATTTCAAGACCCAGGTCCGCGAGCGGATCAATGCGCTGCGACTGCCGATTCGCGACGTCAATTTCGACACGCGGCGCATCGAAATCGCCGGTGCGCTAACGGCCATGACGAACGACGCCGCGCTGGATTCCGTCGAGAAATTCAACGCGGAGTTTCCCCAGCGCATGCGGCCGATCTGGGGCAAGGACGTGGTCGGAGAGAAGGTGTTCCGGCTCTGGGAACAGCTCTTCTACAAGGACGCGCCGGCGCTGGCCAACGCCAACGGAGTGCCTTCCAAGACCCCGGACGACCTCCGCCAGTACTACCGTCAGATTGCCTCGGTGTTGGAATCGGCCGAGCTCGCCGATGACGTCTACACCACCAAGGTCGCAGAATTCCTCATGGAGCGCGGCTATACCGCGATGCCCTCCAGCGGTGCGGGCGCGGCCCGTTCGGGCGGCCGCCGCTGCAGGCTGCGCCGCCGGGGCTAGCCGCGCACGTCCTTTTTTCGCAAGCCGATTCTCGTCAGGGGAAAACGCATGGCCATTTCAGCGCAAGTGCTCAAGCAGTTGAAGGATTTTTGGAAGTCGCGCGTCGGGGCGGACGCGCTGCCGGACGACAAAGCCGCGGCCGAAGCCATCGAAAAAGTCGTCCGTTTGCTCGACGTTCCCCTCGGCCAGGCGATTGATTTTCCCCGGGCGATAGCGGCGATCTCGGCGTTTCAGCGCCTGGCCAGCGTTTCCGGCAACGAGGGCGTGTTGACGAAGGGCCTGGTGGACAGGATCAAGCGCCTCTTCGTCATGGACGACAATACCGCGACCTCGACCAACAAGAAACTGCGCGAACGCGTCGACGACCGCACCGACAAAGAGGCGTTCTGGATTCGCTACTTCGTCGATACGGGTTCGCTGGGATCGTTCTCCGGTCCGCAAACGCTGCGCCGGCTCTGCGCCGAGGCCTGGGACCTCTGGCTGGAGGTCACCGAGTTCCTCTTCGTGCGCGAGGTCGATCAGCCCGGACCCGGCGTCGTGGTGGTGAAATCGGGCGTGGTGGCGGGAAGCGGCGTCGGCGAGGCCCCGGTGCTCGGGCCGGGCAGTTTCAACCGCTCCGACATGACCGTAAAACTCGAAATCCGCGAAATCAATGAAAGCGACGCCGTCTTTCGCGCCATTGCGGCGCACGAGTTCGGCCACATCATCGGAATCGGCCACCTCGGACAGTCCGGCAATTTGATGAGCGTGACGGTGCATCCTGGGATCACGGCGCTGACCAAGCCGGACGTGGACGCTGCACAAAGGATCTACGGCGCCCCGCCGACGACGCCGACGCCGCTCGACCCAGGTTCGTTTCCGGTGCCCAACCCGATGTAGCACGGCGGATCGGCAACCCGACGGGATGGCCCGCAACTTTCGCGTGTCGGGCCTTCGTCGCCGGACGGCGCCAGGCGGCCCTATCCGAGCCGCCTCACGTGCTCGCGCAGCTCCTTCAGCTCCCTCACATACCCTCCCGACAGAATCGGGAACCGGCACCACGTCTTGGGGTCCAGGTTTTCGTCGTCCAGGTGGAACGACGGCGCGTAGCGCTCCCGCTTCCACTGGTTCCGGCACCAAAGCGTGAAAAACCGCTCGACCCAGACGGCAAGCTGCTGCGCCGAACAGGAAAACTGCGGCTGCAAAAGCTGAAACACCTCCAGCGGCGTGCGCTTGTCGCGGATCGCCGCCCGCTCGATCGCGTCCAAAACGTCGTAGGGCATCAGGTCGTCTTCGTCGGTCTGGTGCGACTCCGGCGGACGCAGCTCCGCCGTCGGAAGCTGCCGGTTCACCGCCGCCAGCGCCGGCACCGGCCGCCCGCCTTCCCCGCCCGTCGTCTCCAGCCACACCAGCCAGCGCCGCAAAAACGCCTTGTCGATCCCGGCGATCGGGCACAGGCCGCCCGAGGTGTCGCCGTCCATCGTGGCGTAGCCGACGGCCGCCTCCGAGCGGTTGCTCGTCGACAAGAGCAGCGCCTTGCGCACGTTCGCCAAGAGCCACACCGACGGCGCCCGCGCCCGCGCCTGGATGTTCTGCAGCGCCAGGTCGTGCTTTTCCCACGTTAAGGGCCGCCCGATCCCCTCCGACACCATCTGAATGTAGCGCTGCACCTGCGCATCGACGTCGAACACCAGAAACTCCGCGCCCAGGTCCTCGGCCAGGCCGCGGGCCGCGCTCAGCGTCGTCTCCGTGCTGTTGCGCGTCGATTGATAGACGCACGCGAGTAACCCGCTGACCAACGAGCGGACGTCGCGGGCGTCCTTAATCCGGTCGATGTAGGCCAGGCGCTGCTTGAAACCGTCCAAGCCGAGCTGCGCGACGCCCATTTCGACCATCATGGCGACCAGACACGAGACCGCCGACGAATCGGCCCCGCCCGACAGCGAAACGACGAAGCCGTGCGACCGGCTCTTGCGCAGATAATCGAAGAGCGCCAGCGGCACGGCCCGGGCGAACTCCTCTTCCTTGAGGTGCGGGCCCGTTTCCCAGGCGCCGTCTGCGAACTTGTGCGGAGGCGTGGCCAGCGTGCTGGGGCTGACGGCCGGATAGGCAAACGGCGCCGTGACGCACTCGTGCGGCTCCCGCGCGAAGACCGGCTTGAAGCTGGCCGTGCGGGCGCGGTTCATCCGCGTCAGATCGACATCGACGACGGCCGTCACCAGGTGCCAGTCGTCCATCGAGAACCGCGGCCCGAAGGCCAACAGCCGCCCATCGCTGGCGATCATGGCGTCGCCGTCGTAGATCGCCCGGCCCGCCTCGTTGCCCTGGAGGTTGCTGTAGACGTAGCTCACGCCGAACGCCCGCGACCCTTCCAGCACAAATCGCCGGCGGATTTCCGTCTTGCCGAAGGCGAAATGGCTGGCGCTGGGATTGAGGATCACGTCCACGCCGCGGAGGGCCATTTCGCTCCCCGGCCGGTTGGCGACCCAGGCATCCTCGCAAATCTCAAAGCCGATCCGCACGCCGCCGCAGTCGAAGTACAAATCGCCGATCGGATACTCGCGGCCGCCGTGTCGCACGACGTCGCGGTAGCCGGTCGGCCAGGGCTTGAACCACCGCGGCTCGTAGTGAATCCCGTCGCCGGCCAGAAATCGCTTGGAGACGAAGCCCGCCAGCCGCCCGTCGACGAGCAGCGCGGCGGCGTTGAAGAGGGCGTTGTTGTGCATGATCGGCAGGCCGACGGAGACGATCATCCCCGCCGACTCCGGCAACAGCTCCTCAAGCACCTGCCACGCCAGCCGGTGCACGCCGGGCGACTGAAACGCGTCCTCGCAGCCGTAGCCGGTGATGCACAGCTCGGGCAGGCAGAGGATGGCGACGCCGCCGGCCTTGGCGGCGCGCATGGCCGCCAAGACGTTGGCCTGGTTGCGGTCCCAGTCCAAGGGCGTCTGGTTGAGCACGCCGGCGGCGACTTGGATGAACTGCATGACACTAACCCGAAGCGCCAGCGAGGGCGGGCTCTTTCACTAACTCGAAGCGCAAGCGAGGGAAACAGCGCATGTGCTATCGCATTTCAACAGCCCCAATCGTCGGTGAGGGACAGCCCTGTCGTCCGCGGTCCCAGGTGCGCCCTCGCTGGCGCTTCGGGTTAGTGTTGAGGCGCGTCGGGTTAGTGTTCCCCTCCATCGTACCACAGCCAAGCGCCGGAGACTTGAGCGTTCGAGGGGGGGAGGACGGACGGAGGTCCGTCCTACGTGCTTTCTTCCAGGATGTCCTGGAGCTTCTGGATCGCCCGCGTGAGCATCACGCGCACCGCCCCGTCCGTCTTCCCCAGGCGCTGGGCGATGTCCTTGGAGGGCAGGTCCTCGACGTACCGCAGCCGCAGGGCCTCTTGCTGTTCCGCCGGCAGCTTGGCGAGCGCCTGCTGCAAGCGGGCCTCGCGCTGGTTTCGCGAAAAGGCCTGGCTGGGGGTGGTCATGCTCACGACCAAGAGGTCGACGAACGCCCTCCGTGTGTTGGTGGGCGTGCCGGCCGGTGCGTCGAGCGAGACTTCGCGGCTGGCGTCGCGCTTCTGTGCTCCAAAGAGCCGGCGGTGGGCGTCGATGATCCGCCGCTGCGCCACCTGGCAGAGCCACTGGAAAACGTCGCGCTCCGCAAGGTCCATGGACGGCAGCGCTCGCACGGCCTCGGCGCTCGTATCCTGCAGCACGTCCTCCGGCTCGAGCTTTCGCTTCAGCCCCGTGCCGAGCTGCCGCTGAATGTAGGCCAGAAGCTGCGGCTGCCGGAGCGTGATGAACTCAGCCAGCGCGCCTAAGTCCTTTTGGCGCACCCGCGCGGCAAGCTGCTCTTCGGCGGAAACGCGGCTGGTGGTCATCGGCTAGTCTCTCCGGCGCTGAGCGCTGCGGCTCGTTCGACGTCGCGCGCAAAGGTCCCGATAGCGTCCACATAGCTCCGTTCAAAGCGTTCGCCGGCGAAAGCGGCTTTCTTCGACGATAATAATCGAGTTCGAGAATTCATCGTCGCGTAGCGCGGCAACGGCCGCCGCCAATGTTCGGTTGACGAAGGCCGGCGGCAGCGTCTCCCGAATGCGAACGATGATGAGACCGCAGTGCTGCCGCTCGGGGAATTGCAGCGGGTCGGCGAAATCCAGGTCGCGCGTCACCAACACAGCGCCATTCTTCTGGGCGCAGTCAAAAATCTCCCGATCCGAGGCCTGCCCCAGACCCGAATCCGCAACGTGCGAGGCGTCATGGCCGTCGCCACGCAGCGCCTGCGCGGCCGATCGCGGAAGGTCGGCGTCGATCAGGAACTTCATGGTGCCGCTGCCACACGAACCGTCTCTTGCTCAACAACGGCCTGCGCGTACTCGAGCGCCGCGCGAACGTCCTCGATTTGGATCCCATACTCCTCGGCGATCTTCTCGTGCGACAATCCAGCGGCCGCCTGACCGACAAGCACGCTGACGGGAACGCGCGTTCCTTGGATCACGGGTTTTCCAAACCGCACCGCCGGATCCACAGTAATTCGCGGGGAGATTTCAATCGTCATGTTGAGTTCCTCAAGATTCTGCATCTGCTGCAATTCGTAATCGCGATGGCGCATGTGGTGCGAGAATCTCGATGCCGCGCGGCAAGATGCGATGGTAAACGTCGCAGGGGAACCCTTGAGCGAACACGTCCCAGCTTCTTTGCCAGTTCAAGCGCATCGGATCGACTTCCGTGCGTCAGCCATCACCTGCTCGTGTGGAATAGCTTGTACGCGGCCGCTATCCAGGTCGGCGGCACGCCGAAGTGCTTCATCGACCGCTTCCTGCACCTCGTTCGTTTCCACATCGTCGGATTCCGGCTGCAAGCTCGCCCAAAGCCGCTGCGCCAACAGCAAGCGCTGTTCGACGGGGAGACCTAGGGCATCTTGCGTCAACTGTGAGAAATCGGCCATCTTGACTCTCCACCATCTTCGTGTGACACGTTAGTCGCATTCGATCGACTTCCGCAGGGCGCGCATGGCTTCGTCGTGGGGGACGCCTTTCTCGACGCCGCTTTCGAACTCCGCGTCTCTGCGCTCCGCTTCCTTGACGGCCTCGGCGACCTCATTGCTGGTTTCGTCTTCTGCGGGTTGCACGCTGGCCCAAAGATCCTGCGCCAAACGCACGCGGTCGATGAACGGAAGCGAGAGCGCCTGCTGCGTTAGCTGCGAGAGGTCGGACATGGCACGCACCTTCGTCGGGTCAGAGCTGCGAACTCGCCGCCAATGTCATTTTAGCCCGTCAGGGCAGTCCGTGTCATCACGTGTCCACCATGTTGAATTGCCTACGCCCGGCGGCCATACTATGCGTAACCGACGTTGTGTCCGGCGGACACTGCCGCCGGACGTGATGTCGGCCCCGCCTCAACATCCCGCCGACTGGAGTCCCCCTCATGCGCTCAACGGCCCTGTTGCTTGTCGCCCTCGTCGCCTCCGCGGCCGCTCTCCCCTGCGCCGCCCAGGATGCGAAGCCCGAGCCGGTCAGCTTCGTCAAGCAGGTCGCGCCGCTGCTCCTCAAAAAATGCTCCGCCTGCCACGGCCAGACGCAGCCCAAGGGGGGCTTTCAAATGTTTTCGTTCGAGGCCCTGATGAAGCCGGGCGACAGCACGCTGGCCTCCATCACCCCCGGCACGCCCGACGACAGCGAGCTTCTGCGGCTGATCTCCGAAACCGACCCGAAGGAGTGGATGCCCAAGGAGGGCGACCGGCTGGCCGATGCCGACATCGCGCTCGTCAAGCGGTGGATCGAGGAGGGGGCTAAATTCGACGGGCCGGACGTCAAGGCCACGCTGGCCTCGATCGTCCCCACCACCTACGACCCCGCGCCGGAGGCCTACCGCCTGCCCGTGCCGGTCAGCGCGGTGGCCTTCAACCCCAAGGGCGACGAGCTGTTCGTCGGCGGCTACAACGAAGTGACCGTCTGGAACCCCGCCGACGGCCAGCTCCTGCGTCGGATCAAGAACCTCCCACAGCGCATTCACGGCCTGGCGTTCAATCCCGACGGCTCGGTCCTGGCCATCGCCGGCGGCACGCCCGGCGCGCTCGGGGAAGTGAAGCTCGTCAGCCCGGCCACGGGCGACACGATTCGCGTGCTATCGACCACCGGCGACGAGGCCTTCGGCGTGGCCTTCAATCACGACGGCACGCGCGCAGCGTCGTGCGCGGCCGACCGGGCGATTCGCGTCTTCGACGTGGCCTCCGGCAAGGAGGAACTGACGATTGAGGACCACGCCGATTGGGTGCTCGCCATTGCCTGGAACCACGACGGCACGCGCCTGGCCTCCGCCAGCCGAGACAAAACGTCCAAGGTTTTCGACGCCAAGACGGGCGAATCGCTGACGACCTACAACGGCCACGGCAACACGGTCTTCGGCGTGGCCTTCAGCGCCGACGGCACGCAGGTGCTCTCCTCCGGTGCCGACCGGAAGATCCACGTCTGGAGCCCGACCGACGCCAAGAAGATCGCCGAGATCGCCGGCTACGGCAACGAGGTGTACCAGCTCGTGCGGCAGGGCGACGTGCTGTTTAGCTGCGCGGCCGACAACACCGCGCGCAAGCACACCATCTCCAACCGCGCCCAGGTGCATTCCTACGGCGGCCACGGCGACTGGGTCTTCGCCGTCTCCTCCCACGAGGGCACGAAGCGCCTGGCCACGGGCTGCTTCAACGGCGAAGTCCGCCTCTTCAACACCGAGGACGGCAAGGAAGTGAGCAAGTTCTTCGCCGCGCCGGGCTATGCGCAGAAGTAGCGTCGTTGCAGTCCCGCCTTCAGGCGGTTCCCCCGTTGGTAGTGACCGCATTCATGCGGTCCGTTTTCGGCGCGACGATTCGCGCCGCTATTCTGTCAGTGGGACCGGATGAATCCGGTCACTACCAACGGACCCGATGAATCGGGTCACTACGAAAGACAACAGCAACTACTTCAGCGGCATCCCGCAGTTCCGGCAATACTCGTCGCCCGGGAAGCTCGTCGCGTCGCATTCCGGGCAGTTGGCGCTCTTGGTGTGCAGCGCCTCGGCCTGCTGCTCGCGGTCCCCGATGTAGCGGTTGCAGATGGGGCAGGTCCGGTACGTCACCGGAATCTTGTTCTTGCAGGCCGGGCAGAGACGCACCGCCGTCGCCGTCGACGTGCTGGCGATGATCGAGGGGCTGTCGGGGATGTGATGTTCTTCTTCGTGCACCGGAATCGCCACTGCCGCCGCCTCGCCGTCGGCGGCCAGCGTGTCCATGGCGATCATCTCGGTCAGGTCGGGCACGCGCACCAGCGACTGGCACTCCGGGCAGCGTCCCGCCTTGCCCACGTACTTGCTTTGCACCTTCAGCGAGTGCCCCTTGGGGCAAACGACCTGAATCCACATCGAAACGACGGCGCCACACACAGGGCACTTGTTCTGTCGCCCCAAATGCTTCGACTCGATCTTCAACCTGTGCCCGTTAGGGCAGGTAACGCGCACCCACATGGACACCCTCCACCGAAAGTGGAGCCTGGGTCGGTGGACGTCCTTGCCGGCGGGAGAACCCGCACCGCTGTAAGCCTATTCTTACAACCCCTAGGATAACGGATCGTCCCCTGGTATTTCGAGACAAATCCCGGAATCTCCCGCAGGGAGGTTTCCCCGGCCGTCCAGTTCTTGTTCGACCGCGGCCCTCGATATGATCGCATGTACACTAAACCGACGCAAGCGCACTGCGGCCGAGATTGCAAAGTGCCGGCACGGCTGGCAGCCGAAAAGTCCGGTGGTGGACCGGTGCTGCAATAGGTCGCGCGTTAGCGCTTCGAGAACTGCGTGCCGCGGCGCGCGCCGTGCAGACCGTACTTCTTGCGCTCTTTCTTCCGCGAATCGCGCGTCAACAGGTCTGTGCCGCGGAGCGCCGGCTCCAGTTCGCCGCTGTAGCTCTTCAGGGCCCGGGCGATGCCGAGCTTCACGGCCCCGCTTTGGCCCACCGGCCCGCCGCCCTCGACCTGAGCGAGCACGTCCACCTTGCCCACCTGGTCGGTCGTCTTCAGCGGCGCCAGAACGGCGTTTCGCGTGTTGTCCGTGAGGAAGTAGTTTTCCATGTCGCGGCCGTTGATGACGATCTTGCCGCTGCCGGACGTGAGGCGCACGCGGGCAATCGCCGTCTTGCGGCGGCCGGTGCCCCAGATGTAGCTCGGTTTTTTCGCGTCGGTCATGGTTGCCTTCGGGTCTGGATCCTGTAGGACGGCCCTTCCGGGCCGTCGCCGAAATGACGGCCTGGAAAGGCCGTCCTACACCGGTGCTCTCACCGAGCGCCAAAGTCGACCGGCTGCGGCGTCTGTCCCTGGTGCGGGTGGTCGGCGCCGGCGTAGATTTTCAGCTTGCGGATGAGCTGGAACGAGAGCTTGTTTTTGGGCAGCATGCGCCGCACGGCCTCGCGCAGGATTTGCGTCGGCTTTTGCTGCAATCGCTTGGCGGCGGTCACGCTGCGCTGCCGCGTGTAGCCGGTGTACCAGCGGTATTCCTTGGCCGTCCACTTCTTGCCGGTGAGGACGACCTTGTCCGCGTTGACGACGACCACGTAGTCGCCCGTGTCGACGTGGGGCGTGTAGGTCGGCCGGTGCTTGCCCATCAGGGCCATGGCGATGTCGGAGGCCAGCCGGCCGACGATCTTGCCGTCGGCGTCGACCAGCAGCCATTTCCGCTCGACCTGGCCCGGCCGGGCCATGTAGGTTTTCGTTTTCATGGACGATCGTTTCGGCGTTTCCCGCGACGACGACGCGCCGGCGCGCTTTTCCGGCGACAGTATCTCACAGGGAGTACACAGGATCTCACAGGGAGTACACAGGGTGGAAAACCCGAAGTTTACCGGGAGATGGGGGCGCGTTCAAGGTGCTTTGGTGCCGGCACGCTTCGACGGAACGCAACCCTGGCGCGCAAAACAACCGCAGCCTTGGCCGTCTGTCGATGCCGCCTCAAATCACGGCGGCCCCGGGTTCGCCGGCCTAGCCCTTGCGGTGCCGGATGCGGGAACGCATGCGACGCTTCTTGCGGCCGATCTTGCGGCGGCCCTTGCCTGTCTTCTTGACTCCCACGGGATGACTCCTGGTCGCACATGCGACGCCCGCGCAGCGGCCCTCAAGCCGCCTTGCCCGGTGCGGTAATGGCTTCTGCAGCGAGATGCTAGCAACTTGCCAAAATCCTGACAAGCGGCGCGAAGAACGCAAAACGCCGTCGGCGGCCCGCTCGATCAGGCCGGCGACAGTTGTCGTCGTCTCGATGACGGCTTCCCCGCTCGTCACCGGCTTCGCGAATTGACCGTTCGAGCCGCAAACCTCGCGGCCGACAGCGATTTGGGATTCCCGAGGACAAACGGCACGCCAGGTGCATCCATCCAAGCCGTGGAGAATCCGCGACTGCGCTGGCGGCACGCTCCGGTCGGACGTGACGGCTCCTGACGCTGCGCGCCAGGACGCGGCCGCGTGCGACCCATCACCGAGACGGCAACGAGAGAAGAAGATGGCGACGATCACCTTCATCGGCGTCGGCAGCGCTTTTACGACCGCCGAATACTACCAGTCCAACGCGCTCGTCACGGCCGGCTCGGGCAAACGGCTGCTGATCGATTGCGGCAGCGATGCGCGCTTCGCCTTGGCCGAGCAGGGGATCGAAAACGGCAACCTGGGCGCCGCGATCGACGGCGTCTACGTCACCCATCTGCACGCCGACCACGTCGGCGGCCTGGAATGGTTGGGCCTTTCCACCTTCTTCGATCCGCAGGCCCCGCGCCCCAAGCTCTTCGCCGCCGGCCAACTCATCGACACGCTCTGGCAGCGGACGCTTTCGGGCGGCATGCGCACCGTCGAAGGCAAGACCGCGCAGGTCGAGGACTTCTTCGACTGCCGGCCCGTCTCCGTCGGCAGCCCGTTCCGCTGGGAAGGGATCGCCTTCACTCCCGTGCAGACGATTCACTTCCACGACGGCCCGCGGCTGGCCGAGACGTACGGGCTATTGATCCAGGAGGACGGCAGCGACCACGTCACGCTGTTCACCGCAGATACGCAGTACCAGCCAGAGCACCTGCGGACGGAAATGGATCGGGCGGACCTCGTGCTGCACGACTGCGAGACGGCCGACGTGCGGTCGGGCGTCCACGCGCACTATGACGACCTGCGCGCGCTGCCCGACAAGTGGAAACAGAAGACCTGGCTCTACCACTACCAGCCCCATCCGTGGCAGTGCCCGCCGGGCGACGGATTTTGCGGCTTCGTGGTCAAGGGGCAGTCGTTCGACCTAGCGACGGGTTGGGTCGTAAAGCGGTAGCCATTACGCTCCGCGTGATGCGGCGTTAACGGCGATCACGCCGTCGCCCTTGCGAGCCGATTGTGATCTCGCTGCGTTCGGCCGAAGCGCTTCCTCACGCGGAGCGTGAGGGCTACGGTACTGGCAACCCCCAGCGCACAAAAGTAGACTGGTTGCCGTCACAGCATCCTTCTGGGCGAAAAAGTCGAGGAGCCGGCCGATGAAACTCCCCATCGCGCGAATCTGCTTGGGCGTTGCGATCCTGGTAATTCTCTTCGCCGGCGTCGCTGCCGCGGCCGACGACGACGGCTTCAAGCCGATCTTCGACGGCAAGAGCCTCGACGGCTGGGACGGCAACCCCGACTTCTGGCGCGTCGACGACGGCGCCATCACCGGCCAGACGACCGCCGAAAAGCCGACCAAGGGCAACACGTTCCTCATCTGGCGCGGCGGCGAGC
>JACOUI010000268.1 GCA_016177915.1 Planctomycetia bacterium
ATGTTGCCCGGGTGGGGGTCGGCATGGTACACGCCGTGCGAGAAGATCATCTCCAGGAAGAGGCGGCTGCCGCGGCGCGCGACCTCCTGCACGTCCACGCCCGAAGTGCGCAGCTTCTCCGCATCGGCCAGCTTCAGGCCGTCGATCCGCTGCATCGTCAGCACACGGCTCGTCGAGAGCTGCGGGTACGTCTTGGGAATGACCACCGTGGGGTCGTCCGCAAAGGCGTGCGCAAAACGCTCCATGTTCCGTAGCTCGCGCGAAAAATCCAGCTCCCGCGTCAGCGTGCGGCGGAACTCCTCGACCACGGCCCGCGGGCGGTAATTGCGGAACTCCGGCAGCTTTTCCGCGAGCTGGGCCACGCCCGAGAGGATGTCCAGGTCCTCGCGCACCTTGCTGTGGATGTCGGCGTGCTGGACCTTGACGACGACGTGTTCGCCCGTCGTCAGCCGCGCGGCATGGACCTGCCCGATCGACGCCGACGCCAGCGGCTTCTCGTCGAACTCCGCGAACAGCTCTCCGATCGGGCGCTTCAGCTCGGCTTCGATGAGGGCCTTGACCTTTTCGGGCGGGTCGGCCTGCACGTCGTCCTGCAACAGCGCGAGCTCGGTCGCCAGCTCCGTCCCCACCAGGTCGGGCCGCGTGCTGAGCATCTGTCCCAACTTGATGAACGAGGGACCCAGCTCCGCCAGCACTAGCCGGATGCGCTGGTCGCGGTTGAACCGCGCCAGGGCCGCGCCGTCGCGGCTCTTGAGGAAGTCCTTGGCGAACTCGACGTCCAGGCGGCTGATCCAGTCGGCCAGGCCATACTTGCTCATGACCGAGACGATTTGCACCGTCCGGTTGAAGTTGCGGTAGACCTGGGGGATGGACGAGAGCTTCATGGCCCTTGCTCCGCGCCGGCGGCTGCGGCTGGGTTCACTCTAACCCGCCGCGCCGCGGCAAACCAGTGCCGGACGCGCGTTGAAAAAACGCAGCAGGCGCGCCGCCGCGTCACGATCGGCGCGATCGGACTCGCGCCAATCCCGTTTCCCGTCAGCGGCCGCGCCGACGTTGGACGCGCCCCCCGTCCCGTGCTAAGCCCCTTAAGGCCCCATTCGGTTCTTATCACCGCGCAGCTTTGGAAGCGCCGCCGGCCGATCGCGCGAAAGACAGCAGGCCCGCGAGCCAAACCCCCGGCAAGGGTGCCTCGGGTGCTGACAGGTCAGCCATGCCGCCGGCCGGACATCGAGCCTCGAGGGGCAGTCGTGAACGAGAACTTCCGCGGACCGCAGCATTCGCTGATCAACCTCATCGCCTGGCTGAGCCTCTCGCTGCTCGTCGTCGGCTGGGGACCTACCCTCGACGACTTTTGGCGCAGGATTTGGGCGCAGGCCGGGGCGTTCGGCCTGGTGGCGGCCGTGGCCCTGGTCGTCAACGACCGCGTGCAGGCCTGGCGCCGCCGGCGCGAGGCGGAGCGGCAACTCGACGAGCAGCGCCAGACGCAGGAGAAAAGCCTGGACCGGTTCGTCCAGGACTTCCAGTCGTTCGACAGCCTGCGGGCCGCCGTCCACAGGGTCATCGACGAGATGAACGTGGCCGCCCGCGTCGCCATCTCGCGCAAGGTCGGCCCGGCCGCGCCGGTCCGGCTCCCCGTCACTCTGATGCCGCTGCAAAGCGACGACGCTCGACTGAACGCCGGCTGGCCCCGCGCCGTCAGCGGCTTCCTCGACGAGATCACGATCAGCACGATCTCGTTCGTGCACGCCGAGCCGCTTCCGCTGGGGCGGCTCCTGGCCGCCGTCGAGCTGGCGCCGGACGAAAGCACCGGCCAGCGCATCGGCCTCGTGGCCGAAATCCTCTGGACCCAGCCCGGCGAAGTGGGAGGCTATGCCAGCGGCGGCAAGCTGATCCGCGTCGCCGAGCGGCGCGACGTGTGCGGACACGAGGTCGGCCCGCTCCTGGAACCGGCCGAGCAGAAAATCCTCCCCGCTCCCGGGCCGGTCCTGGAGACCTGCGGCCTGGGACCGCACTACAGCCACCTGGACGGGCGGAATTGACGGCGCTCGCGCACGCCGCCCAGCGTCATCGGCTTCGAGAGGCCCCGCCGTGCACCGACCGCTGCATCGCCGCCAGCGAATCGCGCGCGAACCGGCGCTGCGATCGCCGCGTGATGGGGTAGGCGAGCTGGACCATCCAATAGTTCGGCCGCGAATAGGCGCGAATCTCGTACCACACTTCGCCGCCGCCGCCCTCGCTGGCTTCGCTGTCGCGCAGCTCCACGCCGAAATACTCCTCGCCCGATTCGACGTGCCCCGGCAGCGTGCCGTAGGCGAAACCGAACCGCCGCGGCGGTCCCGCCTCGTCGACGACGTACACGATCCGGCAGGCATTCAGCCACCACAGTCGCAGCACTTGCCCCAGCACAGCCACGACGGCGCCCTGCTCGATCGGCGCGTCGGGCGGGACGATCTGCGTCCAAGGGCGCGGAAACATCTCCCACCGCCGGATCGCCGCGCAAGCCCGCTCGAAGGTCTCTTCGCCGTGTCCCAGCAGAACGCGGTTGTGGTCGAAATCGTAACCGCCCATCGGCCCCTCGCCGCGCGTGATCTCGACGTCGGGATAGGAAAACGGCCGCTCCCGCTGGCCGTCCAGGAACAAGTTAATCGCATTCTCTTGCGGCTTGCGTAAGTGCCACATCCAACGACAGCCCGCTATGGATTTGTACCAGGAATCCCGTCATCTAACCGGGGCGTCCTTCCAGGCGCAACCACGAATCTCGATCGATGGCGCGGCCTCCTTGCTACCATTGAACGTACGTGTCTCGCAGCCGTTCGTGTCCAGTGCGGCCTGTCCGCCAAACCATCGAATCCCTGCGCATTCGTCGCGACCGTCAAACTCGACGCAGCTTATCGGGTCGGCGCTGCATAGCCGGCACAACGCGCGACCTTGGAGACCCGCAGCGCGATCTTTCCGCCCTTTTTGACCTAAAGTTCCAGGTGGGCGTGCGCTGCGATGGTGCACGATGGCAACGCTGTCGATGCCACCCGTGTGCATCCATCCGCGCCCGCAAAGTTTACGCAGTCGTAAAATCCTGCCAAATGAGCTTCGCGCTCATGGCGCTAGTTGACACTGCCCTGCGACGGAATTCTAACGAAATGAGGGGGAGCCTCGGTACTCAATCCTCAGTCGGCCCCTCGTGAAACTGGAGACCACTGTATGCTGCGCTTCGCTCGTCCCCTGGTGCCCGCGCTGGCCACGGCCGCCGTCCTGCTCACGGCTTCGCCGAGCCAGGCCGGGCTGTTTGACTGCTTCGGCTGCGGCTCCGCGCCGGCGTCAACGTACTACGCGCCCGCGTCGCCCTGCTGCGGCGGGACCGCGGC
>JACOUI010000298.1 GCA_016177915.1 Planctomycetia bacterium
GATTACTTCTGCGCGATCGCGGACGCCATTTCCCTGCCCGTGATCGTGCAGGACGCCAGCAGTTACGTCGGCCGGCCGATGTCGATCGCCATGCAGGCCCGGCTCTTCGAGCGGTTCGGCCCGCGCGTAATGTACAAGCCCGAGGCCGCCCCGCCCGGCCCGCGGCTCACCCAGCTTCGTGACGCCACCGGCGGCCAGGCCGCCATCTTCGAAGGCAGCGGCGGCCTCGCCCTGGTCGAGAGTTTTCGGCGCGGCATCGCCGGCACGATGCCCGGCACGGAGGTTGTCGATGCGATCGTGGCGCTTTGGCGGGCGCTTCAGGCCGGCGATCCAAAGCGCATCGAGCAGCTTTCGCAACCGCTGTGCGCCCTCGTCTCGCTGCAAGGCAGCCTGGACGCCTTTCTGGCGATCGAAAAGCACATCCTGCGCCGGCGGGGCGTCTTCAAAAACACGCTCGTGCGCGGCCCGGTGGGCTACGTCCTGGACGGCGCCACGCGCCGCGAAGTGGACCGGCTGCTCGATCGGCTGCTGGCGGCCGTCGCGTCGTAGCCGGCTCGCTCCGCGAGACGAAACCCCACTACCCGGCGCGTCGCGCCTGCATGTGTGCTACGCCTTCCCTTTTCGCCGCGACGTCTTCGCCCCGCCGGAGCGGCCGGCCGGCTGCCCCCCTTCGCCGGGCCGGAAGAACTCGTGCGACTCGGCGGCGATCTTGGCGAGCAACTGGCGGGCCAGGAAGTCCGCGAGCTTGTCCACGGCGCGGACGAAGTTGCCCGTCAGCGGGCGGATTTCGGCGACGCCCAGCCGTTCCATGTGCTCGGCGTAGCTTTCGATCTCGTCCGCGATCTTGCGGAGCGGCGTGGCGAGCTGGCGGACGCCGTCGGCGTCGCGGGGTGCGGAGATTTGCTTGGGATTTCGGCCCTTCGATTTGGCCACGGCGATTTCCTTGAGTTGGGAAAATGGGGGGGCTGGGCGGCCGCCGGCGCTCCCGCGCACATTTTCGGACCAGCATAGCAACCCATCCACGGATGTAAATATGGTTCCGAAAGGGAATTCAAAATAAACTAAAAATAGTATTTACATGGATCGCGGGAGCGCGTAGGGTGCCGGATAGTCCAAGGCGCCGGCCCCATGCCCGGCGCCGGCATGGAAAGCGACGGAGCCAGCCATGACCGCGCCCACCCGCCGGACCGGCCCGCCTGATTTCTACGCCGCCGAGCTGCGCTGCAGCCGCTGCGGCAGCGCCGATATCGCCCACGACCGCCGCCGCCGTCTTGGCGGCGGCCAAAACCGCCGCCGCTGGCAGCGGCGCGCGGGGCAAACGCGCTATCGCAATCGCTGCCGCCGATGCGGCGCCCTGGAGCCGTTCATCCCCACGCTGGCCGATATCGCCCGCGCCTGCCGCCGCTTGCGCCGCGCCCAGGGCGCGCTGCCGGTCAGCGACGACGAGGAGCGCCGCTTTCGCCGCTGGGAGGAAAAGCACGCCCCGCCCCCCCCCCCCATCGACGACGACGCCGAGGACGCCGACGACAGCGCCCTCGACTCCGGACTTTGCGGTCGTGCCGCCCAATCGCGAACCTGACGGAGGCCGACATGGGCCAGCGGCTCACCCTCACCAAAATCCTGCAAGTTCGCAACCTCGCCCAGCAGGGCTACCGCACGCGCGAGATCGCCAGAAATCTCGGCGTCTGCGTCAGCCTGGTTTACCGCATCCGTCAGGGGCGTTATCGCGTCTGCGAGCCCAGCGAGGACGACCGCCCCCGGCAACGCGCCGTCCGCTGCCCGCGGTGCCGCTGCCGCGTGTTCCCCCCTTGCGTCGCCTGCGGCGCACGGGCCGCGGCGGCACGGCTTGCCGCCAGGCCAAAGGCCCCGCGGCCGGACCTCGCCAACTTCGACCCCGCGCACCATGATCCCGCGCACCATGATCCCGCGCACCATGATCCCGCGCACCATGATCCCGCGCACGACGACCCCGAAATGCGTGATCGCTTGGCCACGAACGTGGCCGAGCTGGCCCTCAGCCTGCGGGTCATCAATGTCCTGCAACGGGCCGGGATCGAAACCGTGGCCGACCTCCTCCAGTGCCGCCCCGAGCAGCTTTGCAGCCTCCCCTCGTTCGGCCACCGGGTGCTGGCGACGGTTTTTGCCGCGCTGGCGCAAATCGGCTTCCAGCGGGAGGGGGCTGTAGCATGCGCTCCGCCCCACGACCGGTAGCCCCTGGCCGAATGCTCAACCGGTGGATTTTCCATTCGTAGCTTAGCGCACTGTTTGCGACCGGCTCACGCCGCCCTGCGTCCCGTTTCCGCCCCAGTGCTCGCATAGCCCCACCGCGCCAGATAGGGACCCATCGCCGCGTCGATCTTCTGTCGCACGTCCTCCGGCAGCGGCCGGAAGCGGTTCTTCTTGTAGCCCGCCACGCTCTCCACGTACCGCGTCAGCCGTTCCGCAAAGGCGGGGTTGAAATCCAAGCCGAGCTGCGCGTAGAGGCGGCGGACCTCGCCTACGGGGTCGCGCTCCAGGTCCTCGAAGCGCACCTCGGCCATCGCGCCTTGCGGCAGCGTGGCCGCGGCCGCGTAAAACGAATCCTCCTGGTCGCGGTAGTTGTCCAAGAGCCGCGTCTGGAAAGAATCGCCTTCGTCCGGATCGTGAAGCTGAAACAGCACGTTCCCTTCCCGGCACATGTGCATGTTGGAGACGTACACCGCGTGCGGGTGCCGGTAGATGTGGATGAACTTCGCGCGGGAGAACATCTCGCGAAGGACGGCGACGCGGGCCGTGTTGTAGGGGCTTTTCAGCACCGGCCGGCGGCGGGCAAAGCAAGTCAGCTTGCGAAGGAAGAGGAGATACGCCCGCTTCCAATTCAATCGCTCGGGCGGCGTCATCCGCTCGGGGAAGATGAAGCGGTCGTAGTGGGCCACGTTGCGCGGGAAGACGAAGCCCCAGTACGGATTTTGGGCGCAGAGGCCGGCGATGGCGAATTCCTCTTCCTGGGCGGAGAAGGCGTGCATTTTGACGGCGTCGATCGGCCGCCGCAGCGTGAGGAGCGGTCCGAAGAGCATCGTCAGCAGCCAGCCGGTCGTCAGGAATCCGTGCGGATTGAAGACCTGATAGTTTTTGGGCGCGACGAGGTTGGGGTCCAGGGCCAGCAGGTTGTGCAGGTGCGTCGTGCCGCTGCGATGCACGCCCACGATGAAGACCGGATCGGGAACACGGTGCCTGAGCAGGGGATGAACGAGCAGCCGCTCGGGCAGCGACAGCACAGTGTTCAGCGCCGAGCCGACCAGCGTCGAAAGAAACCGGAAAACGTACGGCGGGTCGATGCGACACCGGGCATGGACGAGCGGCACGATCCAGCGGTCCAGCGGCGCCAGCGCCTGCGGGCTGGAGAAGGGAAAAATGCGCTTGAAGCTGGCGTCGATCGACGAGTCCGGCGCGGCGTCGCCATACTTGCGCAGCACGACCCACACGACGACGGCGGCCGCGGCCAGCGCGATCCAGAAGACCGGCGCTTGCCGCGGATCGCCCTGCGGCGCGAGCCAGTCGGCCAGTGGGCTGGTCGCCTGAGCGCCGAAAAGCGCCGTGCGGCGGAATAACCGCCTTACGAAAATCGCGCCGGCCAGGATTCCCACCGGCAGCGGCAGGCTGCCCGTGCGCAGCCGCACGAGGCCCAAGAGCGCCGCCACGAGGAACGTGCCGACGGCCAAGGGCACGGCCTGCAAATTCCATTGCGTCGTGGAATCCAAAAGCCCCAGGATCGAGAACGCGGCGGCCGGGACGGCGACCGAGACGATCCGGCTGTGCCGCTGCCGGAGCGAGCCCAGGAAGTAGCCCCCGAACATCACGAGTTCGGCGCCGGCCAGCGGAAACGCGATCAGGCCCGAGAACAGAGCGGAGAACCAGGCGTAGGGCGAAACATCGCCGGCGGTGACGACAATCGCGCCCGTCCACCAGGCCAACAGGTGATATCCCGCGAAAAACCCGGCCCCGATGCTAAATCCCAGCAGCACTTGCCGCCGCCAATGCGGGCCGACCGCCACGCCGTAGTCGGAGGCCGGCCGCGGGTCCGCCAGCATCAGCAGCAATACGCCGCCCAGCGCCAGCAATAGCAGCGTGTTGCGAGCGCGGTGCAGGAAATCGGCCGGAGGAATGCCCAGCAGATAGACGGCGACCATGGCGACGAAGGCGGCCGCCACGATGGCCGCCGCCCAGACGGCGATGCGCAACAGCGGCGGCCAGGCGGTCACCCGGGCCAGAAGCGAGCGGTGGGTCATCGCAGACGCGGGAATCTACGGGTGTTTTCGCAACGCGGATCGGGACGCCTGGAGTTGTGCTAGCAGCGGCGTGGCGACAGGGTCGCGCCACGGCGCAATGGCAGCTAGGTACACAAAAGCGTGATCGGAAGCCAGTTCAGAATCGTTGAGGGGGAAAGGGGGCGCCAGCGGGCGAAACCGCCCGCGCCGCCGGAAGATGCGGAGAATGCGCGGGCTGGCGGCAGCTTGTAAAAGAGGGGGCAATTCCTAGAATACGAGTTCTTTCAGGCCGCCCGGCTCGCGTCAACTTCGGTCCCCTGAGTTTGCCATGACTTCGATCGCCGTCGCCGCGTACATTGCGCTGTTCATGGGAGTGGGAGCGGCGTTTCTGTTCGTCAGCCTGTTGGTCGGCCGGTTCCTGCGCTCGTCGGACCTGCACGCCGAGAAACAGGAAATCTACGAGTGCGGCGAGCCGACCATCGGCTCCAGCTACGTGCAGTTCGACCTGCGGTTTTACGTCGTCGCGCTGTTGTTCCTGATCTTCGACGTCGAGGTCGCGTTCTTCTTCCCCTGGGCGACCGTCTTCGGCAAGGCCAACGCTCTGCGCGACGACCGGCTATACGCCGTCCAGGCCGGTGCGCCCCCCGCGGTCCAGGCGCAGCAGATCGCGCGGCGCGACAGAGCCGTGCGCGGGCTGTACGCGGAGCTGGGTGTGCCGCGGGCGGCGCAGCCCGATCCGTCGCTGAAGGACGCGATCACGGGCAGCGCCAGCCAACTGGCTTTGTTTTCGATGCTGGACATTGCGGCGTTTTTCGCCGTGGTGCTCGTTGGGTTTGCGTACGTCTGGCACCGCGGCGACCTCGACTGGGTGCGGGCGATGAGCCGCGAGCGCGGGGCGCGGGCGCCGCCGGACGAAATGGCGGAGGAGAAGGCGGCGGCGTGAACGTGGCGCCACGCCGCGTGCGCCCTGGAAACCAGGAGGCGGCGACGCAAGCTAGCCATCCAACCTTTTTCACCGGCCGGGCAAGCCGGCCGGGGTCGCTGCCACGAGTCAATCTTCCATGAGCGGACAAGAATTCGTCGATCGGCTGAAGGCGCAATTTGGCGAGGGGATTCGCGGGGCGAACCTCGAGGCGATCGATCCCTGGATCGAAATCGCGCCGGAGAGCCTGGTCGAAGTCTGCACCTACCTCCGCGACGAGCCGGACCTGCGCTTCAACCTGCTCTGCTGCGTCTCCGGCGTCGATTACTTCGAGCCGGACCCCAAGAAGGCCGCCAAGACCGGTTGGACGCCGCACCTGGAGGTCGTTTATCACCTGTGGAGCATCCCGCACAAGTGCAGCCTCGTGCTCAAGGTGAGCCTGCCGCGCTGGAAGGACGGCC
>JACOUI010000299.1 GCA_016177915.1 Planctomycetia bacterium
CGCCGGCGACATGCTGGTCCTCGTGGCACCGAAGGGGAGCGAATGGGCCAAAAAACGCAAGCTTTCGCTGGCCGAGCTGCGGCGCACGCCGCTCGTCGTGCGGGAGGTGGAGTCCGGCTCGCGGTGGTGCCTTCAAAAAGGGTTGGAGTCCGCCGGCATCGCCTGGTCGGACCTGAACATCGCGGTGGAACTGGGTAGCAACGCGGCCATTTGCGACGCCGTTCGCAGGGGGATGGGTTTGGGGTTCGTTTCGCGGTTGGCCGTCCAGCAGGACATCAAGGCGGGGGAGCTCGTGGCCATCGACGTGGCCGGCCTGAAGCTCGAACGGCGGCTGTACGTGACCTACGACCGCCGCCGGCCGCTGGCCCCGCCGGCCCAGGCGTTTCTGAACTATCTGGATACGGCCAAAGCCCCCGCGATGAGCGCATAACACATTGTTAGGCAGCTAACATTCACCTATGCCTCAAAACGGTAGTATCGTCGAGTTAGCTTGCTGCCTACCCTTTCAAGAGCACTGATTGTTTTGATCGCGTTTCCGCGCCTCGCGCCATCGGCGGAAGGCCATCTGCCGGTTTGGGGTGGCTCGCGTTTGCGGATTCGCATCGTGGGGAGGGCGGCGCGGGAGGGTCCCCGCCGCTTGCGGAGTAGAGTTTCCTTGGTTCTTCAACCGACGAGGTCTCCCATGAGATGGATGAAATGCCTGGGAGCTGCCGTGGCCCTGGTGGCCGTGGCGGCGATCGCAGGCGACGAGGAGCTGAAGAGCGGCTTGCAGGTCGGCGATCCTGTGCCCGCCTTTCAGGTGGTGAAGTGCGGCGGCGCCGATGACGGCGTCAAGGTCGGCCAACAACTGTGCTACCGGTGAAAGCTCGGTCTCGTGCCTGTCGTCATGGTCTTCGCTCGGAAGGCCGACGACAACTTGGCCAGTCTGGTCAAGGAGATTGAGAAGGCGGTTGGCGAGAACAAAGACAAGAAGCTGAGTTCGTTCGTGATGCTCCTGGGCGATGACCGCGAGAAGCTCGAGGCCGACGCCAAGAAGTTCGTGGAGACGCACAAGATCACGAACGTCCCGGTCGCCGTGCCCCTGGAGTCCGAGAACGGGCCCGCGGACTTCGGCGTCAGCCCCAAGGCCGAAGTGACCGTCACGCTCTACACGAAGATGAAGGTCAAGGCCAGCCACGCCTATCCCGAAGGCAAGTTCGACAAGGAAGCCGTCAAGGCCGTGGTTGCCGACTTCGCCAAGATCCTGGAAAAGTAATGCCCGGCGAGATGTGTAGAACAACGAGGGCGTGAGTCTCCGGAGTCTCCGGGCGTCAGTCCATACTGAGAATTGAGAAGCGCCGGGATGCCGCCAACGCGGCACCCCGGCTTTTTTTGCGCGCTTCGGCAAACGACGGCGGCGCCTGGCCCAAGTTAGAGCAAAGCCGCGCCCGGCGCGTGAAACCCTCGGTCGTCGTCATTCATCACTGGCTGGCTGCCAAATTATGGCAAGTGGTTCCCTGTCCTGCACGCCATTGCCAAGGAACACCCCGTGGCGCAACTGCCGCAGCCGTGCCCCGCGGCCGCTTCGGTCCCGCAGGCCGCGGTTTATTTCCCGATCACGGTCAAGGAAGCGATGATGATCGAGCCGACGGAGACGGAGAGCAAGGAATCGCTCGACGCCCTGGCCGATACGCTCCTTTCCATCACGCGGGAATCGGCGGAGTTTTTGCACGAGGCGCCGCACACAACGCCGATCAGCCGCCCCGACGAAGTGGCCGCGGCGCGGAAGCCGGTGCTGAAGTGGACGACCTCTCCCAGCTAGATTCGTCAGCGCGTTAGTTAGCAGCCTGTTGCAAAAGTCATTTTTTGCTACCTGCTAGCATGACAAATGCCGGGGATTCTTCGCGTTTTTGGGGCTCTCACGGACTTTTTCAACAGGCTGTTAGTCCAAAGCGCGCTTGTAATCTTGAAGAACCTGTGCCGTACCATTCTCGTATGACACGTTGTGGTAGCAGATGATTCCTTGAAGCGTAGCAAACACAACAGAGAAAACGATCGTTACGGCCAAATGCACGTATTGAAACGCATCGGGATTGTCGCCTGGGAGCGTGGCCCGCCGAAATGGTGATTCCATGACGAACGACGACAGAACATCCATCAGCAATACGAACAATACCGAAGCGAAGGGAAGCCACAATAGAGCCTTGAATGAGAAGCGGAAAACGACGAAAGTCTTTGATTGCGACGCAGCACCAAGGCTGGAAATTGGTGAATCATTTGCGCTGACGCTGGTAAACAGTAGCCGCGACGCAATCGCATAGAAAACCTTCCGGCGCATCGTGACGTCGTCCTCGCGAGTGTCGCGAAGCAGCGTCCCAATCTCATGGTTTTCGCGCCGCAGGGCGAAGTATAGCCACAACGACGTAATGAAAAGCGTCAGGCTTCCGAGGATCGACGCGTCGGAAATCCCCACACGGATTCCCAGAACGGGGATAGAGACAGACCGTGACTCGACCCATTCAGCAAGCTGTTCGCGCTGCAAGTGCTCAGTGACCTCGTTCTTTGAAAATTCGGGCCGGAATGCGAAGGCAAACCGGGTCCACGAGAGATAGCCGTTCCAAACGGCAATTAGCAGGATCAGCGAAGTAATCTGCGTTGCGGCAAACGCCACTCGAGTTCGTCGTTGCGCCTCGGAGATTGCGGTAGAACGGATCCTAACTACGCTTTGGTCAGCCATTGGAACGGTGACTCCTTCATGAAACGCCCCGATGAACTTTGAGCATTCAACCGCTCAAGAATCCGCCTGTCAAGTATTTCGTCGATGCCGCAAGGGGCGGCATGGTTGGACGGCTACGCGACGCCGACTGAACACGCGCGTCAAGCGACGGCGGCGCGGATCGCGCTCGATACCTAGTGCTTCCTCGTCCCGCACGCCCCGGCCAGCGAGCAGCCCGTGGCGCAGGTGCCGCAGCCGTGGCCGGCGGCGGCTTCGGTCCCGCAGGCCGGCCCACAGCCCTCGATCAAAGTCTCGGTGAACTTGCGGAACTGCACCTGGGCCTCGTAAAGCTCCGTCAGCTCGGCCGTGATCGCCTCCAGCTCGTCCGACGACTCACCCAGGAAGTAAAAAAGCAGCGTCTGCCCGTCGAAGAGGTGCTCCACGTCCATCAGCACGACCGGCAGGCCGGCGCGCGCGATCCGCTCGGCGCAGGCGGCGTAGGCCGCGTCGCGATTCTTGGCCTGCCGCGCCTCCAATAGCTCGTCCTCGACCGTCATCCGCCGCAGGACCACGCCGTCGGCCAGGTCCGGCGGCAGGTCGTCCTCGGCCAGGAGCACGTGCCCCGTCTCCAGCCCCCGCCCGCTGCGGACGATGACGCGCGCCGCGCGCGGATAGATGAGTCCGTCGGGCGAGTAAAACCGCCCGACGTTCCCCATCACGCCGACGCGAACGAGGTGGGATTGGGCCATAGTGGCTAGTGGCCAGTGGCTAGTGGTTAGTTGCGAGCGGCTAGGAGTTGCGACCCCTGAGATGAATTCTGCCGCGCACCGCAGGGCGTGCCAAGTCAAGTTGGCGGCAAAGACGAGTTGCAGCGATCACTTCCGCAGGCGAGAACGGACCTCGGGATTGACCACGCACTGCGCCGGCCAGCGGCCGGAAAGCACCTCCACAATGCACTCGGCCGCCAGGCGGCTCGAATCCTCTTTCGATTGATCGTCCAGGCCGGCGATGTGCGGCATGAGAAAAACGTTGTCGAGCTTGACGAGCGGGCTGCTCGTCGGCAGCGGCTCCTGCTCGAAGACATCCAGGCCGGCGCCCATGAGATGCCCGCTACGGAGCGCCTCGACCAGCGCCGCCTCGTCGACGAGCGCCCCGCGCGAGGTGTTCAGCAGCACGCTGCCGCGCTTCATCCGGGTGAGTGCGTGGGCGTTGATGAGGTGCCGCGTGGCAGGCATGGCCGGGGCGTGCAGGCTGACAATGTCGGCCGTCGCCAGCAGCTCATCGAGCGAGCAAAGGCGCACGTTGTTTTCGAGGGCGTAGTTTTCGTCGGCGCAGGGGTCGCAGGCGATGACCGTCAGCTTAAGGCCCTGGCAGCGGGGCACCATGTGCTTGCCGATCCGGCCCAGGCCCACAAGCCCGATCGTCTTCCCCGCCAGCCGCGGAAACGAACGACGGGACCACTTGCCCGTGCGCACCTCCGCGTCGCGTCCCGGGTATCCGCGAAAGACGCCCAAGAGCAGGGCCAGGGCACTCTCGGCCACGGACTCCTCGACCGTGCCGGGCGTCGTCGTGACGACGATCCCCAGGTCCGTGGCCGCGGCGAGGTCCACCGCGTCGAAGCCCACGCCCATCCGCGCCACGACGCGCAGCGTCGAACTCTGCATCAAGTCGCGGGTGTAAGGCTCCACGCTGGCCAGGACGGCATCCACCTGGCGGACGAGGGTTCGCAGCTCATCGGACTGGATGGGCGTCTTCGACGGAAAAACGACGCGGCAGCCGCCTTGCTCCAGAACGCCGCGGAACAAGCCGTTGCCGTGGAACAAGGCCGGGGGGTTGACGAGGACCGTGGGCATGACGCGAATGACCCGTGGGCGCAAAAAAACCCCGCCGTTCGAGGGCTCGAAGCGGCGGGGCCGGAACAGAGAAGAGGCCGAAAATAAAATTGCCGCTTGGTGCGGCTTCCCAATGACACCCTGATCTTATCAGTTTGGCTGGATTTGTCTAGTCTCTGGGTAGAAAAAGTTTAGGTTCGTCGGAGAGTGGGAAACCCGCTGAAAACACGCTGTTTTGCTGCCATTTTCGAAAAAAAATCGGGAATCAGCCGCCACAAACCCCCTTCCCTTCCCCCCGTGCACGCGTTGCGCTCCATGTCCGAATATGTCGAAATTTGCGAATCGGCGGCCCGTGCCGGCGGCAAGGTGCTCCTGGACTACTGGGGCCGCTGCAAGGTCCGCGAGAAAGGTCCCGCCGACCTGGTGACGGAAGCCGACGAAGCTTCGCAGGAGGCGATTTTTTCGCTCATCCGGCGGCACTTTCCCGACCACGGCCTCCTGGGCGAAGAGGGGAAGGAAATGCCCGGCCGCGACGACCGCCATCGCTGGATCGTCGATCCGCTCGACGGCACGACGAACTACGTCCACGGCGTGCCACAGTTCGCCGTCTCCGTCGCGCTGGAGGAAGACGGCCGGATCGTCGCCGGGGCGGTCTTCGATCCCGTGCTGAAGGAGTGCTTTACAGCCGAGATGGGAAAACGGGTGCGGCTCAATGGCAGCCCGATCCGCGTGAGCCGGGTTGTCGCGATGGAGCAGGCCCTCGTCGTGGCCAGCTTTCCGCCGCGCGTCGAGCGCGCGGACCCGGAAGTGCGGCGGTTCATCAACGTGCTGGTCACGACGCAATCGCTGCGGCGGACCGGCTCAGCGGCGATCAACCTCTCCTACGTCGCCTGCGGGCGGTTCGACGGCTACTGGGCCACAACCTGCAAGGCCTGGGACGTCGCGGCCGGCATCCTCCTCGTGCGCGAAGCGGGCGGAATGGTGACCGACCTTTCCGGCGGCGAAGTGGACCTGATGCGGCCGAAGTTCCTCTCGTCCTGCGGCCAGCCGCTGCACGATCGGCTGCTCGTTGAGCTGACCCGGCAAGATTGAGGCTTGAGCGGCACGCCGTATGCTGTGAAACTGACAGCCGGGCTCTCCGCGCGCCTCTCGCCCGGCCAGCCGGTTATCATCGAGCGTGCCATGACCTACGACCCGCCGACTTCCGACACGTCGGGCTTCTTCCGCTTCGACGAGCTGCGCGAGGTGATGGTCCGCCAGCAGTTTGCCGGGCGGGGGATCGTCGACGCCCGCGTCCTGGCGGCCATGCGCGAGGTCCCGCGCCACGAGTTCGTACCGCAACACCTGGCGATTTACGCCTACGACGACAAGCCCTTGCCCATCGGATTCGGGCAGACGATCTCGCAGCCTTACACCGTGGCCTTCATGTGTCAGGCGATGTCCCTCCATGGCGGCGAAAAGGTGCTGGAGATCGGGACGGGTTCGGGCTACGCCGCGGCCGTCCTCTCGCACCTGGCGGAGCGCGTCTACACCATCGAGCGGATTGCGGAGCTGGCCGCTGAGGCCGCCGAGCGCCTCAGGCGCCTGGGCTATGCGAACGTCGAGGTCCGCACGGCCGACGGCACGCTGGGGCTGGCCGACGCGGCGCCGTTCGACGCCATCGTCGTCACGGCCGGCGCGCAGACGCTGCCGCCCGCCTACCAGGAGCAGCTTGCCGAGGGCGGCCGGATCGTGATCCCCATCGGCCCCACCCGCCACAGCCAGACGATGTGGCGGTACACGCGCGTGGGCGATGACCTTTTGGGCGAGGACCTGGGACCGTTTGCCTTCGTGCCCTTGATCGGCGAGCAAGGCTGGAACAAGGACGAGGCGGAGCGGGAGTGGTGCTGAGTTTTCTGTAGCTGGCGAAACCGAGCCGGCGCGAGGACGGCGTGTGCAGCGCGGACCCTTGCCAGCCGATGAGAGTTTGGTAGATTCCAACAGTCGGGCGCATTTTTGTGTCCGACGTTTTGAGTTTGCTGAGGCCTCCTTAGCTCAATTGGTTAGAGCATCTGACTCTTAATCAGAGGGTTGTAGGTTCGAGTCCTACAGGGGGCACTTTAAGAAATTCCTTTCGCCGAAAGCGATTAGCTCTACCTTCCGACGGTCGGAAGCGCAGCCCTAACAAACAGCGGTTTTGGTAGCCTACCAAAACGCTAGGGCGCGCAAGATGAATGCCACCGTCGTAACCTCTCCCCGCTTGCCGAAGTACGGCAAGCACAAGGCCACGGGACAGGCCCGCGACGTCATTGATGGCACGACGCACTACCTGGGCCGCTTCGGAAGCCGCGAAAGCAAAGAGCGGTACTCGCAAGTGATCGCCGAGTGGGCCGCCAGCGGCGGCGTCACTGCGGGGGACAAGCGACCATCGCTTGCCGTCGCTGACCTAATCCTGGCATACGCCGAGCGCTGCAAGCAGCACTACCGCAAGCCCGATGGAAAGCCGACTTCGGAGTTGTGCCTCGTGCGCCATGCGATGCGCCCCCTCAAAGAGCTTTACTCTCGGCTGCCTGCCGCGCAGTTCTCGCCCCTCAAACTCAAGGCCGTTCGTCAGCGGCTGATCGAAACGGGCGGCCGCGTGCTCAAAGACGATAGCCGAAGGCCGCTTACGCGGGATGTCGTCAACTCGCATGTGGGCCGCATCAAGCGGATGTTCCGCTGGGCCGTCGAAAACGAATTGGTGCCGGCCAGCGTCTACCACGGCCTGCAAGCCGTCGCCGGTCTACAGCACGGCCGGAGCAATGCGCGGGAGACGGAACCCGTCAAGCCAGTCCCGCAGGCTTTCGTCGATGCCACGCTGCCGCACTTGTCGGCCCAGGTCGCGACGATGATCCGCTTGCAACTGCTGACGGGCATGCGGCCGGGCGAAGTCTGCCGGATGCGGACGTACGACATTGAAAACCACTTGAGGATGTCCCTGCCGTAGTTGAAAAATTGGCGGTTTCTCCCGCCGGAGTGGTACATTCCGGCGAACCTTCTTCCTCAAGGAGAAACCGCCATGCCCCCACACGTGCCGATTCTAACGGCTTGCTGCAACGACCGCCCAGCGGGGGTTCGATACTCTCCATGTCCGCGTCCCTGGCAATCCCTCGTCCCGAGGTGGAGATCGCTCGCATTGGCCACGTGCGGCGACATCCCGGATACTGCGATCCCTATCCGAACAGATCCAGGATCGGCTGGCCCGAGCTGATGGGGCGGGTGAAGCCGTCCTTGCCCAGACGAAGTTCGAGCGGGACGCCGAGGGCGTGGTAGATCGTGGCGCCGAAATCCTGGGGGCGCACCGGCTTGTCCTTCACGTATGACCCAGTCTTATCGGACGTGCCGTAGACCATACCGCCCCGAATGCCGCCGCCTGCAAGAATCGCGGAATAGCAGGACGGCCAGTGCTGGCGCCCGGGATTGGCACCGGGCGCATTGATACGTGGCGTGCGGCCAAATTCTCCGACCACCACTACGAGAGTGTTTTCGAGCATGCCGCGGTCGTCGAGATCGACGAGCAACGCGGAAAGTGCCTCATCGAGTCGCGGTAAGCACCAGCCCATGCCATACGAACCGTCGCCAAAGGCACTGCCCATGCCCATTTCGCCGCCGTGCATGTCCCAGCTCGAGCTGGGCGCTCCGCCCCCGCCTGACGGCGCAGTGCCCGTCCAGCCATTGACCGTGACGAACCCGACTCCCGCCTCGACAAGCCGCCGCGCCAGGAGCAGGTTCTGTCCCAGGGGATGCATGCCGTAGCGCTCGCGCACGGTCGCTGGCTCTCGTTCCAACTCGAAGGGTCGTCGTCCGCCCGGTCCGCTTGCCAACTCGAAGGCCCGGTCGTGCAAATCCTGCCAGTCGGATAGGGCTTGACTCCCGCTGGTGGCGCTTGCGGCTGGCTCTAAGCCTTCCAGCAACTGGCGGCGCACCTGCATCCGTTCGGGAGGAACCGCGGGCAGCAACTCCTCCGGGGCTTTGAAGTCAGGCATGGCCGGGTGATTTTTTGCCGAGCCAACGAACATGGGGCTGTAGGCCATGCCCAGGTGGCCCCCCGTGCCAATATTCGGGGCGCAGAAGACTGGATCGCCGACGCACTTGATCAGCCAGACGTACGACGCGACGGTGCGCTGGTTGGGTCGGACCTTTGCCAGGATGGAACCGATGTACGGAGAGTCGAGAGGTGCTTCCGACTGCCCGCTCAGGCAGTGGTGCATGGCGTCGAAATGGTTACTGATATTCCCGACGTGCGTCATCGACCGGATCAGGCTGAAATGCCGGGTCAACTTGGCCAACCGCGTGTGCAGCTCGCTGATGCGCATGCCAGGGACCGTCGTGGCAATGGGCTGGTAGGGGCCGCGGATTTCCGCCGGCGCCTCGGGCTTCAGGTCCCACGTGTCGAGGTGGCTGGGGCCGCCACACAGCAGGATGAAGATGCAAGACTTCTCGGCCGCACCGCCGCCGAGTCCTCGATTGCCATCGACACTCGCGGCAACGATCCCCGGAAAACCCATCGTCAAGGCGCCGATCCCGCCAGCCTGGAGAAGGCGGCGGCGAGAGATCAAGGTGGACTGTCGTCGCTTGTCGCTCAGCGAACGTTTCATCTCAGCTTCCCCGAAAAACGAGTGGTGGTTCAAGCGAGGCAAGATTTCGACCGTACGCTGTGTTGAGGCTGACAATATAGCCTCAAGCGGCCTGACAGAGAACTCACCGCGGAAGAATAGCGGAAGATGACCGCACTCTCGCGGTGAGGTGGACCCCAAGCGCTGGACCAAAATGGGGCTGGTATTTGCGATTGGGGAAGACTTGTTAACCCGTCGCCAGGTTCGTAACTTTCCATCGGGGTTCGAGAGGGAACGGCCTGTTGATTTTTGGGGGGTGTTAATCCGAGAGGGAGAGAGTTTTGGGCCGGAATCTCGGGGTCCGAGAGGGACCTCGATGGTCCCTCTCGCACCCCAAGAGTACGCTCCCGAAAGAGAGAGTTCTCGGCCGCCAGCCGCGTTCGCGGAAACCCTTGCGGGAAACGCGGTAAACGCAAAAACGCCGAGAGGACAAAATCTCGGCGTTTCGCGTTAACCCGTCTGTCGCGCCGGCTCGCTGGCCGGGCGCAAGCTCCCCGAACGGAACCCTCTTCGTGACGACTCTCTCCGCGCCGGAAATCGCAAGTGGTTGGCGGGAAGGGGGTTGGTGAGTTCGAGTCTCGCTCGGTGGGGGCGAAACGAGACAGACGGTCTACGAACTCGCGGGGCTAGATTAACGCAGGAGAG
>JACOUI010000055.1 GCA_016177915.1 Planctomycetia bacterium
TCCTCCGTGAAGATTGGCAGCGAGCCAGGAAAAAACGACGGGATTTTGCGTTCCCATCATCCTCTGGTGCTCCGTCTTCGCGGCAAGTTTCCCAAAAAATATCGGCAGATCGGCTTTTTCACAATTTCCGACAGACTGTAACTAAGGACGACGCGTTCGATGCGACGTATCTGTTGCGCGGATATTCCGGAAAGCATTGCGCTGCGCGTTGCCATGCGCGCGTGGCGGGAACGCATCGCCGCAGGAAAGGACGACCGCACGACGAGGTCGCTGGAATTCATCTGCCATTGGACGGGTGTGCGGCAGCAGGCGTTGGAGGGATTTCGGTTTGCGTTGGGAGACGGCTCGCCGCGCGTGCGGCAACGGGCCCTGGCAAACATTAGTCTCGTCGGCGACCTCGACGACTTTTCGCTGCTCATGGACCTGCTCAAGCTGGCGAAGGAGGAATTGGACGACAAGGAGCGACTCGAGATCGTTCAGACGTTGCGGCGGCTTGCTGTGCGGTTGAAGGTCTATGGCGAGGACGCGATGAATTGACGATCGCCAGGCCGCGCATCGAGGACGAGGACGACGACGAGGACGAGCACGAAAGAGAGAGACCACCCGATATCGCTGACGCCGCAGCATTGCGAGCACTGCCAGAACGCTCGCCGGCCGGGTAAAACGACGGCATGTCCCTGGAAAAAGCCACCGCCATCGTCCTCCGCGTCGTCCATTGGAGCGAAAGCAGCTACGTGTTGACGCTGTTCACGCGGGAGCTGGGCAAGATCAGCGCCGTGGCCAAGGGCGCGCGCCGCCCCAAGGGACCCTTCGATGCTGCCCTTGACCTTTTGGCGCTGTGCAAAGTAGTGTTCGTCCGCAAAACGTCCGGCGCCCTGGACGTGCTCACGGAGGCCAAGCTTGTCCGCTGCTTCCGCGTGCGCGCTTTGGGCCTGGGGGCGCTCAACGCCGGCTACTACGTGGCCGAGCTATTGAACGAATTGACCGACGAATACGATCCACATCCGGTGCTGTTCGACGTGGCGGAGGCGGCGCTCTTGCGGCTGGGCGGCGCGGCGGCAAGCGCCGTCGCCACCGCCGCAGGCGCTATCGCGCCCGCGGCGGAGGTCCTGCGGTTTGAGCTTTTGGCCCTCCGCGAGCTGGGCTACCTGCCCACGCTCGAAGAGTGCGTCGAGTGCGGCCGGCCGGTCGCAGCCGACGGCCGGGTGGCGTTTGGGCTGCTGTCGGGCGGGGTGCTGTGCCGCGACTGCCGGCCCGGCAAGCGGCAGGTCGTGTCGCTCAGCCGGCAAAGCTGGCAGACGCTGGTCGCCTTCGCCCGGCCCGACGAGGCCTGGCGGCAGACGCCGCTGTCGCGGGAGGTGCGCGGGGAAGTGCGGGGGGCGATGGGACAATTCATCGCGGGGATCATCGGCCACGAGCCGCAAGTCGCGGCGTATTTGGAGAGGTAGCTGGATTGTTGGAGTGCCGCCTTTAGGCGGCGCTTAAGTACGGCCGGCAGGTGGTCGTATAGAACCGCCTGAAGGCGGCACTCCAACACTCCGCCTGCAGGCGGTACTCCAACGGGCGGTACGCCAAATCCAACGGAGCAAGACGGAGCTTTGCCATGCTGTCACGGTCCCGCGCGTTTTCGACCCTGCCGCTGTGCGTCGCTCTTTGCTGCTGCGCGGCGGCCGCCGGCTGCGGCGCCTTGCGCGGCAACATGGCGGAAGGCGGCGACGGCGCGACGGCCAGCGTCCGCGGGCAGTCGCCAGGGATGCCCGGCGGGCCGGGCGGAATGGGGCCGGCCAATCACGGCTTCGGCGAGTCGCTCGACGACGGCGAATACCGGCCCGGACTGATCGAGGACTGGTGGGAGAGAATCAAGTCGCTGACGCGGCCCAAGGCCGACGAACGCCTGGCGCGGGAGACGTTCCACCGCGGAGACGAGCTGTTCGTGCAGAAGAAATACGACGAGGCGGCCGACGAGTACCTGTCCGCCGCCGCGCGGGCGCCCGATTCGCTCGTCGAAGAGGACGCCATGTTCATGGCGGCGGAATGCTATTTCTTTGCCGACCGCTATCCCGACGCCTCCGACGCCTACGCCGAGCTGGTCAAAAAGTATCCCAACTCGCGGCACCTGGACAAGGCGTCGTCGCGCTTCTACCTCATCGCCCGTTACTGGCAGGAGCTGGACCGCAAGGAGCCGCGGGACGACTGGAACCCGAACCTCTTCGACAAAACGCGTCCCTGGTTTTACACCCGCGCAAGCGCCATCGCCAATTACCGCGCCGTGTGGCTCAACGACCCCAACAGCCCGCTGGCCGACGACAGCATCATCCAGACGGCCGCCACGTACTTCGAAAAAGGCAAGTGGCTCGAGGCCGACGAGTATTTCTCGCAGCTTCGCCGCGACCACCCGACCAGCAAGCACGTGATGCACGCCTATCTTTTGGGCTACCGGGCGAAGCTGGCCCGCTACCTGGGTCCCCAGTACGACCGCGAGCCGCTGGACGAGGCCGAAAAGCTGATCGAGGCCCTGCTGACGCAGTTCTACGACCAGCTCGGAGAGGAACGCGAGAAGGTTGTGCAGGCGCGGGCGGCCGTGCAGGCCATGCAGGCCGAGCGGGAGTGGTTCATGGCCGAGTTCTACCACGGCAAAGGGCACTACCACGCGGCGCGGGTGTACTACCAAAAGACGATCGACCGGTATCCGCACACGCAGTTTGCGGAGCTGGCGCGCAAGCGGATCGGCGAGATCGCCACTGTGCAGGAGGACCCCGGTGAGCGGTTCGCCTGGCTCGACGAATACCTGCCGCAGGGCAAGCCGGTGCCCAAGCCGATCACGGCGAAGCGCGAGACGGGGACGACGCTCCGCTAGTTTGTAGTAGGCACGGGCGCCTCCGGCACGATGCAGGTGGTCCGAGTGCCGTCAACCGCTGCAACGCACTGGCCCGGAAGTGCCTCATGCGACTTTGGATTTTGGATTTGGGATTGCGGATGCCAAGCGCACCATGTCGCGGATTCACCGCGCGATTGGCATGCTGTTCGGCGTCTCCCTACTGTTTGCCTGCGGCTGCGGCCGGTATCAGGTCGGGCCGGCGCCGCTCTATCCGCCGGACATTGCCACCGTGTACGTGCCGGTCTTCGAATCGGACAGCTACCGGCGGCACGTCGGCGAGCGGCTGACCGAGGCCGTCGTCAAGGAAATTGAGAAGCGCACTCCCTATAAGGTCGTCAACACGCCCGACGCCGACAGCACGCTCTTTGGGCGGATCGTGGGCGACCAGAAGCGGGTGCTCGTGGAGACGCCGACGGGCGAGCCGCGCGAGGTGTCGCTGGAGTTCTTCGTGCAGGTGAGCTGGATCAACCGCCGCGGCGACCTGGTGCGGCAGACGGCCGTGCCGCTGGCGCCGGAGATCGTCGACGTGGTGGGCGCCGCGCAGGTTGTGCCCGAGGCGGGCGAATCGATCGCCTCGGCGCAGCAGCGGGCCATCCACCGCATGGCCGCCCGGATCGTCGATCTGATGGAATCGCCCTGGAGCGCGGCCGAGACGGCCGAGCCGACGCCCGCCGGGCCGGAGCTTCTGCCCGCGCAGCCGACGGGTCCGGAATCGCTGCCGACGCCGGCCATTCCGTAGGGCAGGCGGCCCGCCTGCCGTTGGCTCCCGCAACGGCCGGGTTCTTCTCGCAGCACGAAACAAGCCAGGCTGCTAGAATGGTCTGGCGGTGCCGCCATGAACGAGATGCGAAACATGGGCGCGTTTTACGTAAGCTGCCGCGTTCACCACACGGTCGATCGGTCGAAGAGCGCAGTCGTTCCCAAGCTCCTTGTCGATACCGGCAGCGAGCACACGTGGCTTCCCGAGAAGACGCTCGAGCAGTTGGGGATCCAGCGCGAGAAGAAGGACCTGCCGTTCGTGATGGCCAACGGGCAGCAGGTGACCCGCAACGTGGGGTTCGCGATCGTCTACGTCGACAACAACTTCACGATCGACGAGGTGGTGTTCGCGGAGGAGGGCGATCTCTTGCTCCTCGGCGCGCGCACGCTGGAGGGGCTCAACCTCACCGTCGACGCGCGGCTCAAGAAACTCGTCGCGGCCGGGCCGCTGCCGGCGGCGTGAGGACAATCGGCACCTCCGTCGAGGATGGTGTGCCGAGTGAAACGAGGCACACCCTACACTTTCTTCATTCATCCGGCACCAGCACGAACGCGTCTCGCACCTCCGGCGGAATCCGCGTCGGCGTCAGCGTGGCCAGCTTCACGAAGGCCCAGTCGGTCGCCGCCTGCGCCAGGAGCAGACCGTCCGCGCGGCGCACGATCTTGTAGCGCCGCAGCGACGACGCCGGGCGGAACGTCGCCACCCAGGTGCGGACGACGATCGCGTCGGCCAGGCGCGCCGGCCGCAGATACTCGATCTGGTGCGAACGGACGACGAAGCCAGCACCGAGGTGGAAGTAGGCCGTTTCGTCCCAGCCCTGCGCGGCCGAGTGGGCCACGGCCGCGTCGACCGCCCATTGCAGATAGACGAGGTTCCCCACGTGCCCCAGGGCGTCGATCTGGTCTTCACGAACCGTGAGCGAAAGCTCGAAGACGTCGGGCATGGCGATCCCCTTACGGCGTCCGTTCGCTGCGGGCCGCTCCGCGCCCGGCGGCGCCTGCGGGCTTGTCGTGCAATCGCTTGGGCCTGGCCAGCCGCCAGAGCATTTTCAAGATCTGCAAGCCGCCGAGGAAGACCGCCAGCACCGGGAAAAACCCGAGCAGCAGGCCCGGAATCAGCCACGGAAAGTCGAAGTACTGTTCCACGATCGGCCAGATCGTCGCCCAGAACACAATGACCGCGGATGCCCCCAGGCAGAGGAACGGCCCATAGGGAATAGCATCGAGCAGGTTCCGCTTGAGCACGAGCTGCAAAACCGCCGCCGCCAGGCCGAAGAACGGCCCGATGAAGAAGACGATCGGGCACGTCTGCCAGCCCAGGAAGGCGCCGATCATGGCGACGAGGGTCACGTCGCCAAAGCCCATCGCCTCGCGCCCCATGACGACGCCGGCCACGAGCCGGACCATCCAAATCACGTAGCAGCCGCAGGCCAGGCCGACGAGCGAGCAGAGCAGCCCTTGCCAGTGAATGCCGCCGGCCCACTGCCAGGCCGCGGCGATCGCGGCGGTCCCAGCCATGCCGATCGCCAATACGACGTAGGTCAGCCGTTCGCGCAGCATGCGCGCGATGAGAACGCGGAGAGCAAATCGCCATCCCCGCCGCCCGCGCCAGACTCGCGGCAGCACGGCAAAACACCAGAACCACAGGCATGCCAGCGCCATCGCCAACGCCCAAGGCTGTCCGGCGTTCAGGACGTCCGGCCAGGCGTGGGGCGTGGCGATGTCCAGGTAGGGAGGCAGAGTGACGCGCGCGCCGCCTGGAAAAGCCGGCACACCGGGCACATAGACCGGAAGGCGCGACCAGGGCGCGATCCCCGCCAGCAAAAGCCCCACGACGGACCCGGTGATCGTGATTGCGTCGGGAATCAGGAATTCATCGAGGTCGATCAGCGAAGCCACGAGCATCAGCGAGAACAGGACCGCGTGCGACAGATATTGCAAGTGCAGATGCGCGTCGGGGAAGTTTGGGAACGCACCCCGAAAGCCGAGCATCAGAAGCCCGTCGCGGCCGATCTCCCAGTGATAGAGCAGCGCCAGTCCCGCGCCGGTCAGAAGCTCAACGAGCATCGGCCGCAGCCAGAAACGTTTGCCAAATTGCTTCTCCTCGCCGCGCCGGCCGAGCCAGCCGATGACGGGGATAAAGTGCGTCCACTGGCGCGGGGGGGCTTCGCGCCGGGTTTTGTCGCGCTGGCCTCTTTTGTTGCCGCGTTTGTCGACCGCGGCGTCGGCCTTTGCGATTTGCACGTTACTGGCGGCACTGGAGAACCCAATCGCTCGCGCGACCGCATCCCAAACGCCGTTCCAGGGGCTGATCGGGCGCGGCGTCCAGGCCAGGCGGCAGACGAGGAGGTTGAGCAGCGCCCCCCAGGCTGTGCCCAGAAGAAACAGCACGACGACGCGGAGCTCGTAGGGAATCGCGAGGATGAAGTTCACAATGGCTCCGCTGACTTGCCGAACCGATTGCCAATCGGTGCTACGTGAGCTGGCCCTTCGTGAGAGCAACGATCTCCGCGGCGATCTCGCCCGGCGAGCGTCCAACGGTGTCGATTTTCCAGTCGGCCGTTTCCCGGTAAAGCGGCTCGCGGCGCTCCAGCAATTCTACAATCTCCGCCAGGCCGCCGGAGGCGGTGAGATTGGGGCGGCGGGCGGCGGTCGTCTCGTCGGCCGAAAGCCGCTCCTGGATCGTTTGCGCATCCGCCTTAAGCCACACGACCTTCCCAAGCCGCTTCAGCAATCGCCGATTTTCCGGCCGCAGGACGGCCCCGCCCCCCGCGGCCAGCACCAGCCGGTCGCGGCCAGAGAGCGACTGGAGCACGGCGCTCTCCAGGTCCCGGAACGCGGCTTCTCCCTCGTCGGCGAAGATGGCGGCGATCGGCTTGCCGGCCCGCAATTCCACTTCCACGTCGGCGTCGAGCGACTCCCAGCCCAGCCGCCGGGCCACGAGCCGGGCGACGGTCGATTTCCCCGTGCCGCGATAGCCGATGAGGATGAGATTCATGTGTTTACAGATCCGCGATCGTGCGGCAACGGACCAGAGCGCGACCTCGCTGGGCACGCCGCCCTTGCGGATATCGATTTTTTTTACGAGGGACTCTCCTCGTCGGCCTCGGCTTTTTCTTGGATTCCTTCCACGGGCATCCGACTTCGAATCTCCGCGGCCACGCGCGTCAACGAACGTCGCGACTGCCACCAAAGAAGACCGAACGTGAATCCTGCGATTGCGCCGACTGCGCACACGATCACGAAGACACAGAACGTGCGCGTGTCGGCGATCGTCGTCGTCAGCAGCGAGATGAGAAACGAAGTCGAGACGGAGATGGCGGAAATCGACGAGGTTGAGGAAAGGCGACTCGGGCGACCCTCGTTCGAGCGCCTCCCATTCGGCCTCGGTGATCTCGAAGATCGTCAACTTGTCCAATCGAACTCGCTGTATCGCCGGGTCCAGTTGCGCCTTGGGTCGGCGTGTCATGCGGCACCTTGGAGGACGCGAACGGAGGCCTGGACGGTCCCGGGATATCCGCCCAAATCAACGACCACGTGCCAGTGTCCTGGGCTCGGCGGCACCATTCGCACCGGAGATTCTTTGGCCAGCCCGCCGTGGTACCGGTGTTTCGCGCCTTGCTTGTACAGCGCGAGATTCGCGTCGTCGAGCAGTCTCACGTTCGCCTGTTTGTCGAGCGTGATCTCGACAGCGTCGTTGGCGCCAAGATGGAATTCGTAATGCAGGTAATTCATCGCCGTCGTCCGAAGGGGGTCGTCTTGTCAACAACCTTCCTTAATTCTACTGCGAAGCCCGTCGCACGGTAAACGGCGAGTGGCTGGAAGTTCGCTGCCGGCTCCCAGCGCCGATCGGCTATCGAGCGGCGTCGTTAATCCCTACAATCAGCCGTGGCATTCGGTCCCACGGGTCGCAACCCGTGGGGCTTTGGGCAAAGCCGAACTCAAGGCTCAACCTCGTGACCCCTTCTCCCGGCAAACAATTGCGCGAGGCCGTCGCGCAGGCCCCGATCCAGGTGCCCGGCGCGTTCAACGCGCTCGCGGCCATGCTGATCGAGGAGGCCGGGTTCGAGGCGGCGTATTTGTCCGGGGCGGCGCTGTCGGCCGGGACGCTGGCCGTGCCCGACGTGGGGCTTTTCACGCTCACCGAGCTGGCCCAGCAGACGCAGTACCTCGCGCGCAGCGTCGATATCCCCATCATCGTCGACGCCGACACCGGCTTCGGCGACGTGCTCAACGTCGAGCGGACCGTCATCGAGCTGGAATCGGCCGGCGCCGCCGCCATCCAGATCGAGGACCAGCAGCTTCCCAAGCGCTGCGGGCACCTCTCGGGCAAGACGCTGGTCGAGCCGGAGCAAATGTGCGCCAAGCTAAAGGCCGCCGCCAACGCCCGGTCGGATGAGGGTTTGGTCCTGATCGCCCGCACCGACGCCCGCGGGGTGACGGGCCTGGATGACGCGATCGAGCGGTCGAAGCGCTACCTCGACGCCGGCGCGGACTGGATTTTTCCCGAGGCGCTGGAATCGAAGGAGGAATTCGAGCGTTTCGGCCAGGCGATCGAGGCGCCGCTCGTGGCCAACATGACCGAGTTCGGCAAAAGCCCGCTCCTCACTCTCGAGGAGCTGGCCGACCTGGGCTACTCGGCCGTGCTCTACCCGGTGACGCTGATGAGGGTGGCGATGAAAATGGTGGAGGCGGCCCTGGTGACGATGGCCGAGACCGGCTCGCAAAAGGAGCTGCTGGACATGATGCAGACGCGGGAAGAGCTGTACGAGCTTTTGAACTACCGCGGCTACGAGGACCGGGACCGGTCGTACTTCTCAGGCACAAAGTAACGCGAGCCCGCCGGTTGCAGCCGGCGGGACGACACGTGAATCGGCCCGCCGAAAATTCGGCGCGTAGAATGAAATCGGGCGACGCGGAGCACACCATGACGCAGGAAATCTACAGCCCCGGCTTGGAGGGCGTGATCGCGGGCGAGACGGCCATCAGCACGATCGCCGGGGGCTTGCAATATCGCGGCTACTCGATCGAGGACCTGGCCCGCGGCGCCACGTTCGAGGAGGTGGCGTTTCTTGTCCTGCATGGCGAGCTGCCCAAGCAGGCGGAGCTGAATGCGTTCCGCCAGCGCATCGCGGCGGCGTCGAAGGCGCCGGCCGAGATCATCGAGACGCTCGGCAAGATCCCCAAGGGCGCGCCGATGATGGACGTGATGCGCAGCGGGGCGAGCCTGCTCGCGCATTGGGACCCCGACGTCGCCGACAACAGCCACGCGGCCAACCTCCGCAAGGCCGAGCGGCTCGTGGCCCAGCTTCCCATCGTGATGGCGGCCCGGCACCGCCTGGCGTCCGGCCAGCAGCCCGTCGCCGCCGATACGTCGCTTTCGCTCGCCGGCAACATTTTGTGGATGCTCTCCGGCAAGAAGCCCTCGCCGCGGTCGGTGAAGGCGATGGACGTCTCGCTGATTCTCTACGCCGAGCACGAGTTCAACGCCTCGACGTTCACCGCCCGCGTCACCTGCTCGACCCTCTCCGATTTGCACTCGTCGATCACGGCCGCGATCGGGGCGCTCAAAGGCCCGCTGCACGGCGGGGCCAACGAAAAGGTGATCGACGTGCTGGCCGAGGTCGGCTCGCCCGAAAAGGCCGAAAGCTGGGTCCGCGCCGCCATGGCCCGCAAGGAAAAGATCATGGGCTTCGGGCACCGCGTCTACAAAACGGGCGACCCGCGGGCGGTGTATTTGAAAACGCTCTGCGGCGAGCTGGCGGCCGAGACGGGCAACCAGGCGATGGAGCAGATGGCCGACACGATCGAGCGGATCGTCGTCACCGAAAAGAAAATCCCGCCGAACCTCGACTGGCCGAGCGCCCGGCTTTACTACTACCTGGGGCTGCCGGTTTCGCTCTACACGCCGCTGTTCGTCCTGTCGCGGGTGACGGGCTGGAGCGCGCACGTGATCGAGCAGCTCGACAACAACCGGATCATCCGACCGCGCGCGCGGTACACGGGTCCGGGTCCGAGGAAGTTTGTGCCCATCGAGAAGCGGTAAAGTCGGGTCGGCGAAAACCACAACCTTACCGGACCATCGCCGCTTCTTCGTCTATTTGGCCGCGGCCGATCGCCGTGAGACTGAGATAGGTCTACGAGTTCTACTCCAGGTTCAGCCCCAAGTGCTTCGCCAGGAACAGCACCTCCACCGCCCGCGAGTAGTCGGCGTTGTCCTTTTTGGAAAACCCGTGGCCCTCGTTGTCGGCGTAGACCGTCCACACCGAACGGCCGTTTTTGCGCACCTTCGCCGCGATCTGCTGCGCCTCGAAGAACGGCACCCGCGGGTCGTTCCGGCCGTGAACGACCAAGAGCGCCGAGCGGATCATGTCGGCATGGTTGAGCGGGCTGATCTCCTCGAAGGCTTTCCGCATGGCCGGGTCGCGCTCGTCGCCGTATTCGGCCCGCCGCAGGTCGACGCGATAGGCCGCCGTCTTTTCCAGGAACGTGAGGAAATTGGCGATGCCGACGACGTCCACGCCCGCCTTGATCCGGTCGCCGTGATGGACGAGCGACGCCAGGACCATGAAGCCGCCGTACGACCCGCCCGTCACCGCCACGCGCGAGGCGTCCAGCTCCGGCTGCTCACGGATCCAATCGAGGAGCGCCCCGATGTCGCGCACGCTGTCCAGGCGTTTTTCGGCGTTGTCGAGCTGCAGGTAGGTCTTGCCGTAACCCGCCGAGCCCCGGACGTTGGGGTGGATCACCGCCAGGCCCAGCTCGTTGGCGTAGAACTGCGTGACCGGCGAGAACGTCGGCCGATACTGGCCCTCCGGCCCGCCGTGGATGCTGATCACGACGGGCACTTTCTTCTCGGCCGTCGCACGCCGCGGCTTGTAGTAATAGGCGGGAATCGTCCGTCCGTCGAACGACTCGAAGCCGATCCGCTTGGGCAGCACGAACGACTCGGGGTCGAGCCCGCCCACTTCGCTGTACGTCCAGCGGGTCAGCTCGCCGCCTGCCAAGTCGATCGAGTAGGCGTCGGGCGGGGCGTCCGGCCGGGCGAGCGTTACGCCCAGGCGTTTGCCGTCGGGCGAGAATTCCAGGCCGGAGGCGATCGCCAGCGGGATCGAAAGCTCGCGCCGCTCGCCATCGCCGCCCCTGAGGAGGAACAACTTGCTGCGGCCGTCTTCGTTGATCGTGAATGCCACGTCGCCGCTCGTCGGCTCCACCACGACCGAATCGACGTCCCAGGGGATGTTCTCCGTCAGCCAGCCGTATTTTTTCGTCGCCAGGTCCAGCCGCGCCAGCCGCAAGAATTCGCTGCCCGTGTCGGTCACGACGTACACCGCCTGGGCGTCGGGCGTGAAGGCCAGGCCGTCGATGGCCGCCTTCGCGCCGGAGTCGCCGCCCGGCAGCGGCAGGTCCGTGCGCTCGCCGCTGGAAACGTCGAGGAGCGCCGCGTACGACTCGTTGGCCGAGACGTACCGCCGCAAGAGCAGCGTTTCGCCGTCCTGCGACCAGTCCATCGCGTGCCAAGTCTGGTTTTTCACCTCCATGACCATGCTCATCGAGCCGGGCCTGCGGGGGTCGGCGATGTAGAGGTCGAAGTCGCGGCCGTTGCGGGCGTTGCTGGAAACGACGACCCTGGCGCCGTCGAAGCTGAAGGGCCCGCCGCCGTTGCGCGACTTGCCGTCGGTGAGCAGCGTCGTCTGATAGGCCGTGCGGTCCAGGAGCAAAAGCTGGCTGTTTTCCGTGCCGCCTTGGTCCATCGACAGCAGGATCGCGCCGTCTTTGGCCTTGGGGATGAAGCCGCCGGTGCACGGCTCGTCGAAGAACGTGATCTGCTCGCGGCGGCCGCCCGGCTCGTAGACGCGGTGAAGCTGCGAGGAGTTGCCGAAGCGGGTGTTGATGAGGATGCCGTCGCCGTCGGGAGACCAGCCGCGGAAGGCCGCCCCGCGCACGCTCTGGTACTGCGCGAGCCTGGCGAAGAGCGACGGGGGCACGACGGGCACGCCCTCCGTCGCAATCGCCGCCGGCCGCCGCGGGTCCGGCTCATCGGCCGCCTTCAACGATCCGCCGACGAGGACGAGCAAGGCAAAGAGCGCGAGTTTGTACGTCCGCATGACGTCCGCTCCGGGAATCAATGCATGGGAAGATCGCCACGTGCGTCCCAGAATGGACGCCCCGCCGCGATTGTCAAGCCACTCGTAGGGTAGGCGGCCCGCCTGCCATTCGTGGGGTAGGCGTCTCGCCTGCCGTACAGCGCCATTGTGTGCGCATCACTCGAATCGCGGCCGAACGTGCCGCATGGCTTCCTCAACCGCCGCATCCGCTTGTCCTGCGGTGACGCCTCGCTCCGTCGCGCCTTCTGCCGCCGCACCGAGCGTTCGTGCCAGACTGGCTCGCGCGGCGTCGCGAGTCGACTCGTCCGCGACGCCGGGCGTGAAGACTTGAAGTACAACTTGCTGCCCGTTCAACAGCGGCTTGCCCACGAGCCGCTCCAGCACCGTCCGGTCGCTCGCGGCAATCTCGGCGACATTGTGAATCCTTGTAATCACCATGCTTCGGCCTGCTTCGCGCTCGCGCACACCGCGCTAATACACCACCTTCCCCATCGGCATCAGCATCTTCAGCTTCGCCGCCCCAGCGGGCGTGACGGTCGTCCGCGACAGCCAGACTTGCCGCAGCTTCGGGAAGCTCGCGATCCGGTCCAGGCTGGCGTCGCTGACGCGCGTGCCATTGAGCTTGAGCACCTCCAGGTTTTCCAGCGCGGACAGATGAACGACTCCCGCGTCCGTCACCTTCGTGTTGTACAGGTCCAGCTCGCGGAGGCCCACGAGTCCCGCCAGGTGCACCAGGCCGTCGTCGGCCACGGCCGTGCTCGAAAGCGTCAGCTTCCGCAGCCGCTTCAGGCCGGCGAGGTGCTTAAGTCCAGCGTCTGTGATCTGGCTGCTGCCGAGCACGAGCACCTCGACGTCGACCAGCGGCCTCAGGACCTTCAAATCGTCGTCGACCGTCAGCGAGTCGCCGAGGTTCACGAACGTGATGCGGCCCGCCTCGCGCTTGATCCGCTTGGGTCCGAAGCGCTCGATGAGCGCCGCGGCCTGGTCGGCGGTGAGCGAATCGGGCACGTCGCCCGCAATGCGCAGCGGCGTCTCGCCGGAGGTCGAAGCCGGCGGTACGATGGTTTCCGGCATGGGCGGCGATGTCGTGCCCGGCGACACGCTCGTGCCTGTGCTGCCCGGCGTGCTCGTGCCGCCGGTCACGGGCCTTGTGCCGCTCCCCGTTTTCGGGCTGGCCGCCGTCGTCGTATCCGCCGGCGGTTTGACAATCTGCCCCGAATCGCCGCAGCCCGTCATCACGAACAGCCCCGCCGCGATCACGCCAAGGAGTGAATTCCGCATGGCCGCCTCCCTCTGCGTGGAAACGGCGCACCGCGCCGCGTGCTCCATCATAGCGGATTTGTAGCTTTGACGAGCAGGCAGCATCGACGGCGCGGCGGGCGAGGGCAAAACGACCGGACTCTTCGTCATCAGCCCCGAGGGCAAGCTCCTTCTGCACCACCCGCTGCCGGAATTCTCGACCAACACGGAATTCGGCGGCGCGGACGGCCGCGACCTTTTTCTCACGGCCGGCGGCAGCGTTTACCGCCTGCGCACCGTCCTTCGCGGCGCGCCGACGCCGGGCGGCCCGAAGTGGAACAAGGATTGACGGTCGCGCCGGCGGCGAGCAACCGTCAATCCGTGTCCATCCGCCTCCATGGTTGACCAGGGCTGCCTTCAGGGAGAGCAGAGTTCGCCACACGCCTCCTGGGGTGCTGCGTCGGCCAAGCGGAAGCCTTCGCGTGCCGTGGCTGCGGAAACGCCGGCGTTGACGGCCGATACGATCCCCACCAGAGCGTTCAACACGTCATCGCCGATGCCGGCGGACCGCGCTTTCTCGATACGGTTGCGGGTGCAGACCTGGCAGCCCCGCGTCATGCTCACCGCAAGTCCTACCAGGTGCTTCTCGCACTCGCTCAGCAACGACGTCTCGTGGGCCTTCCGCAAATACTCCCGCACCAAAGCGTCATCGTATGCCATCGCTGGTCTCCTTTTCTTCTTTGAACTACGCACCGATCTTGGCGAACGTTCTTGCCAGGGGCGGGGCCTCGACGGTGATCCTACTGCCCGGACCCACGGGATACAACTGAAGCGGTGAACCCGTCAGGATCACCTGGCCCCTGGAAAGCCGCAGACCGAACTGCGCCAGACGGGCAGCCAACCAACGCAACGACCGAATCGGCCCGGAGAGCGTGCCGGATTCGGGATCAGTGCCGACCACCATGTCGTCGATTCGGACGCTCAACCCTTGCCATGAATCGGGCAGACCAGAGCCAGTCGCCTCTTCGGCGAGGACGAAGCCCGCGTGCATGCCGCCCAGGGCAATCAGCTCCGGGCCAGCGGAAGGGCCTCGGTGCAACACGTAATTGTGCAACTCGATCACCGGGAACACGCTTTCGATGGCCTCCGGGTATTCCTCGTCTGCGAGGGGTGAGGCAGGCAAATCCGTGGAGAGGCGGACGGCCAGTTCGCCCTCCACGGCCAGATTGGCACAGCGGGTGTAGGAAAGACGCACGCCGCAAGGCCAACATCCGGTGTCGAAGAGCCTGCCAAAGATCGGCTCATCTACGCCCAACTGGTCCCTGACAACCTTGCTCGTGCAGCCGACCTTGTAGCCGATGACTTTTTCGCCGCGTTGCTCGCGAAGTCGAGTGACCTCGCCCTGAAGTTCGTACGCCTCTGGGATGGTCAGCTCCACCGGACGAGCAAACAACCGACCCGGCGTCCTTGCGTCGCAGTCGGCGAGCAGGCGCACGGCCATCCGCTGGAGTTCGTCGTTCGCCATTGCTCTGCTCCTGGGCCCGGTCGGGCCGGGTCTGGCGACGCGCCCCGGAGAGCACGCTCAGTCGTCCAGGTCCAACCGCTTGCCAAGCATCTCCTGCCACTGCTTCTTCTGGGCATCCGTGAGGAGTGCCTCGATCTTGCCCTCGTGTTCCTTTCGGATCTTCATGACTTTGGGCATGATTTCCTGGGGGTTGCCCCCCGACTGGGCCTCCTTGATGAGAGGTTCGATCTTCTTTTGCATCTCCTCGACCACGGCCATGAATTGCTTCCGCTGCTCGTCCGTGATCTTCAGTTCTTTCCCGATGTCGGGCCGGCCCAAGGCGAACGCCCCCTCCTGCTGAAGCTCCACTTGGCGCAGCCGCTTGAGCTGGTCCTCCTTCAGGGTCTCCTTCAGGAACGCCGCCAGCTTCTCCTGCGCTTTCTGGCGATAGGCTTGGTGTTCCTTTTCCCGCTCCTGGGGCTTCAGGCCTTCGATCTTCTGGAAGTGGTCCATCGTTTCCTTGACGACGTCGGGGAGCCGTTGCCGCAGCTTTTTTTTCTGGTCATCCGAGACCTTGAGTTCGTCCAGGACTTTGTCGCGGAAGACCAGGAAGGCGCCGCCCAGCGCGTTGATGAACTGGCGACGGGCCTCCTCGGGGATTTCCTGGGCGGCGTCGCCGGAACCGTTGGCCGGCTCCTTCGCGGCTTTTGGTTCCTCGCCTGCCACCGGCTCGCCGATAATACCGTAGCGAACGCCGGCGTTCACATCGACAGGGCGGCCTCCTGGCAGGAACGCCACCTCATCTTTCTTTTCCCGTTTCAAGGGATGATCGTCCTTGGCAAACTCTAGCTTCTCCTTGCCGCGGGCCGAAAGGAGAAGCTGCGTCATGCGCGTGCCTTTCACGTCGATGAAGCCCTCCCACGTGAGCTCGACATTGTGCACGCCTTTGCCGTTGATCGCCACGTCACTGACGACCTCGGACTCCCCTTCGACTTGCCAGAGGGTGGTCTCATTTCTCGCCTCAACCTTCCATGCCCAGAACTCGCACCGTTTCCATTCGCCCTTGTTCTCGGCCTTCCCCTTGATCATGCACAAGCATGGTTGGACGTCGATGTGCCCCAGGTGGGCGTGCGTGGCGCACAACTTGCTGAAGTCGTCCGGAAGGCGAACACGTTCGGTCCCTTCGTTCGCGAGCGCTTTCGCCACCGCCTGCTGCATGGCTGGAGCAATCCCGAATTGGTCCTCCGCGTAATGTTCCTGATTCACCGTATCGGCCACGGGCTTCCCCTTGTCGTCCAGGGCCCGGCCCACCAGCCGGGCGAGGATCGAACCCGCCGCCACCGGTTCCTTGCCGGACTTCGCAGGACAGCTCTTCCCTTTCGCGTGCCCGTCGGCGATCACGGCCGGGAGCTTCTCCTTATCGATGAGATCTCTCGACTCGTCACTGGGGAATCGCCCGTACCGTTGCGTGACCACCGGTTCTTTCGCGTCGGCCGTTTCTTGGAAGCGTTTCAGGCTGTGCTCGAGGAAGTCGAGGACGCTCTGGTCCTTGTCGAACATTTGCACCCAGGCGAGGACCTGGCCGTCGGACTTGAGCACGCCGATCCCCTGGGGAGCGAGCTTGGCGCGGTTGATCCGCTCGTAGAGCCAGCGCTCGTCTTTGTCCGGCACGGAATCGGGCCTGTTGACAGATGGAGCGCGCAGGGCCAGGGCCACGAAGTCCCCGTTGATGCGGCGAATGACCTCGGGCTTGGAAAAAACCGCCTCACGGGCGGCGCCGGCGTACACTCAGCAGCGCTCGTCGGTGGGAATGCCCAGGAAGACCCACGCGATCACCGGCTTGTTCTGTTCCCGCGACTGCTTCAGGGCCTCCAGCGGACAAGTCTTCCAGGCGATTGCGCGCCAGACGTGGTCGGCGGGTTTCAGGGCCTCGATCTCGGCCTTCAGGGTTTTCGGCGTCGTTGCGCTCTTTGTCGGGCGTGGAGCTTCCCCGGCCCAAGCGATGCTGGCCAACAGGATCGCCATGCTTCCAAGGGCTGGCAGTTTGTTCACGGTCATTTCTCCTTTTTTGAAGGGTTATTTGTTCTTGCTTGCTTTATCATCGGCGACCGGCTGGGAGGGTTGTGGGCTGACCAAGCGCCACCCAGCTCATCGTCCCGTTCGACCTGTCAATCGTTTCGGCTCCTTAAGCGCGCCCGCAGGTGTTCTTTCAACTGATCGAAGTGACGCCCCAGCATTCTCCCGTCACGGTGCGTGCGGCAAAGCATGATCGACCCCTCCACGATGGCCACGATATAGCGGGCCAGCTAACACGCGGCCAGCCGGCGGCGGAAGGCCTCGTGCGTGTCGCTGAGCGCCGTGCTGAGGTTGCCGATAATGCAGCCGCCCTTGCCGTGTGCGCGGCGGCGGACCATCTCCTGAATCGCATCCAGCCGCCGGAACACCCGCTCCAGCGGATCATCGCTGGCGGGGAGCTTCCTGCGCTCCTCGATCCGCTGCAACTGCGCTCGCCGCTTCTGCATGTGGCGGTCGAGCACCGCAAAGGCGAGATCCTCCTTGCTCTGAAAATGGTGAAAAAAGGCGCCGGACGTCACGTTGGCCGCCGCCAGGACTTCCTCGATTTTTGTGTCGTGGTAGCCCTTCAAGGCGAACAGCCCCGCCGCCTCGGCGAGGATGCGTTCCCGTGTGGCCACGGCCCTGGGTTGTTTGGCGACGCGCATGGCGAAACTCAAATAAAAACAGAGTAGTCTGTTTGTTATGCTACCGTCTTAATCGCTGCCGTCAAGCCCCACGTTGCCCTCACGGCCGGGGGGGCGTTGCTCGGCTGCGCACCGTCCTTCGCAGCGCGCCGTCGCCGGGCGGGCCGAAATGGACCAACGACTGACCCCCTGTGTCGTTTGTCCCTTCTCCGTCTCCTGCGTCCTGTCCCACGTCCGTCCCCTGCCCACAGGGTCACCTCAGAAACGCCTTCCCAATTGAGAGTTCCCTTTTCTTTCCGTCAATCAATACGCGCAGTCCGGCTCTCACGATCGAACGAAGACCGAGGATCGGGAGCCGTGGAGCGAACCGGTCACCACGCTCGTGAAGAGCGATCCCTTCGGAGACTTGCAACTGCCACGGGTCTCTTCGTAGTTGGTCTCGTGCACCACGAACATTGCGATGCAGAAGTACCGTTGCCTGGATCAAGGCAACGGGGCGCTCGTTCACCTTCGCCACTCCAATTCGGCGAACGTCGGCACTCTTGATCCCGGCCCATTCCTCCAAGTGCTCCGTTCCAATCGAGAAGTTGTGCGAATGCCCGCTGTCGAGCACAGCCGGAAACGGAGGCGAAATGACGTCACGAACTCGCAAGCTCACCCAGACCACCATCTGGTACGGGCGAACCAGAACGGTTTCCTGAGGAAGGGCGGCGTGGGTCTCTTTTTCGTAGAACGGGGAACGATTGACGATCCATCTCATTGGGGCCGCTCAAACAGCTCGATGTCCGTGAATTCGAAGAAGGATGGATCGATCTCTTCCGGCTCGCGGCCGAGAACGGCCTTGACCTTGTCGTACACATCCGCGCGGACCAGGACGTACTCCGTGTTCTCCACGAGCACGCGCGGCGGCCGCTCCTGCTTGAGCTGCTCGCTTTGTTCTGGCGTAAGGTGAACCATGACTTGATTGTACTCCACGAAGGGTCGCCTGGAAGACGACTGTCCTGTCTCCTGCCGCTTGTCGTTTGGTTCACTTCCCCTTCCTCTTCCTCGCCTCCAGCACCGGGTCGGCCGCCAGCGGCAGCTTCACGCTCCGCCCCAATTCCGCCGCCTGGTAGATCGCCAAAATGATCTCCACCGACTTGCGCCCCTCGGCCCCGTCGATCGCCGGCGACCGCTTCTGCTCGATCGCCTCCAGCACGTCGCGGAACTGCCGCGCGTGGCCGTGATGCCCGATCGCCGAGGGGTCGCTGGCCCCGCCGCCGGTGCTGACGCGGGCCTGCATCTGCCGTTTGATCTCCTCGTCCTCGGCCGCCGGCTCGGCAAAGTCCCACTTGATGAGGTCCTCCTCCTCCATCACGGCCGAGCCTTTCGAGCCGGAGACCTCGATCCGCTTGAGATAGCCGGGGAACGCCGCCGTCGTGGCCTCGACCGTCCCCAAGGCCCCGCTGGCGAAACGCAGCGTGGCGACGGCCACGTCCTCCACCGCGATCCGCTCGTGGGCCAGCGTGTCGCAGCAGGCCGTGATCTCGCTCACCGGTCCCATGAACCACGATAGCAGATCGACGCTGTGGATGGCCTGGTTCATGAGGGCCCCGCCGCCGTCCAGCTCCCAGGTGCCGCGCCAGGCGCCGCTGTCGTAATATTGCTGCGTGCGGAACCACTTCACGTAGGAGTCGCCCAGCGTCAGCCGCCCGAACCTTCCGGCGTCGACGGCCCGCTTGATGGCGATGCTGCTGCGATGGAACCGCGACGGGAAAACCGCCGAGAGCTGCACCTTGTTTTTGCGGCAGGCCTGGATGATCGCGTCGCAACGCGAAAGCGTGATCTCGAGGGGCTTCTCCACAATCACGTGCTTGCCGGCGCCAGCCGCGGCGACGGCCGGCTCCAGGTGCGCCCCGCTGGGCGTCCCCACCACGACGACCGTCACCTCCTTGTCGTCCAGCATTCGTTCAAGCTGGTGATACGCCCGGCAGCCGACCTCGGCCGCCAGCTTGTCGGCCGCCGCGGGCACGCTGTCGAAACAGGCCACGACCTTCGCGTCCTTCAGATCGGCCACGGCCTTGGAGTGGAAACGCGAGATCATCCCGCAGCCGATGATGCCAAAGCCGTGAGCCATGCGCGGGGACTCCCTGCACGAGACGGCAACAAGGTCAACTGTTGCGGACCATTTTGGCGGCTGACGCCAGCGACCGCCAGCACCGCGTCAAGAATTGCCCGAGCGCCGTTGGAGTGTCGCCTTTAGGCGGTGGCTGCCGGAGAGGAAGACAATCGCCTATGCCGACTCGGCGTGCGCCGCGGGAAAAGAGATAATCCGCAGCGCGGTTGCGTTGTCAGCCGTCGGACGACGTGTGCTGCTGCGCCCGATCGACGCGGCCAGCCCCAGCGCGCCGCGCAGATCGGCAATCTGCTCCGGCTGCAGCGTCAGCGATTGCTGCGTGAACCAGCCCACGCGACCGCTCCAGGTCTGCTGCAGCAGCCGAACCGACCCGTCGCGCGACGATAGCTCGACCACGAGGCGTTCGTTGCCGTCGCTGGATTGGATCGCGGCAAGTTGTTTGCTGGTGCTGGCCATCGGAGCGGCGATTTCCTATTGAGAACAAATCTCAGCAGATATTCTACGCTGACTCCGTTAGTTACGTCAACAGCCGGCAGCACTTGCGCTTCCCGGCCATCCCATGCCAGCACAGCGCAGGTGGTCGCCCTGCGCTACATCGCCGAACACAGTGTCCTGGATTCGCGAGCTACCCAAACCCCAACCCTGCAATGCTTTCCGGTCCTGCCGATCGAAGCGGATATTCGTTCAATGCCGCCGATGCCGTTTGCCGATGTCGCTAAAGGAGTCAGCCCGCGCCGCATATGCGCGCCAGGCCCTCCAATGGCTTGCCAGCCAAAGCGGCCCCGGCCGGCGCACCCAGAGCGTCCCGTCGCCGCAATTTCCCGCACCGCAGGAACCTAGGGGGACCATCATGACCTTGATCCGCAGGACCATCCTGACCCTGGTGGTGGCGGCAAGCTGCTGCGCGCTCTACCAGGCGACGGCCGCCGCCCAGCAGCCAGCCGGCATCAACGAGCACGCCTATGGCCGCCGCTGGGGCCAGGTCTACAGCGCCCGCGACTACGACCGCTTCTACCACTACCCGTACGTCTACTACCCGCACAACTTCTACGGCAACGAGTACTTCCGCAGCGCGGACGACCTGTACTACCGCTACCCTCCTGAGATGCGCACCCCGATCTACAACCGCCAGTGGTACAACGAATTCCCCAACCCGCGGAAGTACTACCGCGGCCACCATTTCATCCTGGACCAGTTCTAGGATCGTTGGCGTTGGAGTCCCGCCTTCAGGCGGCCGTGATTTGACCGCCGCCTAGAGGCGGGACTCCAACCGACTGGTTCCCAGCCGGTCCGGCACGTATACTTCCTTTGTCGCCGGGGGCGGCGGGCAAATGCTCGCGGCCCTCTTTCGCGGCTGTCACAACACGGGGGCGAACTGGGTTCGACCGGACAGCATGAAGCGATCGGTGGCGTGCCGTGGTTGGTCAGTTGGCCACGATAAAAGCTGACCACAACTTTAAGTGCTGAAGATTCCTTCGCACTGGCTGCCTAACTAAAGGCATCCCCGGCCGTGTGACTTCGTCGGAGAGACGCACGGCCGGTCGCAATTCCGACTCGCCCCGGGTCACCGGCCGGTACGCCCGGGGCTAAACTCCGTTCTGGCCTAGCCTGTTCGCGGCCCCGTCGGCTGGGTGCGTTCTGGGCGAAACTTAAATAGGCTGACTACGCACGTAGAAGCCATCGTGGAAATGTCGCGGGACGCGGGTTCGATTCCCGCCGCCTCCACTCGACTCTCACACTGGGCGCAGGTCACTGGGCACCGTCTGTGACAGACGGTGCCTTTTCCTTTTGACGCTCGGTCTCGAAGCACGCGGTGTCGAAGCGTGACGGCACAAGACGGCAATCAGACCATGAGTTCCTTGACGACTTCGCCGCCCGTCTGGCTGAGCTGCTTGAAGCGGCCTTCGTGGAAGTACGTGAGCTTGTTGTCGTCCAGGCCCAGCAGGTGCAAGACCGTGCAGTGCAGGTCCCTCACGTGGTGGACGGTTTCGACGGCGGCGGCGCCCAGCTCGTCGGTCGCGCCCACGGCGTGCCCAGCCCGCACGCCTCCGCCCGCCAGCCAGACGGCCATCGCCCTGGCGTTGTGATCGCGGCCGGCCACGGCGGAGCCGCCGCGGATGCCGTTGTCGGGCGAGCGGCCGAACTCGCCGCCCCAGATCACGAGCGTGCTCTCCAGGAGGCCCCGGCGTTTCAGGTCGGCGATGAGCGCGGCCATGGGCTGGTCGGTGGCGCGGATGCGGGCGGAATGTGCGCGCTCCAGGTAGTCGTGCGAGTCCCAGCCGCCTTCGAAGATTTGCACGAACCGCACGCCCTTTTCGACGAGCTTTCGCGCCAAGAGGCAGCGCCGGCCGAAGCTGTCGGTCTCCGGCCGGCCGATGCCGTACATCTCCAGCGTCGCGGCCGATTCGGTGGAAAGGTCGATGAGTCCCGGCACCTGCGTTTGCATGCGAAAGGCCAGCTCGTAGGCTTCCATGCGGGCGGCCAGATCGGCCGGCGCCGGATGGCGCGCCTGGTCCTGCCGGTTGAGCTTCGCCAAGAGGTCGAGGTTCGCCCGCTGCACGTCGCGCGTGACGCCCGGCGGAGGATTCAGATCGAGGATCGGCGAGCCGGTGGGCCGCAGCGGCGTGCCCTGGTAGAACGCCCGCAGAAAACCGTTGGACCAGTTCGCGGCCCCGCCCTGGGGATAGGCGCCTTCGGGCAGGACGACGAACGCCGGCAGGTCCTGGTTGAGCGTGCCCAGGCCGTAGGTCGTCCAGGCGCCGACGGCCGGGTCGCCGCCGAAGCGGTTGCCGGTGTTCATCTGGTAGCAGGCGGTGGGGTGGTCGATGGAATCGACCTGGCAGCCCTTGTAGACGCACAGCTCGTCGGCGACGGCAGCCAGGTGCTCGAACTTGTCGCAGAGCCACAGGCCGCTATCGCCGCACTGGCGGAAGGCAAAGGGGCTCTTGACGAAGTAGCGTTTGCCGCTGGCCATGGCGGAGGCGAATTTGTCCTGGCGGGTGAACTCCTGCATGTGGAGTTCGGCGAGCTTCGGCTTGGGGTCGAAGGTGTCGAGGTGGCTGGGTCCGCCTTCCATGAAGAGGGAGATGCAGGCGCGGGCTTTCGCCGGCCGGTGGGGGGGCTTGGGGGAGAGGGGTTTTTCGTCGGCGTGCAGCAGGGTGCCAAGCGCGATGCTGCCAACACCTGAGCCGAGACCGTACAGAAAGTGTCGTCGCGTCAGCATGGATTGTCAGCGAGAAATGGGACGCGGAGACTTCGTGCGGCGTAGGCGCAACCAATAGAGAAGCCGTCGCCTGACCGGCAGGGTATCGGGGTGTTCTGGCGATCGCTATCCGCTCCCGTGGAGCGACGCCGTGCAGTCCTTTATACAGCAACAGGCAGCGAAGGTCACCGGAGTTCTGAATGCGTTTGCTCGACTGCGTTTGCGCGGCGGACTGCGAAAGGGGCGAGTGACGGGCGAGTGACATTTCATGAAGGGCCAAGTGGCTAGGGTACGGCCGTTTACCAAGAGTGCCTGGTGCGGCTGACGCCGTTCCATAAGGACTCCGACCGCTCCCTTCGTGCAAGGCGGTTGCGGGCGGGTCGCTGGGCCGCGAAATGATTGGCGAAAAGTTGACAAGCCACACCTGAATCGAGGAAACTGGCACGCGCAGCCCTTCCTCTTTCTTCAAACGCACTTCGACGGAAGCTCTGCGATGTCGAAACTCGACGCGGCCGGTCTGGCCCCCGACGATCCGACAAGGTCGTCCCGCGCAAAGAAACAAGCGGCTGGCCGCCTGATGATCGCCGTTGTCGCAATCATCGTCCTCGTTGGAGGAGGAGTGCTCGCCGGAAAAGTCTGGCTTGGAAAGATCGACGGCGTTTCCGCCCTCCGCACGTCCAGTCATCCCCCAGCCGAGAGTGCTCCCTCGCCGACCAAACCGAAAATCGTCTCTGCACCGGTAGAAACATCGACGCTGTGCACCGAAGACAAGCAGTTTCTTTGGGACGTGGAGCATGTCGCGTTTGTCATGGAGCAAAAAGCCCTCCCGGTGCTGAAGCAAGCGATCGTGGAGGCCGATCGGGCGACGCTGGCCAGTTTTCTCGCCGAGGGGTTTGAGGGATCGCTGCCCGGGGGGGAGTGGACAACCGCCCATTCGGACAGCGTGATTGAGATCCGAAGACGCGATCCAACGGCCGGCGCGCGCTGGGCCGGCGCGACGGAGTTTGTCGATGAAGTCCTGGCGTGGCGAGGGCTGCTCGACGAGGGGAGCCGGGGTTGTCAGGCGGAGATCGGCCTCGTGCGGCTGAGTCCGCAAAGGCGGGGAGAGTTCGCCGGTCCGTGGAGCAGCCTCTGGCGCGTGCGCCTGGCCGGCCGGCGCGACAGAGCGCTCGTGGAGGTCTCGTTTCGCGCCAGGCTGAAGCTCGGACCGGTGGGCGAGGACCTCGGGTCTCGCCGGGGTTGGATTCAGTCTGCGACCGTTGAGAGCCTGCAAGCGGCAAAGGGAAAGGAGCCGCTCTTTGCCGATGTGACGGACGCGACGGGCATCGCCACATGGCAAATGCACGACAACTGGCGGGGAACGGGCAAGAGTCCAGGGGGAACGGGTGGAGTCTATCTTGGCGACATCGATCAGGACGGCAACCTTGATTTGCTCAGCACCGATGTCACGTATGGTTTCACTCTCTACTGCGGGACGGAGAATGGGGTCTTCCTCGACGTGACGGACCAGGCGGGCATTCCACGAATGCCGCCACGTCCGGACGTTCCCGGTGCGCACGCTTGTCTTGCAGACTTGGATGGCGACGGCGACGAGGACATCGTACTTCAGGCCAACGTGTACGAGAATATCGGTGGCCGCCGCTTTCGCGACGTGACATCGCTCTGCAATCTGCAGATTAAAGATCCATCGGCCATCGTGGTGGCAGATTACGATCGCGACGGACGGATCGATCTTTATGAGACACATCACCACGCGCCGTCCTACCGCCAGGCGGGACAGCCACCCAGGAAATGCGCCTGGATTGACGGCGGCTTCGGCTACTCGAACATCCTCTGGCGAAACGTCGGTAACTGGCAGTTCGAAGACGTGACCGACCGCGCCGGCGCCGCCGGTAATGGCGGCAATGCGTTTACGGCCGTTTGGCTCGACGTGAACAACGACCAATGGCCGGACATCCTTTCGATCAATGAATTCGGTTGCAACGCACTGCTGATCAACCAGCGCAACGGCGCCTTCCGGCAGAACGAAGATCTCGACCCCATCTTCGGCGGCTTTTCGATGGGGGTCGCCGCCGGCGACTACGACAACGACGGCCATACCGATATCTATGTCGCCAACATGTATTCCAAGGCGGGAAACCGTATTCTCGCGAACGTCGACCGCGCAGCGTACCCGCCCACGTTGTACGCGAAGATCGCCGAGGCAACGACCGGCAACAAACTCTACCGTGGCTTGGGGAACGGACGTTTTGAAGTCGTGGCGGCGGAGAAGGCCCTGCGCGAGATCGGCTGGACGTACGGGCCGGCCTTTGTGGACCTGAACGCGGATGGTCTCCTCGACATTTACTCGACCGCGGGCTTCATCTCGTACCAGCGCGGCAAGCCCGACGGTTGACGGTGCATCTGGCAGGCTGTCGTGTCACAGCCACTCGATTGCTTCGCCCACCATCCCGCGATGGGCAAGCTGGATGTGGCTTCCGGCGAATTCTGGATGGAAAGCCCTTGGGAATCGAAGGGCAACAACCTCAGCGCGTTTGAGCGGAACCGGATCCTCCTCAACACGCGCGACGGCAGTTTCGTCGACGTTTCCCATCTGACGAAAGCCGACCTCGACAGCGACTCGCGCAGCGTCGTGGCGGGGGACTTCAACCACGACGGCATGGAAGACCTGATCGTGCGTAACACGGGCGGGGGGCCGCTCTTTGTCTTTGAGAACCGCTTCCCCAAGAAGCACTGGCTCAGGGTTTCACTGCGCGGCGTACGCTCCAATAGCCTCGGCATCGGGGCGAAGCTCAAGCTCGAAGCCGGCCCGCATACGCTGTGGCGCGAACTGTACCCGGGCAACACCTTCCTGTCGCAAATGCCCAGCCAGGTGTGCTTCGGACTGGGTGACGCAACGCGGGTCGATCGCCTGACGATCTTCTGGCCCTCCGGGGAACACCAGGTTCTGGAAGCCCTCCCCGTGGACGCGCACGTGCGAGTCACGGAGGGCGAAGACTCGCCCCAGCGCATCGCACCGGGCAAAGGTCCCCTTGCCGACGCCTCGCGCGTCTCGCCATGATTGGCGCGCCGGCTACCCGGCGATCGTTGCGAAGCGCGCTAAAGCCCGACGCTGCCAAGGGCCGCCGCGACCGTAAAGAGCGCGTCGTCGCGTCCGCTCGGCGATTCTCATTCACCGGACGTACAGGAACTCGTTCGAATTCAATAGAACCATGCACACTTCCGCCAGCGCGCGTGTCTCGGCGCCAACGTCGCACGGCATCACGTCGCGCTGGTACTCCTTCATCCCCGTCAATTCCTCCTCCCACGTCACCATCTCGCCCGTCAGCTCCTCGATCATCCCCCGCCGCACCGAAAGCGGCAGCTCCGTCCGCTCCGGGCGATGCCGCGCGTGATGCTCCTTCATCCGCTCAAAATGCGCAAGGCACGCAGCGTTCTCGTCGGCCGACGGCGCCCGGCCATAGACCAAGGAGAACGCCCGCTCAATCCGGCCCTCCAAAGTGGCCTCGTCCTTCTGCAGCGACGCAGCAAAGGCCAGCGCCCGGCCATGCGCGAAGGGGCTGTTGAAAAGCGCGAACACCTGCGGCGTGACGGTCGTCTCGTCCCGCCGATCGCACGAAACCTCGCTGAGCGGGCGGTTGAAAACCTCCAGCAGCGGATCGGCCAACGTCCTCAGGCGAAACGCATAAATGGTCCGACGGTTCCGCTCCCGCGGCGTCCGCGAGGGCAGATACGCCGGCGCCACTGAGCCCATGATGTGCCGCGGCTGGAGGGCCACCTCCCAGTTGATCTCCGGAAAAACTCCCGGCCCGCCCCGCTCGCGGTTGAGTTCGCCGCTCGCGGCCAGCATCGCGTCGCGCAGCTCCTCGGCCGCCAGCCGGCGCGGCGGGAAATACGCCAAAAGTGAGTTTTTCGGATCGACCTGGCGCAGCTTCTCGATGTCAGCGTGCGTGCCGGACTGCCGGTACGTCGACGACGCCATCATCAGCCGGTGCAACTTCTTGATGGACCAGCCTTCGTCGATGAACCACGTCGCCAGCCAGTCGAGCAGCTCCGGGTGCGACGGCCGAGCGCCCATCTTGCCGAAATTGTTGGGCGTGGCCACGAGGCCCGTGCCGAAATGCTGCTGCCAGACGCGGTTCACGATGACCCGCGCCGCCAACGTATTCTGCGGGCTGGCGATCCACCGCGCGAGGGCCAGCCGCCGGCCGTCAGTGGCATCGGGAAGGACTGGCGAGGAGCTTTGGGCGTCCTCGCTGGCGGCCAGCGCCATGGCACTGAGCACGCCCGGCGTCACTGCCTCGCCCGGCGACTGAAGCGACCCGCGCGTCAGCACGTGGACGACGGTCGGCGGCCCGTCCCGGCGTTGCGGGAGCGGGTTGACGGCTTTGACCGACGTGTACTTGTTGTCCGCCCCGGAGTAGACGGACAGCGCGTGCGGCTCGAAACGGTTCAGCTCCCGCTCCAGGTACTGCGTCGACTTCTGGTAGACCTTGCGCAGGCTGAGGTCGGACTTCGACAGGCCGAACGTCCCGCCCAGGTAGTCGGTCTTGGGGCGCTGGTCGAGGGGCAATTCGTCGAGCGATTTCACGGCGCGCTCGGCGAGAAAGGCGGCGATCGCGTCTTCGTTCTTTTTTCGCAGCGCGGCCTGGAGCGACTTGACTTGCTCCAGGCGCTGCTCGACGGCCGCCCGCGCCGCCGCGAAATTGCCCGTGTTCTCGACGTCGAGGAACGGCGCCTCCCGCTCGGCGAAGTGCGTCGTGGCGAAGACGGCCTGGAGGCTGTAATAGTCGCGCGTCGGGACGGGATCGAACTTGTGGTCGTGGCACTGGGCGCAGCGCAGGGCCTGGCCCAGAAACGTCACGCCCACGCTGTGCGTCACGTCGTCGAGCCACTGCTGCCGCGTCACGGCCGCCACGGTCATGCCGGTGTGCTCCCACGGACCCATCCGCAGAAAGCCCGCGGCGATGAGCATTTCCGGGTCGCTGGGATCGAGCTCGTCGCCGGCGATCTGCTCGACGATGAAGCGGTCGAACGGCTTGTCCTGGTTGAAGCTGCGGACGACGTAGTCGCGGTAGCGCCAGGCATTGGGCCGCTCGAAGTCGTTGGAGAAGCCGCTGGTGTCGGCGTACCGCACGACGTCCAGCCAGTGCCGCGCTTGCTGCTCGCCGTAGTGGGGGCTGTCGAGCAGCCGGTCGATGAGCCGATCGAAGGCGTCTGCGGCGTCGTCGCGTACGAAGGCCTCGACCTCCTCGGGCGCGGGCGGCAGCCCGGTCAGGTCGATCGTCGCGCGGCGGATGAGCGCGCTTTTGTCGGCCTGTGTTGCGAGCCGCGTGATGCCCCGTTCTTTCAGCTTCGCCTGGATGAAGGCATCGATCGCGCTGGTGACGCGTGACACGTCAATCGTGTCCTTCGGGACCGCGGGGCGGCGGATCGGCTGATAGGCCCAAATGTCGGCCGGCTGGTATTTGCGGTTCGTCCATTCGGGCGACTGGCCGCCGCTTGTTTTTACGATCACCCCCTCCTTCGACGACCACGCTTCGCTCGCAGGGGGGCGCGACGTTTCCGGCCAGGGGGCCCCCGCGGCGATCCAGCGCCGCAAAAGCTCGACCTGCTCCGCCGAGAGCCGGTCGTTCTCCTTGGGCGGCATGACGAGGTCTTTGTCCTTCCGCGTGACGGCGAGGAAGAGGCGGCTCTCGTCGGGCGTGCCGGGCGCGAGGGCCGGCTCGCCGCTTTCGCCGCCTTTGAGCATTCCCTCGCGGCTTTTGAGATTGAGCTTGCTTTCGATCTTCTTGGGATCGTCGCCGTGGCAGGCGAAGCACTTTTCTTTGAGGAGGGAAAGCACCTGGGCGGCGACGTCGTCGGCCCGCGCGGCGGAAGGCACAGCGATGGCGAACGCGACGCCGATAACGAGAATGGATCGCATGGGGGCACGAGGGATGGGACACGGATGTCATCCGCGTCCCATTCTCTTCCACGACGGATGCTCCGGCAACCGCCGATCGAATTCCTCGATCAGCTTCTTCTCGTACTCCCCCCCGAACGTCCCCGACAGGAACCGATCCAGCCCCTCCTCGTAAAGCCGCTGCCAGCTTGCCTCCTCCGCGCCGGGGTTGATCGGGAAAAAGAGCGTGCCGTTGGCCCGCGCGGCCTGAAAGTCGCCCGGCGCGTCGCCCACCATCAACACCTTGCCCGGAGCATACTCTTTGGCGACGGCCAGGATTTCCTTCTTCGTCCCGGTCTCCTGGCCGCAGATCGCCGCCACGTGCTGCGCGATGCCGTGCTCTTGCCACTCGCGCTTGAGGGCCTCGCCGGGCGTGGCCGAGACCACGAGCAAATCGGCCTTGCCCTTTAGCTTCTCCAGGCATTCGCGCACGAAGGGGAAGGGGGGGCAGCCGCGGACCACGCGGCCGATCGTCGCGTTCACGTCCTTCGACCAGGCCAGCGCCTGCGCCAGGTCGGGGTCGCCCGTCTTGCTGACGGCCTCTTGCAGCGCCGGGTTGCCGAGGCGCGTCTCGCGCTGGATCCACTCCTCAAGCCCGGCGGGAATCCGCACCTCTACGCCCCGCGCTCGGACCTCCGCCCGGTCGCGCAGCAGCTTGAGCATCTTGATGAGCGCCGGAAACCGGTTCGCGCCGCGGTCCTTGGAGTACAGGTTCACAAACTCCGCCGCCTCGCGGGCGTACTTGCTGACGGCCTGGAGTTTGTAGTGGTTGATCGTGCAGGGGATGAAGCACTCCTTGTGCTTCAGCTCCATCGTGTCGAAGGCGCAGCCGTCGGAGTCGATGCCGACGAGGAAATCGTGGGAGGGGGTGAGCATGAGGGAGAGGCTAGTGGCTAGTGGCTAGTGGTTAGTGGTTAGTGGCCTGCACGAGCTACCAGCCACTAGTCACTAACCACTACTTCCTATCCGCCTGCGGCACGTAGCGCGGCAGCTTCTGCGAAGCATAAATCGGCGCGAAGCGCGTCATCCGCACGCGGCCGCCGACCATCGGCAGCGTCAGCATCTCTTCGCCGATCAAGGGCCGCGCGTAGCGCACAAAATCGTCGGTCACGTCCGTCCCGCTCGGCGCGATCCATTGGGCCGGGAACTTCCGCTCGCTGAGGGCGACCTCCGCCAGCGGCACCTTGTCGTACCGCACGTGATAGATCGGTCCCGGATCACGGAGGATCGTGGCCATGTAGCCGCTTTCGCCCTGGGCCGCCAGGAGCGCCGCCTGCTGGCCGCAGCGATAGGCTTCGTCGAGGTCGACGGTCGAGGCGTAGGCCATCGAATGCCGCTGGTCGGTGCCGGGCACGTTCGCCCGCGCCGCCCCCTTCGCGGCCAGGCCGACCTTGTTGAGATAGTTGACGACGACCTGGGCGACGGTCGTCTGGCTGGAGCTGAACTGCACGTGGCCGAACGAATCGCGCAGGACGCCCAGGTCGCCCACGTCGAAACCCTCGCTGACGACGACCAGGCACCGGCCGTGCTTTTGGAGCTGGTCGTTCACCTGGTCGGCAAGCTGCGCCAGCGAGCAAGGGCCTTCGGCCAGGTAGATCAGGAGCGGCAGCTCGCGGGCCGGATCAGCCAGGCGCGCTGCGGCGGGGATGAAGCCGATCTTGCGGCCCATCGCCTGCATGACGAGCACGGGATCGGCCGGCGAGGATCCGGCGTTCTCCTCGTTGGCAAACTGCACGAGGTGCGTCCAGTATTTGGCCGTCGAGCCGTAGCCGGGCGTGTGGTCGATGAGGCGGAACTCGCCGTCGCCCACGTCGTTGTCGATCGTCTTGGGGACGCCGACGGCCACGAGGTCCAGCCCTTGCTGCTGCGCAAACTGGGCCACCTTGCTGGCCGTGTCCATCGAGTCGTTGCCGCCGATGTAGAGGAAATAGCCGACGCTGTGAGCGCGGAAGACGTCGATCGCCCGCTGGAAGTCCTCCTTTTGTTCGGGGCGGAGCTTGTAGCGGCAGGTGCCGATGGAGCCGGCGGCGGGCGTGACGCGGAGGAGGGCGACTTCCTCGGGCGACTGCGCCGACAGGTCCAGAAGCTCTTCCTGGAGCACGCCCTCGATGCCGTGCCTTCCGCCGTAGACGGTTCCGATCTGGCCCAGGTCGCGCGCCGCCTCGATGATGCCGCGGAGGCTGCTGTTGATGACCGGGCTAGGCCCGCCGCTCTGGGCGACGACCATGTTGGGGGCGTTGGGCATGGAACGGTGCAGCGAGCGAACGAGTGGTTCAAGCGATGCGTCGTGCGATCGCGGAAACGGATTGTAATTCGGTGGGCGGACGCAGGCAAACGCGGGGCCGCGGCGAAGTGGGCTGCGCCACGCAAGTGATTTGCGGCAGGGACGGCAAGGCGTGGCGTGACTTCGCAACGCCCAGCGGATACGCTTGAATTGGCCGCACGATCGTTGTGATCCGGGGCATCGCATGGTTGACATCGAAACAAGCGCTGACGCACCGGCCACCAAGCCGGAGCGATCGCTGCCGCTTCGCAAGCGCTGCCGGCTTCCCTGGTGGGCCTACGCGATCCTGTCGCTTTTGGTCGCGGGACTCGCGGTCGCCGGCGTTTTCGCGGCCTGGTATGCGCAGGCGTGGTCCGAGCTGCGGTCGGAGATTGCCGAGTCGCGGGCGCGGGGCGAGCCGGTCTGGTTTTCCGACCTTGCGCCGCCGCCGATCCCGCCGGAGGAAAACGGGGCGATGCAGTTGATGGAGGCGTATCGGCGGAGCGCATACACCGATCGCAACTGGGACGTGGTGAAGACGTTGGACGAGCTGGATGACATCCTACGTTACGGAGGCCACGAAGGTACCATCCAACGGGACCTGAAGCAACTCGCGGAGCTGGTGGAGGTCAATCGTGAATCGCTCGCAATCGTGCGCGAGGCGCTGAAGAAGCCTCGCTGCCAATTCCCGATCGACTACACCACACTTGCGCCACTCGACGTGCCTCTCGCCGATCTCTACGGCGCATGGGCTTTGAACCGACTCCGCCGCGCCGAATTCGACGTGGCGTATTTACGCGGCGATTTCTCAACGTGCATCGAAGTCATCAAAACCATGTACGATGCCAGCGAGTTGCTGCATGATGAACCAACGGCCGTAGCGCAGATCCAGCGAATTAGCGGCGATGGACACGCGACGAATGCGCTGGGACTACTCGTAGCGAAATACGATCTGACGGATGCCGAGTTCTCCCGGTTGGACGATCGCCTCGACGAGATGGCGTCGTCGCTGAGCCTGCGCCAGTGCGTCCTCGGTGAACGGGCCGCATGTCTAACGGCCATCGAGAATGCCGATTATCTTCGTGAACTGCTCTCGAGTGAGGCAGTCGATTGGTCCAAGAGTTTTCTTGGCCGGCGCGATCTCATGAAGCAGCAGGCCTTCATCCTGCGTCACATGCGGCACGTGGCTGACAACGTGGACGTCGGCGGTCCCGCTGGTCGACTGCGTCAACAGGAGTTGAAGGACGAGTTCCTGGTATTCGCTCAGCAAGGCGATCCATACAAGCTGTCGAATCACATCGTGCCTGAGTTGAGTTCCATGCGGAACGCCGGCCTGTCCCATCGTCAGCGAGTCGCCTGCGCCCGGCTTGGCCTGCGCGTCGATCGGTATTACCGGCAGCACGGCAAGCTGCCCGAAAACCCCTCCGACGTGCTGGACGACGGCCTGCGCGAAGTGCCGAGGTGTTTCTGGTCGGGTCTGCCGCTCATTTTCAAGCCGCACGGCGAGGCGGGCTTCATGATCTACCCGCCCGGCGACAACGGGATCGACGAGGGCGGCGGTAAAAAACCGGACCATCAAGAGGGAAGCGGGGCGTTTGTGGTGGTGTACAAGCCTGCGGCGGGGCAGAGGCGCGGTGTGGAGGAGTGATTTCGCCGTCCGGCGCGGTCCCCAGAGCTGCGCCCTGGGGAAACACGAGGGCCGCCAGCGATGGATCGCCGATTGCGGTCGGTGGGCGCGGATGCGGCGCGATGCGTGGTGCCGTTACGCCCCGTTGGGGCTACAGACGGTTTGGTGTCGACCCGATCCCCAGGGCTGCGCCCTGGGCTGTCGAGTCTGGCCCCGTTGGGGCCAAGACACGACGTAAGGGCCATGTCATTACGTGCGGAGGCGGTCGGCGAGCGCGAGGGCTTCGGCGCGCGTGCAAATGCGCTTCTCCAACTGGGCGTCGCGGACGGCCTCGAGCAGGCGCTGATAGATTTTTCCCGGCGGGATGCCATGCGCGGCCAGGTCGTCGCCCGTGATGAGCGGCGGGGGATCGAGTTCGGCCGGCGGGCGGCGAAGCTGCCCGCGGCACCAGGCCACATCGTCCGTCGGCAGGCCCAGCGACAAAAGGTCCGCCTCGTGCAGGTCCAAAAGCTCGAAGATGCCCGGCGTAATCAGCATCCGCTGGACGCGCGGCCAGGAGGCGCTCCGCGCGCTGCGCAGCGCCTTATGGTTCTCGACGAGCCAGATCAGCGAGTCGAGTTCCTTGTTCGATAGCCGCCACCGCTGCCCGACTTGCTCGAGCGTAGGGTGGGCACTGCCCACCTTTTCCTTCTCGCCGCTGCCAATCTCGTGCAGCAGCGTCGCAAGCGCCAGCGGAAACGCCGGCTCCCGCAGGCGCGCGAGCACGTCGAGCGTGTGTTCCCACAACGCCTTGTTTTCAACGACCTTCGCCAGCTCCGGCAAGACCACCTGCAAAAGGCCGGTCTGCTCGCACAGCTCCATCGCCCGGCGGCGGCTGGTGTGGACGAGCATCGCGCGAAACTCCTGCGTGATCCGCTCGGCCGAGACTATGGCGATCGCGGCCGCTTCGGCGTGGATCGCCGCCTCGGTCGTTTCGTCGAGCTGAAAGCCGAACCGGGCGGCGAAGCGCACCGCCCGCAGCATCCGCAGCTTGTCCTCGCCGAAGCGCGCGGCCGGGTCGCCGATCGCCCGCATGACCCCCCGCTTCAGGTCCTCCTGCCCGCCGACGAAATCCAGCACGCGCTCGTCGATCGGGTCGTAGAGCATGCCGTTGATCGTGAAGTCGCGGCGGAGGACGTCTTCGCGGGCGGTCGTGTAGCGGACGGCGGTGGGTCGGCGGCCGTCGGCGTAGTCGGCGTCGCTGCGGAACGTGGCCACCTCGACCTGGCCCTGTTCCCTGCGTCCCACGACGACGATCACGCCGAACGCGGCCCCGACGGCCAGCGTGCGCTTGGCCCCAAACAGCCGCCGGACCTCTTCCGGCCGGGCGCTCGTGGCCACGTCGAAATCCTTGGGCGCGATGCCCAGCAGCAGATCGCGGACGCACCCGCCGGCAAAGTAGGCCTCGTAGCCGTGCTCGCGCAGCGTCTGGACGATTTCCGTGGCGAACTGGCGGTGCGGCTCAGTGGCGGTCATGGGAATGCCCGAACGTCGAATGGGAGGGGCGTCATTCAAACTCTACCGCCTCCTCCCAATGCTCGTACAGCGCCTTGAGCGCCGCCTGCACCTCGTCGAGCTGCGCCCGCAAGGATTTGACGCGCTGGCCGTCGCGAAGGTTCGCCGGGTCGGCCAATGCCGCGTGCAGCTCCTCAATCTGAAACTCGTGCGCGAGGATGTCGTGTTCGAGGTCGGGCAGCTTGCGGTAGGGAAACCGCCGCTTGCGCCGCGCCGGCTGATCCCGGCGGGCCGAAGGCGAAGGCGCGCGGGCTTCATCCGACGCGCCGTTGTCGCTCGGCGCCGCGGTCGCCATCGTCTCTTTTCTCAGCCGCAGAAACGCCAGATAGTCGTCGTAGTTCCCCTCGATGACCCGGAAGCGATCGCCCTCGACCACGAGCATGTGATCGACGACGCGATTCAAGAAGTACCGGTCGTGGCTGACGAGCAGCACGGTGCCGTCGAACTTGAGGAGCGCTTGTTCCAGCGCGTCGCGGGCCCAGATGTCCAAGTGGTTCGTCGGCTCGTCGAGGACCAAAAAGTTCGCCTCCTGCGCCGCCAACCGCGCCAGGCCGGTGCGGCTGCGCTCGCCGCCGCTGAGCGTTTTCACGCTTTGGAAGACCGTGTCGTCCGTCACGCCGAACTTCGCCAACAGGTCACGCCGCTGCTGCTCGTTGAATTCCCTGGGCTTCTCGCTGGGGGGCGTCGCGGGGCGAACGGCCTCGACCGCCGGCTGCTCCGAATCGACGAGCGCCAGGACCTGGTCGAGATAACCCATGCGGACGCCGGCCGCGAGCTTCACCGCTCCGGCGTCCGGCTCGATCTCGCCCACGATGCACCTTAAGAGCGTCGTCTTGCCCGAGGCGTTCGGGCCCAACATCCCCCAGCGCTGGCCGCGCGGAATTTCAAACGACAGATCGGAAAAGAGCGGGCGGTCGAAGGCCTTGGCCAGCGACAGGGCGCGGCAGACGACGTCGCCCGTGCGGCTGGCGGCGGGGAACGACATGGGCGGGCCGGCGATTTTCCGCGGCGCCGCCACGCGATCGATTTTCTCCAGCCGCTTCTTGCGGTCCTGGGCCTGGGCGTGTTTCTGGCCATAGTGGTTGCGGCGGACGAACTCCTCCATTTTCTCGATCTCGTCCCGCTGCTTCTCATAGGTCCGCTCCTGCACCAGCAGCCGCTCCTCCTTTTGACGCCAGTAGGCCGTGAAGTTGCCGGGATACGACTCGATCGTGCCCTGAAACAGCTCGAGCGTGCGCGTGGCGACGGCGTCGAGGAAATACCGGTCGTGGCTGACGACGATCAGCGTCTTTTCCGTCTCGACGAGAAACTCTTCCAGCCACTGCGTGCCCTCCAAATCCAGATGGTTGGAAGGTTCATCCAGCAGCAACAGGTCCGGCGACGCCAGAAGCAGCCGCGCCAACAAGAGACGGTTCTGCTGGCCGCCGCTGAGCTGGCGGGCCGGTTGCTCGTAGCACGCCTCGGAAAGGCCCACGCCGAAGAGCACGCGCTCGATCTGATGATCGACGTTGAACCCGCCGCGAAGCTGAAGGACGTGCTGCACGCGATCGAACCGCGCCGCCAGGCGGCGTCGGTCTTCCGGGTTGGGCGACCGGGCGATCTCGTGCGCCAGCACCTCGGCCTGGTGCGACATGTCGACGAGATCGGCAAGCCCCTGCCGGGCGACCTGCCACACCGTCTCGCCTGCGGCGAATTCCGCGTGCTGTTGCAAGAAGCCAACGGCGCAGGAAGGGTGCAGCTCGGCCGTCCCGGAGTCCGGCTCCTCCAGCCCGGCGATAATGCGGAGCAGCGTCGTTTTTCCCGTGCCGTTGGGCCCGACGAGGCTGATCCGCTCGCCGGGGCGGACGTCCAGCGTGGCCCCGGCCAGGACCGGCTCGGGGCCAAATCGTTTGACGAGCGAATCGACGGCGAGCAGGATCATCGGAGGTGTTTGGCGGGCGTTTTTCCGTGTCTTCTGCCATTTGACCTACACCCGCTCGGCCGGTCAAACGCACTTTTCGCGGGCCCAACCTCACAAGCGGAGGGAGTGAAATGCGCAACATCGATCGGCCGCAAGACCGTGAGCTGGTGATCTGCTTCCAGTGCGCGCAGTTCCACGTCTACGACGGCGCGGACAAGGAGCCCACGGGACTCCTGATCGGCAAGTCGCCCGAGCCGCTCTTGGACAAAGATCCTGAAGGACGCGGCATTCCCAAGGCCGAGTGAGCGCGCCTTACGCGCGGGCCTTGGCCGGTTTCTTGCGGCTCTTCATCGCGCCGCCGCTTTTCTTGGCGGACTTGCGGGCGGCGGGCTTTTTTCCGCCGGGCCGGGCGGCGGCCTTCGACCCCGCGGACTTTTTCCCGCCGCTGAAGATGCTTTCCCAGCCTTCGGCGTACTTGGGCGTGCTGCCCGAGTGCAATACGGTCATAGCTGCGTTCTCACAAGTGCAATCGCTGCAACGAACCGGCAGGTCCACAAGCAATCCTCTCCCGTGCCGCCAGGCGGACGAAATCGCCCGGCAAACAATCGCCGCAAAAGAAGCGCCGCGCGGCGCTCCCCAGAAAAGTTAGCGTCGCCGGGCGGGTTTTCCAAGCCCCGTGCGGGCGATCCGCGCGGCGCGATCCGCGACGCACCGGGAGCGGACGCCCCACCGCCCGCCGTTCCGACCGACGTCCTTATTTCGTCAGCGAAATTCGGGGGATCTGCGTGGCTTCCTCTTTGACGGTCACGCGCAGCTCGGACTTCGTCGGGTCGCTGTATTTGTCGCCGAGCTTGTCTGGACCGCCCCATTGATTCCCAAACGGCTGGAACGTGAGCCATTCGATCGTGAGGATGTACTCGCCCGGGGGCGCCCCGTCGCCCGAGACGTACGTGGCGATGGCGAACTTCCCGTCCTTGTCCACCTGGCCGTAGGGCTGCATCAGGTGCTCGGAATCCTCCTTCACCGCGTGCAGGTAGACGAAGGCCTCGAAGGCGGGCTGGCCGTCGACGAACAGCTCGCCGGTGACGGGAAAGACGGGCAGCCGGTCGCTCCCGCCGCAGGAGCTCAGGCAACAAACGACCGGGGCAAGCGCCGCCAGCACGGCCCGCCGCAATCGCCCCCTGGACCCGCACGCTTGTTCCACGTCCTGTGCCTAGAATGCTTCCGGAAACGGCGAGCGGTCGTGCCGCACGACCATCAGCGCGTACGTCTTGTTGGACATCGACTGCTTGAGGTGATGCACCGAGGCGTCGCAGAGCACGACGTTGGCACCGGCAGGGTGGAAGGCCCAAATCCCGCGTCCCGAGAGGTTCGTGCAGTTGATCACGCACGGCCCGGTGGACCCGGTCCCGTCAAACAGCGAGCCGGCGACCCAGTTTTCGCCGTTGATCGGGTCGCCCCAGCCGCCGCCCTGGTTGCCGGTCAGCGAGACCAGTCCGCCAGTCCGCCACACGGCGTTCCGGCCGGCGATCTCCGCCAGGAGGATCGTGTTGCTCGTGCCGTCGAGGATCTGGCCCATTACGATCTGCTGGTTAGCCTGCAGGGCCCCGTGGCGGTCGGCCGGCACTTGCACGAAGACGTCCCAGAACCTTCCCAGCACGCCGCTCTGCACGCCGTAATCCGACGGAAACGCCTGCCACCTCAGCGTCGGCAGGCCCGGAACCGCCCCGCCCGGCAGCGTGGACGTGTACACCACGGCGACGTTGCCGCGTGTGGGGCAGATAAACACCGGCAGCCGCGTCCGCACGACGGCCTGGTTTTGCGGCACCAGGAACGGCACGTTCAGGTTGTAAATGCTCGACAGCGCCGACTCCTCCATAAAGGGCAGGATCTTCGGGCCCCAGGCGTGGCTGTTGAGCGGGCTGATCGAGAGCGTGTAGGCCTCAGGAAACGCGTTGTAGGTGTCGTGGTAGTGGTGGAACGCCAGCCCCAACTGGTGCAGGTTGTTCTGGCACGCGACGCGCCGGCCGGCCTCGCGCGCCGCTTGCACCGCGGGCAGCAGAAGTGAGATCAGAATCCCAATGATGGCGATGACGACCAGCAGCTCCACCAGGGTGAAGCCGCGCCGCAGAGCACGTGTGGCGATCATGTTCGGGCCCCCGTCATGAAAGGACTGAAAAAACGAAGACGAAAACAAGCGGAAATGCAAGGGCAGCTTAGTTCCGCTCCTACGGCCGTGTCAAGCTTTGGAGCGCACTTGTTAGGACCCAATAGAAATGTCCCCATCTTCGGCGCATTAGAAATGTCCCCTTGGATTAAGTAAGCACCACTGCCTTAGACCGCCCGCCCCGCCTTGCTCAGCGCAGGGAGCGTAGCGACCGAAGCTGAGCAAGGCGGGCGGGCGGTTCGCCGCCGGCGGCCCACGGCGTCGTGACGCCACGGGTGGTCCGCCGCCGGACGAAGCCCCACGCGACCTAAGCCCGTCGGACGGTTGCCAACCTGGCCCGCGTCGGGCAGCTCCCTGGACGTACGTCGGAATCCACACTCTCCATGAATAAACCGGGCTAAGCCCGTCGGACGGTTGCCAACCTGGCCCTTGTCAATAAGAGGCCGGGACGATGCCGCTGGCTCCGCGGCCACCGGCAGTTCCCGCCATTCCAGCTCGTGCCCACGGTACAGCAAGCAGATCGTGCCGTCCAACTGCTCGCACACGGTCACCCGCTGCCGCACCAGCGCCAGCCGTGCGTTGGGCGCCGTCAACTGAAAGCGCCGCCGGCGCC